>UQUX01000122.1 GCA_900544425.1 uncultured Collinsella sp.
CGGATCTCATCCGGGGTTCCCGCGGCTACGATCCTGCCTCCGGCCTCTCCGCCGCCGGGCCCCATGTCGATCACGTAGTCGGCGGCACGGATTGTATCCTCGTCGTGTTCGACGACGATAACGGTATTGCCGATATCGCGCAGGCGCTCGAGCGTCTTGATCAGGCGCTCGTTGTCACGCTGATGAAGACCGATCGAGGGCTCATCCAGAATATAGAGCACGCCCATGAGACCCGCGCCGATCTGCGTTGCCAGTCGAATACGCTGTGCCTCGCCACCGGAAAGCGTCGCCGAGGCACGATCGAGCGTCAGATAGTCGAGTCCAACATCGACCAGAAAACGCAAGCGCTCCAGGATTTCCTTGACGATACGGCCGCCGATAAACCGTTGACGCTCGGTAAGTTCCAAGCCCTCAAAAAACTCGAGCGACTCACGGCACGACAGGCAACAAACCTCGTAAATGGACTTGCCGCCCACGGTGACGGCGAGCATCTCAGGGCGCAAACGAGCGCCGTGGCAGCTCGAGCACGGTTCCTCGCGAATGTACTTCTCCAAGCGCGCCTTGGTGTTCTCGTTCGTCGTCTCGGTATAGCGTTCGTACAGAATGTTGCGAACGCCCGAAAACTTGGTATCCCACTGGCTGCGACGTCCGTCGAGCTTTTGGTAGTCGACCGAGATCTTCGTATCGCCCAGGCCATCCAAGAATGCACGACGCACGCGAGGGGGCAAGTCCTCCCACGGCGTATCGGTGCTCACCTTAAAGTGTTTGCAGACCGCAGCAAAAATCTGCGGATAGTAGTTCGAATTGCCGAACAGGCTACCAAAGACTCCGTCGGCAATGGACTTCGAGGGGTCCTCGATCAGCGCCTCGGCATCAACGGTTTTCTTAAAGCCCAGGCCGTCGCACTCAGGACATGCGCCATAGGGAGCGTTGAACGAAAAATCACGCGGCTGAAGATCGTCAATGGAGTGACCATGCTCCGGGCACGCCAAGGCCAACGAATACTCCAGCAGCTCGCCCTCGGTCCCCTCGGGAGCATCGCGATTGGGCAGCATGTACACGTTTACATTGCCGTGAGCCAGCGCGGTCGCCTGCTCAACAGACTCGGCGATACGGCCCAGAGAGTTCTCGCGGATCACGATGCGATCGACCACGACCTCGATATCGTGCTTGAACTTCTTGTCCAGATCGATCGGATCGTCGAGCGAGCGCACTTCACCGTCGACACGCACGCGGCTAAAGCCCTCGGCGCGAAGGTCCTCAAACAGTTTGGTGTACTCGCCTTTTCGCCCGCGCACCACCGGTGCCAGCACAAACGCGCGGCGGCCCTCCCCCGCCGCCAAGACCTTGTCGGCAACCTGGTCGGTCGTCTGACGCTCAATGACGCGGCCGCATTCGGGGCAGTGCGGGGTGCCCACACGGGCGAACAGCAGGCGCAGATAGTCATAAATCTCGGTTACGGTGCCAACCGTCGAGCGAGGGTTTTTAGACGTCGTCTTTTGGTCAATCGACACCGCCGGCGAAAGGCCGTCGATTGAATCCAAGTCGGGTTTGTCCATCTGGCCCAAGAACTGGCGCGCATAGCTCGAAAGGCTCTCAACGTATCGACGCTGGCCCTCGGCATAGATAGTGTCAAATGCCAGCGAACTCTTGCCCGAGCCAGAAAGACCGGTAATGACCACGAGTTGGTCACGCGGAATGGAAACATCGATATCACGGAGGTTGTGCTCACGAGCGCCGCGAATAACGATAGAAGAATCAGACATGGAAGCTCCTTGCCTCCTATTGCATCGAATCATACTGTCGATGAGTTTAGCGCACTCGACGCGCACAGATGTTCGTAATACAAGATTCGCAGACCTTTAGCTTTGCGTATCGGGCGCTTTGTTTCTCGAAATGCCGTGGAAAGGTTACAGTAATCTAATACTGAACTTAATTTGCCGTAACAGAGGAACGTCCATGACCGAAGATATCCCCCTTGAAATCACTTCGAGTGACATGGCCAATCTGCCCATATTCATCGCCATCCTTATCGTGGCCACCGTCGTCGTGCGCGTGTATTTTTCAATCAAACACAATGAAAAGCCACCCATTGCCCGCGTCTTTTGGTGCGCGACGCTCCTCATCCCGCTCGGCATGGTAGCTGCATGGATTACGAATCAATTGCTCGTAAATGAGGACAGTTCCCTATGGGTCCTTTCTTATTCGGCGCTCGGTGCTGCCGCCGTCATACTTCTTGTCGAGCCCTTGGTTTCGGGACTTATCGACCAAACCGATCTTGCGACGGGAACGGTTGCCTGTATTTGCCGTGACATCCTTGTCATCGCCGCTGTTTCAGCGCTCTCGTTCGTTTCACTCGAAATTGCCTGCAACGAAACGTTCTATCGCATTCCCGCCAACTCATTCGGGTTTTCCGTCGGGCTGCTCGCGACGGTTCTGCTCTCCCTTTATTTGCTGGGACAGCGTCATGGAGGCGTCATGGCCCTCGTGCCCGTCGCCTGCTGCATCCTTGGCATTGCCGAGCACTTCGTCATAACGTTTAAAGGCGAAGCCATCCTGCCAAGCGATATCTTGGCCCTTGGCACCGCAATGGAGGTGAGCGAGGGATACGAGTTTACCTTTACCGCCGGAATCGTAACCTCTCTCGCCCTGCTGGAGATTTCCCTGGGGCTTCTTTCGCTTATCCGTCCGCGAAAGCTCCGTACGCCCACCCATGTCTTCCCCGCAATCGCCGCTAACCTCTGTGCTTTTCTGTTAGTGACCGTTGTGGGGCTCTCGGGCTTTTCCAGCATCGACTTGGAGCAGGCGCTGAATTTTGGATTTGACCGTTGGCAGCCCATCACCACATATGCGTCTCAGGGTTTTATCACTTCGTTCACCGAAATGGTCAACGAGTTGCCCATTGAGAAGCCCGAAGACTATACGCCCGATGAGGCGCAGAGCATCGAGCAGGAGCTCGCCGCCACCTACGACAGCACGTATGGCTCGAGCGAGCAGCGCGCGGCGGCCGTTGCCCAGTTCAATGAAATCAAGCCGACGATTGTTGCCGTCATGAATGAGAGTTTTAGCGACCTTTCGTGCTTTGAGCAGCTCCAGGCGGCCGGGTACACCGGCCCCGCATTCTACAACTCGCTTCCCGACACACTTGTTCGCGGCACCATGCTCGCTTCGGTCGCCGGTGGCGGAACGGCGAACTCCGAATTCGAATTTTTGACCGGAGCGACAACGGCCTTTGTCGGATTAGGCAAAATCCCCTATCAGCTATATCAGATGAATGGCGTCGACAGCCTGGCAAAGGACCTTAAGGAGCTTGGGTATACCGCTACCGCTATGCACCCGCAAAACCCCGTCAACTACCATCGAGATAAAATCTATCAGCAGCTGGGCTTTGGAGACTTTCTTTCAATCGGCGATTTCGAAGGTGCGCCCTGTTACCATGCCGGCGTATGCGACTACGCCACCTACGACAAGATACTCGACCTGCTTAGAACCGACGAAGCCCCGCAGTTCATCTTTGACGTCACGATGCAAAATCATGGCGGCTACGACTATGGCACCGTTCCCGCCGAGGAGCTTACAAACTATTGGGTCGAGGGAGCCAGCGAGGGTGCCAATAGCGCGCTCAACACCTATCTTACCTGCATCAACGCATCCGACCGGGACCTCGAGTACTTTATCAACGAGCTCCGCAATATCGGCAGACCGGTTGTCCTTGTCTTTTTTGGCGACCATCAGCCGAGCGCCGCAACGACTCTCAACGACGAGCTGTACCCTCAGGAAGATACGGCAAGCCACGCTTTCCGTATCTATCAGTCGACATATTTTGTCTGGGCTAACTATGAAATCGCCGGCAATACCGAGCTCAACGTCTACGACACCGTCGGGGCAAACGAGGTTGCAGCCATTACCCTTAATAAGATCGGCGCCCCGCTCACCGACTATCAAAAGGCTCTGCTTGCAACAAGGTCAGATGTGCCCACCATCAATGTCGCCGGCTACCTCGGTACCGACGGGCTGCGCTACGACTTGGAATCTGAAGACAGCCCATACGCCTCGACGATCAACAAGCTGCAGCGCATGCAATACCTCGAGTTCGCCAGCAAAGTTCAGTAAGCCCGCCCATTCGCTTGGACCCATCGTATTGCAAGCACGCTCGGCCCAAATGCATCGTAAATGACTCCCGCTCGCAAACGAGGGTACAATGACGCTCGTGTCACATCACGGGGCCCCGGCCCCAACATATACAAAGGAGTCATACATGGGTTGCGAGCACGCACAGGCCGCCGGCGGACAAACGTCGCCGTCGCAATTTGAGGAGAATACGCTGTCCGAGGTCAAACGCGTCATCGCCGTGCTTTCCGGCAAGGGCGGTGTCGGCAAGTCGTTTGTCACCGGTGCCATCGCCACCGAGCTTGCCCGTCACGGCCACAAGGTCGGCGTCCTCGATGCCGACATCACCGGTCCCTCTATCCCCAAGATGTTCGGTATGAGCGGACGCCACGTCCATGCCCTTGGCAACCTCATGCTGCCTGAAATCTCCGAGCACGGCGTCAAGGTCATGAGCTCCAACCTTCTGCTCCAAAACGAGACCGACCCCGTCCTTTGGCGCGGTCCGGTCATCGCAGGCGCCATCAGGCAGTTCTGGAGCGAGACCTCGTGGGGCCCCATCGACTACCTGCTGGTCGACATGCCTCCGGGAACAGGCGACGTCGCGCTCACCGTCTTCCAGTCACTGCCCGTCGACGGCATCGTCATCGTCACGAGCCCGCAGGATCTGGTCTCGATGATTGTCGCCAAGGCGGTCAACATGGCCGAGAAGATGAACGTCCCCATTCTGGGCATCGTCGAGAACATGAGCTATATTGAGTGCCCCGACTGCGGCAAGAAGATCGAGGTCTTTGGCAAGAGCAAGCTCCCCGAGGTCGCAGAGCGCTATAACCTCGACATCTTGGGCACGCTTCCCATTAATCCGGCACTCGCCGAGGCCTGCGATAAGGGCGAGGTCGAGACCGCGCTGCCCGATGGCATGTTGCCCAAGGCAGTCTCTGCCGTCGAGGCTATTACCCCGCACGAGACCGACGA
>UQUX01000123.1 GCA_900544425.1 uncultured Collinsella sp.
CACCCCGCTTCAGCATCTTCTGCTTGCAGCTGCCGCGTCGCACGGTATGCACGCACTCGTCATGACCAGCGGAAACCTGAGCGAAGAACCCATCGAGACCGACGACGACCTTGCCTGGGAACACCTCGTTGCTGCCGGCATCGCCGACGCGTTGCTCGGTAACGACCGCGCGATCCTCTCGCGCTACGACGACTCTGTAGTGCGCGTGGTCGACGGCGCCATTATGCCCGTTCGCCGCGCTCGCGGATATGCACCCCAGCCGCTGCCGTTGCCGGCGCTCGACGGCGCTCCGTCCTGCGTGCTCGCCTGCGGGCCACAACAAAAGGCCACGATTGCGCTCACGCGTGAAGGGACGAACGGCGAGGCGACCTGTTTTGTGTCGCAGCATATCGGCGATGTTGAAAACGGCGGGGCCTTCGATGCCTGGAACGCCGCGCGCACGCGCTTGGAAGATCTCTTTGACTTGGCGCCCGCCGCCTTGGCCTGCGATGTACACCCCAGCTATCTATCGGGCCAGTGGGCGCGCGAGCAGACGCGAAAATGCAATCTGCCGCTCGTCGAGGTGCAGCACCATCATGCGCATATCGCGAGCGTAATGGCCGAGGCCATCGCCGCGGGCCAGCTTACAACCGACGCGCGCGTCCTTGGCATCGCCTTTGACGGCACCGGCGCCGGCACCGATGGGACCATTTGGGGCGGCGAGTTTCTTGTTGCCAGCCTTGGCGGCTTTGAGCGCGCCGCGCATTTGCGCACCTGGGCGCTCCCCGGTGGGGCGGCCTCCGTGCGCGACGCCCGCCGCAACGCCTTCGCCCTGCTCAGTGAGCTCGGCCTGCTCGAGCACCCAGGTGCCGCTCGGCTTTTGGACAGCCTCGACGAACAAACGCGCAGCGTGACAGCCACCATGATCGAGCGCGGCATCAACAGCCCGCGTACCAGCAGCATGGGGCGTCTCTTTGATGCCGCGGCAGCAATTCTGGGCATCTGCGACAAGGCAACCTACGAGGGCGAACCCGCCATCGAGCTTGAGGCCGCCGCCTGGCGCGCGCTCGACAACGAAATCGCCCATTTTCCCGACGACAACGCCGGCTATTTCGCATCTGGCCCATCGTGGCTGGACGGCCCCTATGTTCTGGACCAGAAAGCACTCTTTGAGGCACTTTTGGGAGGAATTGAAGCCGGAGCGCCCGCCTACAGGCTCGCGCTCGACTTCCATATCGCCATCGCGCGCTCTTCGGCACGAATCGCACGCGAAATCTGCGCGCGCGAAGGCATCGATACCGTCGCGCTCTCGGGCGGCGTGTTCATGAACCGACTTTTGCTCCAGCTCCTCACCCGCGAGCTCAAAAGCATGGGTCTCACTGTCTTGATTCCCCAAACCGTGCCCGTTAACGACGGCTGCATCGCCTACGGTCAGGCGGCAGTCGCACGCACTCGCCTCGCACAGGTCGCACCGCAATAGGCTGTTTGGCCAACCCGCAAGCCGCCGTCTCACAGGTGTAGCGCGTTTGCCCGCAGCCCCCGCGAGCGCTACCATCAAACGATGGATTATCCAGCGCCCATCCAGCGCAAAGCGTATAAAAGAGGAACATTATGTGCCTTGCCGTTCCCGGTAAAGTAGTCAAACGCGACGATGACCTCAAGGCCACCGTCGACATGATGGGCATCGAGCGCCCTGTTTCGCTGAGACTCGTGCCGACGGCGCAGGTAGGCGACTATGTTCTCGTGCACGCCGGCTTTGGCATCCAGATTGTCAACGAGCAGGAAGCGCAGGAAACGCTCGAGCTTGTTAATGCCATGTCCGAGCTGGTCGAAGAAGACCAGCTTGCCACCAACCCGGCTGAGGCTTACTAGTGGCGCCCGAACAACCGGCGCGCTCCGGTATCGACTTCTCGGCATTCCGCGATCCCAAGCTGGCTCGCGAGCTCATCGAGCGCATTCACGAGCTTGTCGGCGACCGCGCCATCAACCTTATGGAAGTCTGCGGCACGCACACCGTAAGCATCGGCCGCTATGGCTTTCGCTCCATTATGCCGGCCGGGCTCAAGCTGCTGAGCGGCCCGGGCTGCCCCGTCTGCGTCACCGCCAACCGCGACATCGACCACGCAATCGCGCTCGCCAACATAGACGGCGCCATCATCACCACCTTTGGCGACATGATGCGCGTGCCCGGATCATCCACCTCGCTCGCTGCGCAAAAGGCGGCAGGGCGTGACATTCGCATTGTGTACTCCCCGCTCGATGCACTCGACATTGCCGAGCAAAACCCCGATCGCCCGGTTATTTTTATGGGCGTGGGCTTTGAGACCACAACGCCCACCATCGCCGCCGCCATCTTGGAGGCCGAAGCGCGCGGGCTTTTGAACTTCTCGGTCTATTGCGCCCACAAGACCACGCCGCCGGCGTTGCGCGCCATCGCCAACGATCCCGAGACCGCCATCGATGGCTTTATCCTGCCGGGACACGTCGCCACCATCACGGGCTTGGCGCCCTTTAGCTTTTTGGTCGACGAATTCAATACCCCGGGCGTGGTCACGGGATTTGAACCGGTCGATATCCTGCAGGGTATCTGCATGCTGGTCCAAATGGTTGTTGAGGGGCAGCCCGCAATCGACAACGCCTACCGTCGTGGCGTCAATGCCGACGGCAATCCCGTGGCGCGCCAGCTGGTCGAGCAGGTATTTGAGCCGTGCGATACCACATGGCGTGGATTGGGGCTGATTGCCAACTCGGGCCTTTCCATCCGCCCCGAGTTCTCGCGCTTTGATGCCCGCGTTCGCTTTGACGTGCCCGTTGAGGCGACGGTCGAGCCGCGCGGATGCCGCTGCGGCGACGTGCTGCGCGGGGCCATTACGCCGAGCGACTGCCCCCTGTTCGGCCACGCTTGTACGCCCGAGCATCCCGTCGGCCCCTGCATGGTGAGCTCCGAGGGCAGCTGCGCAGCATATTTCCGCTACCGAGGCTAATAGGTTCCGCCGTTCTAACGAACGGCGGACCAGTCGACGCTGCGCCTCACCCATATAATTCCACCCACGATTGGAGTTTTCGATATGTCCCATAGCGTTACCGATAGCACCGTCCTGCTGGGCCACGGCTCCGGCGGACAGATGATGAAGCGCATCATCGATGAGGTCTTTTTGGATGCCTTTGGGTCGCCCGAGCTGCTCGAAGGCAACGACGCCGGCGTCGCCGCGCTGCCCGCGAGCGGGCGCATCGCCATGTCGACCGACAGCTTTGTAGTCTCGCCGCAGTTCTTCCCCGGTGGCAACATCGGCCGCCTCGCCGTGTGCGGAACCGTCAACGACGTCGCGACCTCGGGCGCCAACGTGCGCTACCTATCGTGCGGCTTTATCCTCGAAGAGGGCTATCCCATGGATAAGCTCCACCAGATTGTGCAGACGATGGCCGAAACGGCGCACGAAGCGGGCGTGTCCATAATCACGGGCGACACTAAGGTGGTCGAGCGCGGCGGGGCCGACGGCGTCTATATCAATACCGCCGGTGTGGGCGAGGTACCCGCGGGCGTGGCGCTCAGCGGCGCAAACTGCCGGCCCGGCGATGTCATCCTGGTCTCAGGTACACTGGGCGACCACGGCATCGCTATCATGAGCCAACGCGAGGGTCTGGCGTTTTCGAGCACCATCGAAAGCGACGCCGCGCCGCTCAACCACCTGATTGCCGATGTGCTTGCTGCAGCACCCGACACACGCTGCTTTCGCGACCCCACGCGCGGTGGCTTGGCCTCGACGCTCAACGAGTTTGCGCAGGCCAGCGGCGTTACCATGGAGATCGACGAGGACGATGTGCCCGTGCGCCCAGACGTGCAGGCAGCCTGCGAGATGCTCGGCTACGATGTGCTGCAGGTGGCAAACGAGGGCAAGATGGTTGCCGTCGTGCCGGCCGAGCAAGCCGATGCCGCGCTGAGCGCCATGCGCGCCGCCCGCTACGGCGAGAATGCCGCCATCATCGGTCGCGTGCTGCCACTTGCCGAGGGCGCCCATCCCGCCGTGCGCGTGCGCACCGGCTGGGGCTCGACCCGCATCCTCGACATGCTCGTGGGAGAACAGCTGCCGAGGATTTGCTAGGGCGAAACCACACGGTCGGCGCGATGCGGCCTGATACCCCTGGAGATGTTCAGATTCCAAGCACGCCCAACGCGGAAGCCCAGTATTATGGGGTGCGTTTTAAACCCAATGACGGGAGTTTTTATGGCAGCAGCTTTTTCCCATGTGATCTTTGACCTGGACGGCACCATCCTCAACACACTCGAGGACCTGGCGGCCGCCGGCAACCATACCTGCGAGATGCACGGCTGGCCCTCGTTTGCCGTAGACGAGTACCGCTACAAGGTGGGAAACGGCATGCTCAAGCTGGTTGAGCGCTTTATGCCCGCCGAGTATGCGGGCGACGGCCGCATGTTTGAGCAGGCGCTTGCCGAGTTTAGGGCTTACTACGGCGAGCACAAGGAGGACCACACCGCCCCCTATGCCGGCACGATCGAGATGCTCGACCGCCTACGCGCCGCGGGCGTTCAGCTTGCCGTGCTCACCAACAAGGACCACGTCTCGGCGGCTCCGCTTATCGAGAAGTATTTTGGTTCCGAGCGCTTTGCGCTGGTGCAAGGCCGCGTCGATGCGTTTCCGCCCAAGCCCGAGGCGCCTGTTACGCTGCATGTGATGGAAGAGCTAGGCGCCGATCCGTCGACCACGCTCTATGTGGGCGATTCCAATGTCGATATCCTGACCGGTCACAACGCCGGCCTTAAGAGTGCGGGCGTCAGCTGGGGCTTCCGCGGCCGCGCAGAGCTGGAGTCCGCCGGCGCCGACTACGTGGTGGACACCCAGAACGAGCTAGCGGCGCTGATTCTGGGCGAGTAACGAGCGACACTGCTTAACGCAGCTGCGACAATTCTTCCGCGCGGAAAGTAGTCGTTGGGGACGTTCTTAAACGACTAGTCAGACAAGAACGCCCCAACGACTACCCCAACAATGGCAACGCCGCAGGTAGAGGACGGACAGCGAGCGGACACCAGAGCGAACAAATTGGCATGAAAAGAGGACGGCATAGACCTTCTGGT
>UQUX01000124.1 GCA_900544425.1 uncultured Collinsella sp.
TGCAGCAGGGGCTCTCAATGTTTTTTATGTCCTGCTCATATCGTCTCTGCCGGCAGTTTGGGACACTCCTGCGCTACTTGACGTACACCACGTTGTCGCGGCGGGGTTTGGGCTCGGGTAGCGTGTCCTCGGCGTAGCCAAGAATGCAGTTACCGACACCGCGCAGGCTGCCGTCGGCGGGCAGGCCCCAGCTGGCCAGCAGCTCCAGGCCCTCGGGCGAGTCAAAGACCTCATGCGCGCGGTGAATCCAGCACGAATCGACACCCAGTGCATAGGCGGCGTTGAGCAAGTTGCCCATGGCGAGCGAGCCGTCTTCCAGATGTGTGGGCACGCTGCGGTCAACCAGCACCACCACAACGGTCTTGGCGCCATAGAAGGGGTCGCTGTTGCTGTCCATGACCTGGGCGTTGAGCTGTGAGAGACGCTCGACGGTCGCGGGGTCGGTGACGGCGACAAACGTCACCGGCTGGCGGCCCATGCCGCTCGGTGCATATTGGCCGGCTTCGATAATCCGTGCAAGCTTTTCGGCCTCGACGGGACGATTGCTGTATTTGCGGCAGCTGCGGCGGTGAATGAGTGTTTCGATAGTCTCCATGGTGTCTCCTTGCGGTGGCGTTGCAGATGCCCCGTTCATACCCGTCGGGCTTAAACGATAGACGGTCAATTGCCCGGCCAAAAGGATGGATTCCAATTGGGAAAGTAGGTTTGCATAAAAGTACCTTCAGAATGTGACAAACAAATGGGATGGTTAAACGTTTTATCCCGTCTACCCTGCGGTTTTTTACCACTTGCCTAAATGACGAACGCATAACCTTTGATAAAGGTTTTACTAAAGGAGTACCAACGTTTATCAATGCGCCGTGGTGGCGCCGGGCCAGGAGGTAACATCATGTTCCAGGCTGGAGATGTCGTCGAGACCGATTTCGAAGGATTTCTGAAGCTGCTGCGTTCCAAGACGCGCGCTTTCGTGTCGATCAACGATCACGAGTACTACATCACGCACACCGATGGCTATTGGCGTGTTCAGGATTGCGAGGCCCTCAACGACAAGGGCCACTTTACTGACTGCTCCGAGCTGGTCAACACGGTCTGCGAGGTTGTCGAGCTGCCGTGGATTGCCGGCAAGAGCCTGCATGACAGCTTCTCGGGCGCTACGGTCTATGAGGCCGTCGCCGCTTAACAGGCAATAAAACTCGATTTTCACGTGACCGCTGGCGCCGCCCCCGCGCCGGCGGTCTTTTTCTGCCGATAGGCCATAAAAATGCACGCATTCGCGGAGAGCCTGTTGACGATAGTCAAAACTCGGACTAATGTAGAGATATAAATTGGTCAAAACTCGGACTATCGAATGGTGGGAGAGATGAATAGTGCAGTTAGCCTGGTCGATTTCGACCGGATGCTCAACGGGCTTGACCGTATCTATTCGGAGTTCGCGCGCGCCTGCGGTCTTTCGGACTGCGCCTACTGGATGCTCGTCGACACGAGTGCAGCGGGCGGAAGCGTTGCCGTGAGTCGGCTGACGAGTGAATGGTTCTACAGCAAACAGACCATCAATTCGGCGATCAAGACGCTTAGGGCGCGAGGGCTTGCGACGTTGGAGTTTGCCGAGGGCAGTCGTAAGAACAAGGTTGTGCGACTGACCGAAGAAGGCGTGCAGTTTGCCAAGCGCTACGCGTTGCCGGCGCAAAAAGCCGAGCAACAGGCATTCGAGGCGCTCGAGCCGTGGGAGCAGCGCGAGATCATGCGCTTGGTCGGTAAGTTCTCCCATGTTCTGAACGAAGAGTGCGAGGCATTTAAACGGCAAGTGGCCGCCGAGAACGAGGCTGACGATAAGGGCGAGGGGGACGCATGCGACTCTTAATGAGATTTATGAGGCCGTACCGCGGTCTGATTGCGGTGACGCTGTTTGCGGTGCTGATAGATAACGTCGGTACGCTGTTGGTTCCCACGATGCTGGCGAACATGGTCAACACCGGTATTGCCACGGGCGATGTCGACTATATATTACGCAACGGCCTGTACATGCTTATCGCGACCGGCATGGCCAGCGGCGGCACGGTGCTGGGCTGCTATCTTTCAGCGCGCCTGGCCGCCAACGTGGCCTGCGATATCCGCAATGCCGTGTACGACAAGTCGCTCGAGCTGTCCGCCAGCGACTTTGAGCGCTTTGGCATGGGTTCGATGATCACACGCTCGCTCAACGACATCAACGTGATTCAGCAAGCTGTCCTTCAGACGATTCAGCTGGTGTTGCCGGTGCCGTTCTTGGCCGTGGCAGGCATCATTTTTGCTTGGTTCATCGATCCCGCCATGGGCACGCTGCTGGGCGTGGTCGTTGCGATCGTGCTGGTGGCGGCGGTCTTTACGGTGGCTAACGCCGCGCCGATCTTTATGCGCCTGCAGAGCTTTATCGACCGCATGAACGTGGTGCTGCGCGAGAACATCGTGGGCGTGCGCGTCATCCGCGCATTTAACAAGGAGCGCCACGAGGAGCAGCGCCTGGACGAGGTGTTTAGCGATTACGCGGCCAACGCCATCAAGGTCAACCACCTGTTTGTGGGTCTCGACAGTTCCAGCTTCTTTTTGATGAATATCGCCGAGGTGGCGGTGCTGTGGGTGGGCGGCAACCGCGTGGGCGTCCACGCCATGCAAATCGGCAGCATCTCGGCCGTGTTGGAATACGCGATCCTGATCCTTTTCTTTGTGATGATGGCGCAGATGGTGATTCTGACGCTCCCGCGCGCTGCGGCGTGTCTCAACCGTGCGCAACAGGTGCTCGAAATCGAGCCGAGCATCGTGGACGGCAAGCGCACGCTAGATACGTGCGCGGCGGAGCCTGTTGACGGTACCGATGCGGTTGCCGTGTTCGACCATATGTCGTTCCGTTTTGACGATGCCGACGAGGACACTCTGTGCAACCTGAGTTTTGCCTGCCGCCGCGGACAGACGACCGCGATCGTGGGCTCAACGGGCTCGGGCAAGTCAACGGTGGCCAAGCTCCTGCTTCGCTTCCACGATGCAACGAAGGGCGCCATTCGCCTGAACGGCATCGATCTGCACGACCTTTCGCAAGGTGAGATTCGCGGGCATATCGCTTACGTGCCGCAGAAGGCGTGGCTGTTCTCAGGCACCGTTGCAAGCAACCTGCGCTTTGGCAACGAAGGCGCGACTGAGGCTGACATGCTCCATGCGCTGGAGGTTGCCCAGAGCACCTTTGTGCTCGACCAGCCCCAGGGGCTCGATACGCCGGTGGCCCAGGGCGGCACGAACTTCTCGGGCGGCCAGCGCCAGCGCCTGGCCATTGCTCGCGCACTCATGAAGCGCGCCGATCTATATATCTTCGACGATAGTTTTTCGGCCCTGGACTTTAAGACTGATGCCGCCCTGCGCCATGCGTTACAAGATGAGACACGTGACGCAGCGGTGCTCATCATCGCGCAGCGCATCTCGACGATTTTGCACGCCGACCAGATTGTCGTGCTCAAGGACGGCGAGGTTGTGGGCTTGGGCACGCACGAGGAGCTTATGGAAACCTGCGAGGTGTACCGCGCCATCGCGGAATCGCAAATGAAGGGAGGTGAGTAGCATGGCCGAGGAGCTCAAGAAGCAGAGCGGCGGTGATGGCGCCGTTGCCGCGGGGCTGGTCGAGGAAACGGCTGCCGTGGCACCCGAGCTGGATGACGCCGCCAAGGCTGCAGCCGAGCGCGAGGCTCGCCGCCAAGCGCTCTACGAGGAAAACGAGCGCGCCGAGGACGAGCGCGCCCGCGCTGAGGCAGAGCGCATGCGCGATGTGGACGACGAGGGCGAGGACGAGAAACCCCGCGACACCTGGGCGACGGTGCGCCGCCTGTGGAGCGAGGCTGCCGGCGACCATTGGCGCTTCTATATCGTGTTCGCGAGTATTGTGTTCTATGCCATCTTTAACACCGCTGCGCCGGCATATAGCGCCCGTGTGATCGATGAGCTGTGGGGCCACATTCAGGTGGCGTTTGCCAACGACACCACTTTCAGCATCACCTGGGAGAACTGCGGCAAGACCATTTTCGTCTACTTTATGATCTGGACTGCCGCTGCCTCGTTCTATGCGCTCCAGAGCTTTTTGATGTCGAGCGTCGCTGAGCGTCTCAATCTGCGCCTGCGCAACCGCATCGCGCAAAAGCTCAACCGTCTGCCGCTCGCCTATTTTGACGCGCATCGTCCCGGCGAGGTCGTCAGCCGCGCGACCAACGACCTGGACAAGATGTCCGAGAGCATGCAGCGCGGATTGCTGCAGCTGCTCGTGTCGATCGGCACGGTTGTTGGTGCTGTGAGCGTGATGTTCGTGTTCAGCGTGCAGCTTACGCTCGTCTTTCTGTTCTTTACGGCACTGTCGCTGCTGGTGACGAAGGTCGTCTCGCGCCGCACACACGATGTGACGGGCGAGCGCCAGGAGTGGGTGTCCAAGATTACGAGTGCGGTCGAGGAAGGCTATTCGGGCCGTCTGGTGATCCGCGCGTTTAACCGCGAACGTCAGAGCTCCGCTGAGGTGCACGAGGCTTCGAAGGAACTGGCTCGTGTGAGCACCAAGGCCGACTTTATGATCAATGCTGTCGGCCCCGCAGTGCGCTTTATCGGCCGTTTGGCGCAGATCGTTATTGCGCTTGTGGGCTGCAGCATGTTGGTTGCCGGGCATATGACCGTCGGCGTGTTCCAGGCGTTCTTCCAGTTTATCTATGAGGCGTCCGAGCCCATGACGCAGCTGTCGTTTACCTTTAACTCGCTGCAGAGCGCGCTGGCGAGCGCCGAGCGCGTGTTCGACCTGCTCGATGAGCCCGAGATGGAGGCCGATCCGCTGCCGGACAAGGCCGCCAAGCTGCCGGGTCGCGTGGAGGGCCGCGTCTCCTTTGAGCATGTGCGCTTTGGTTATTCGCCCGACAAGCCGCTTATGCGCGACGTGTCGTTTACCGCCGAGCCGGGCCAGAAGATTGCCGTGGTGGGAACCACGGGCGCAGGCAAGACGACGCTCATCAACCTGCTCATGCGCTTCAACGAGATTGACGGC
>UQUX01000125.1 GCA_900544425.1 uncultured Collinsella sp.
GACGGAAAGCACATTAAGTGCTTTCCTTTGCGTGCGGAACTCGCGACAAACTTAATCGCCCCGCCCGGCGAGCAAGCTGCGGAAAATCGGTCGGTCCAGAGTTATGTCGGCTGAAAGGAATTCTGGCTGATGAACTGTTCGCGATAAAGACTCGATAGGTAGCCCCCTCTATACCCTTTTATAAGTTGCGGTGAAATAGGGGCTGAATTTGGGGTTGAATCGTTTAAACAGTCCCTATTTCACCGCAACTTATTTGGGGATGAAAAAGACGGAGACCCTGGGGAGGGACTCCGCCTTATATACAGGGTGCGATGTTATTCGCGTAACGTGGAATTAGACCAGGCGGGCGTTGATCGTCTTGGCGATCTCGGCGGCGTCGGTGGAACCCTTGACGGTGGCACGGAAGTCCTCGTCCATAAGCGCCTCGGCGACCTTGGACAGGATCTTGAGGTGCGTGGTTCCAGCCTGAGCGCCCGGGATGAGCAGGGCGATGGCAACGTTGACGGGAGCGCCGTCCATGGTGTCCCAACCGGTCACGCCAGAGTCGTCCTTGACGACGATGACAGCGGCCTCGGTGATGGCGTCGGACTTGGCATGCGGAATGGCGAAGCCCTCCATCATGCCCGTGGTGCCCTCGGCCTCGCGGGCCAGGAAGGCGTTCATCACGGCGTCGGCATCGCCGGCGATACCGGCCTTAACGGCCTGGTTGGAGACAAAGCTCAGAGCCTCGTCACGAGAAGCGAAGTCCTCGGCGACAAAGACGTTCTCGACCTTCACGAAGTCAGCAGCCTCGGCCTTGGGGGCCTCGACGGCAGCGGCCTTGGGGGCCTCAACCGGCTTGGTTGCAGGAGCGGCCTTCTGGTTCTTCTCAAAGTCGTACTTCTTAAAGGCCACGAACAGGATGCCACCGACCACAGCGCCGATGAGGATCGCGAGGACCCACTGCGGGCCGTTCTCGACAACGGGCAGGACCAGGAAGCCGCCGTGAGGCGCCGGATCGTGAACGTTGAAGAAGATGGTCAAGATGGAAGCGATGGAAGAACCGAGCATCATGATGGGCATGACGGGCCAGATGTTCTTGGTCATGAACGGAATGGCGCCCTCGGTGATGTGGGTGCAACCAAGGATGAGGTTGACGATACCGGCGTCATGATCCTCCTGGCTGAAGTACTTCTTGCCGACAACGACGGCGAAGGTGGTGATCAGCGGCGGAACGATGCAAGCGGCGGAGACGGCAGCCATGAAGTTGGTGCCGAAGTTGTAGGTCTCGGTGCCGACGCCAGCTTCGAGAGCGGTACCGAGCAGGAAGGTGCCAGTAGCGTAAGCAGCCTTGTTGACCGGGCCGCCCATATCAAAGGCGCACATGCAGCCGATGGCCAGGCCAAGGATCACCGGACCGGAGTTACCGAGGCTCTGCAGGAAATCCATCATGCCCTGGTTAATGGCAGCCATGGGGCCGGAAATACCGAGCATGACCAGGCCGACGATGGCGGTAGAGCACAGCGGATACAGGAAGATTGCCTTCAGGCCATTAAGGCTCGCGGGAATTTTAGAGAAAGCCTTCTCGAGCAGCAGGATGACATAGCCAGCGAGGAAGCCGCCGACGATGCCGCCCAGGAAGCCGAAGCCCACACCCGAGCCTCCAGCGTCGATCATGCCGGTATCGGCGTTGATGGGAAGACCCTGGATGGCAATCATACCGGCAACAAAGCCGGGGACGAGCGCCGGGCGCTTGCCGATAGACTCGGCGATGTAGGCGGAGAGCACCGGAACCATGAGGTTCATGGCGATACCGCCGATAATCTTGAGCATCGCGGCAAAGCTGTTGTAGTCGGCAGCCGTCGAATCAAAGGACGTGATGCCCCACAGGAACGAAATGGCGGTCAGAACACCACCGGCAACGACGAAGACCAGCATGTGGCTGACGCCGTTCATGAGGTGCTTATAGATAACGTGACCGATGGACTCCTTCTCCTCGACCTCGTCCTCGACATCGGCGGCAGCGGCAACCGTGTCGTCGCCCTTGGCGGCGAGCGCGCGGTCGATCAGCTTACCAGCAGCCTCGACAGACAGGGCCTTGGAAACACCAACGGAAACCATGGGCTTACCGGCGAAACGCTCAGCCTGGACATCCTTATCGGCTGCGACGACGACGGCCTTGGCACCGGCGATCTCGCTCTTGGTGAGCTCGTTCTCGACACCGACCTGGCCATGTGTCTCGACCTTAATGGTCAGACCACGCTCGGCAGCTGCCTTCTCCAGCGCCTCCTTCGCCATGAAGGTGTGCGCAATGCCGGTCGGGCAACCGGTCGCGGCGATGATGTCAAACTTAGCCATGTGTCCCTCCTTCTTGAGTACAGCGCCCGCGGGCGCTCCCCTACACGCGCGTCCTTGCGCGCTTTTCCACAACTGAAAGATACCAACCTACCGTCCGCGTGAGAAGAGACAAGGCGCAATTCTCCGGTGAAAGGTTCTTTCATAACCGTAAACGGTAAGTGAAAGTTTACCATCAACACTTGAAACGGCAAGGTGTATCTTGTAATTGAAAATCCCCCTATACTATGACATTGCAAAACGAGTCCGATTTTCATGCCAACCAGGAGCCATCCATGACCGATAGTAGCAAGAGCGCACTTTCCCTCATTAGTACCCATCAGGGATACAGCGAGTCCGAGCAGCGCATTGTCGACTATATATTGGAGCACCAGTCCGAGGCGCCACGCCTCACGGCGGCTCAGCTCTCGCGCGCCGCCGCCACGTCCGAGGCGACCGTTTCGCGCTTCTGCCGCAAGCTTGGCTTTGGCAGCTTCCGCAGCTTTCAGTTTTCGTTGGCGCGCGACTTGGAGAGTCAGCGCAACGAGGGCCTGACCGACGAGGTATCGCTCGACAACATGGAGCAGAGCCTTAAGAACATCCTGGCTGCCAAGGTGAGCGAGCTTAATGCGACCATCGACGGGATCGACCACGATACGCTGGCGGCTGTTGTGCATGCCCTTAAGCATGCAGGGGTTATTGAGTTTGCAGCTGTGGGCAATACGAACGCGGTCGCGCTCGATGCGACGTTTAAGTTTTCGCAGCTGGGCCTGCGCTGCATGGCGAGCACCATTAGCGAGACATCAATCGGCTTTGCGCTCACGTTGCGCCCGGGTGACGTCATCGTGCTAATCTCAAACTCCGGCAAATCGCGCCGACTGAATCGCATGGCAAAAGCGGCTCGCAACTGCGGCGCAACCGTAGTCGTCATCAGCAGCGACAGCAAATCCCCGCTCGCGCGTCTGGCAGACTACACTTTTAATACCGTCAACCACGAAGCGCTGCTGACGACAGGCGACTTTGCGTTCTCTAAGATCAGTGCCACGATGATCATCGAAGTCATCTACAACTTCCTGCTGCCCGAGATTGAAGACGCTCGCGAACATATCAGCTACTACGAGGAGCTCATCCAGCCGGATAAGGTCGTTGAGTAAAACGCGTAGTGGGACAAAAATTTCAGTCTATTTTGTCCCATCAACACCGCTGATACGACCTAACCTCGAGCTTCTTTGAGCATCTGCTTTGCGTGGGCCAAGCTTGCCTCCGATTGATCGCCGCTCAACATGCGGGCGATCTCGGCGGTACGCGCTTCGCCGGTTACCTCGTCCAAATGCGTCTGGGGAACATCGCCCGGTTCCTTGCTGACAACATAATGCTTGTCAGCCATGACGGCGACCTGCGCCAAGTGGGTTACGACAATCACCTGATGCGTAGCGGCGAGATTTGCCAGCACGCCCGCGAGCGCACGCGCCGTAGAGCCGCCGACACCAGCATCGACCTCGTCGAACACCAGTGTATCCACGCCATCCGCGTTGCCGAGGACAACCTTGCTCGCCAGCATAACGCGGCTGAGCTCGCCACCCGACGCAATACGGCGCAGGGGACGCGGCGTCAATCCAGCGCCGCTGCGATACAAAAGCTCATAGCTCGAAGGGCCAGCAAGCGTCCACTCGGCGCGGGGAAGATCACGCGACTCCCAGACGAGTTCGGCGCCCCCCATTTCCAGACGCGCCATTTGGCGGCCAACCTCATGACAAAAACGCGGGGCCGCCGTATTGCGTGCACGTTTAAGCGCCTTGGCGGCGGCGAACAGTTCATGCTCCGCTGCGCCAAGCGCTTCACTCGCCTTCTTGATCTGCCCATCACCATCGTCTACCAGCGACAACAGCTCTTGTGAGCGATCGCGCATGGCAAACACGTCATCCATGGTAGGACCCCACTGACGCAGTAGGCCCTTGAGGTCTGAATATCGCTCGCGCATGCGAGCGAGCTCGCGAGGGTCAAACGCAACGCCATCGCGATAAGCACGCAGCTCGTTGGCACAATCCTCAAGTGAGATGCAGGCATCCGAAAGTGCATCGGCGATGTCACCGAGCTTGCGGTCAACGGTCGCCATGCGTGAAAGCTCGGCAACGGCGCCATTCACGGCATCGAGCGCTCCCCCTTCGGCAGCAAGCGATGCATGGGCCTCGTTGGCCGTCGCAACCAAGACCTCGGCGTGCTCCGAGCGCGGCAGCAGCTCCTCGAGCTCCTCGTACTCGCCTGGCTTGGGGTCGACCGCGGTGATACGCTCAAGAGCAAAACGCGCTTCCTCGACGCGACTTCCCTGCGCGCGTGAGGCTTCCTCCACACGGCGAAGCTCCTTGGCGGCGGCACGCGAAGCCTTAAAGCAGGTGCGATACTTCTCGAGCGCCTCAAGCGCCGCGCGCCCAGCCCAAGCATCGACCATGGCAACATGGTGCGCCGGGTCGAGCAGACGCTGATGTTCATGCTGGCCGCATAGATCCATCATCACGCCAACGCGCTCCGAAAGCTCGCGCACGCTGGCGATGCGGCCGTCAATTTTTACGCGGCTGCGGCCCTCGGCAGAAAGGCTGCGCTGTACGGTAAAACCCTCCGTGTCGTGCGGGCCGTCAAACAGGCGCGCCTCGACGCTGGCAAGCGCCTCGCCCTCGCGAACCGTCGACGAATCCGCGCGCTCGCCCAAAATGAGCTTGAGCGCCGA
>UQUX01000126.1 GCA_900544425.1 uncultured Collinsella sp.
TGTCGAGGCCGGCGAGGGTGTGGCGCCCAAGGGGACCAAGCGCATCCTGTACACCGGCACGCCCATGGCCGTGCCCAACTGGAAGCTGTTCAACCTCATCGAGAAGGCCGGCGACGTCGTGGTGGGCGAGGAGTCCTGCACGGGCTCGCGCTACTACAAGGACCTGGTCGACGAGTCCGGCGAGACGGTCGACGAGATGCTCGACGCCATCGCCGAGCGCTACTTTAAGATCAACTGCGCCGTCTTTACGCCCAACGACCAGCGTATGAAGGACATCGTTCAGATGGCACGCGACCTTCATGCCGACGGCATCGTGGACGTGGCGCTGCAGTTCTGCACGCTTTACGAGATGGAGTCCTTTGCCGTGGAGAAGGCCGCCGAGGAAGCCGGCATTCCGTTTATGCACATCACGACCGACTACGCCGGCGAGGATGCTGGCCAACTGCAAACCAGGATCGAGGCTTTCTTGGAAACCATTTAGGACTATTCGTCCCGGCGGCTTCCCCAGGCACCCGATCTTGCCGTTCAAACCGTCGCTTGCGTACCAAAGTACGCGGCGATCCTTTTACGGCAACCTTGGGCACCTGGGAGAGCCGTTTCCTTGGTTGGTTAAAAGGTTTAGGAGTTATATGCCGGAAAAAATTGAACAGCCGTTGCCGTCCACGTTTGAGGAGTTCAACGAGCAACGCAAGGCGGCGTTTATTCGCGTCAAGGATTACAAACAGGCCGGCAATCGCCTGGTCGGCTTTTTGTGCAGCTATACGCCGCTCGAGATTATCGATGCCGCGGGGGCTGCGAGCGTGGCGCTGTGCGGTACGTCCGATGAGGTGATTCCCGAGGCCGAGAAGGTGCTGCCGGCAAATCTTTGTCCGCTCATCAAGTCGACGTACGGTTTTGCCTATTCGCAAAAGTGCCCGTTTACGTACTTTAGCGATATGATCATCGGCGAGACCACCTGCGACGGCAAGAAGAAGATGTACGAGCTACTCAACGAGCTCAAGCGTACGCACATTCTGCATCTTCCGCAGGGCCGCGACCGCGCCTACGAGCGCGAGGGCTGGTACGAGGAGTGCCGCCTGCTCAAGGAGGAGCTCGAGGGCTTCTACGGCATCACGATTACCGACGATGACCTGCGCGCTGCCGTCCGTCGTCGCAACCGCTTGCGTGCGGCCCAGCTCGAGATGTTTGCGCTGCAGGCCAACCAGCCGGCGGCCATGAGCGGCGTTGACCTGATGAGCACCATGTTTGCCGGTACGTTTAGTTTTGATATCGAGGCCTATACGCAGCAGCTGGAGCAAAAGGTTGCCAAGCTGCGCGAGGCCTACGACGCGGGCGAGCGCCCGGTTGCGGCGGATGCCAAGCGCATTCTGATCACCGGCTGCCCGGTGGGCGGTGTGATCAACAAGATCGGTCGCACCATCGAGTCCAACGGCGGCGTGGTCGTGTGCATGGACGACTGCTCGGGCGAGCGTACGGCGGCCATGATGATCGACCCGGAGGCTCCCGACATCCTGCGCGCCATCGCCGACCGCTACCTGGATATCAACTGCTCGGTCATGACGCCCAACGACGGTCGTATGGACAACACCCTGGCCATGTGCGAGAAATACCACGTCGACGGTGTGGTGGAGAATGTGCTCCAGGCGTGCCACACCTTTAACGTGGAGAGTGCGCGCATGCAGGAGGCTGTCGAGGGTGCGGGTATTCCGTACATGAAGATCGAGACCGATTACAGCAACGGCGACATGGGCCAGATCGAGACCCGCATCGCCGCCTTCATCGAAACCCTCTAGCTTCCTCAGGCGCCGGATCTTGCTCCTCAAACCGTCGCTTGCGTACCCAAAGTACGCTGCGCTCCTCTTTCGGGGCAATCTCCGGCACCTGAGAAACCTAGAGCTAAGGCGCCTGAACGCGCCGCTACCTTTGATGTTCAGATTGGAAGAGAGCCATGATAGGGATCGGGATCGATATCGGGTCTACGGCGGCTAAGGCTGCTGTGGTCGACGGGGAGGGTTCGGTGGCGTGGACGTGCGTGCAGCCAACCGGGTTCTCCTCGGTCGATGCGGCCGAGCGGCTGCGCGAGGCACTGGCAGCGGCCGGCTATGACGTGGCTGCCGACGACGTGCGCGTGGTCGCGACCGGCTACGGCCGTGTCGCGGTGCCCTATGCGCACAAGGTCGTGACCGAGATTACCTGCCACGGCACCGGTGCCGTGCGCCTGTTTGGCGATCACGGCACGGTGATTGACGTGGGCGGCCAGGACACCAAGGTCATCCAGCTTAAAGGCGGCCGCGTGGCCAAATTTGCCATGAACGACAAGTGCGCTGCCGGCACGGGGCGCTTTTTGGAGATCATGGCCGACCGCCTGGGCATTTCCCAGCAGCAGATGGCAGACCTCGCCCGCACCGGCGAGCCTACCAAGATTTCCAGCATGTGCACCGTGTTTGCCGAAAGCGAGGTTATCAGCCTGATCGGTCGCGGCGAGCCGCGCGAGAACATTGCGCGTGGCGTGATCGACAGCGTGGTCTCGCGCGTGGCGACCATGGCCGGGCAGGCCGCGGGCGCCCCGTACTACCTGACCGGTGGCCTGTGCGAGAACGCCTTCGTTGTGGAGCGGTTGGGCGAGCTACTGGGGTCGCCGGTGACCACCTCGCCCCTTGCTCGCTTTGCCGGTGCCACCGGCGCGGCGATTCGCGCACAGGCGCTCAATTAATGCATCCGTCGTAGGCTCGCATTCATGCGTATACTGGGAGAAAATGATTGACCGATGAGAGGAGGTATCGATGGCTGACGATCAGATTAAGCTCACGTCTATGACCGCCGCGAGCGGTTGAGCCGCTAAGTTGGCTCCCGGAGCCCTCGCCCAGGTCCTGGGCGACTTGCCAAATGTGCCCAACGACAATCTGCTCGTGGGGTTCGATACCTCCGACGATGCGAGCGTTTTCCGCGTTGGCGAGAACTTGGGTCTCGTGCAGTCCATCGACTTCTTTCCGCCGATGGTCGACGACCCGTTTCTGTTTGGCCAGATCGCCGCGGCCAACTCGCTGTCGGACATCTACGCCATGGGCGGGCGGCCGAGCCATGCCATGAACTTGCTGTGCATCCCGAGCTGTCTGGGCGTTGAGGTTGCCGGTCAGATTCTGGCGGGCGGCGCCGACAAGTGCGTCGAGGCGGGTTGCTCCATCGCGGGCGGTCACACCATCAACGACGACGAACCCAAGTACGGCCTGTCCGTGAGCGGTTTTGTCGCGCTCGACCGCATGCTCGCCAACAGCGGCGCGCACGTGGGCGATGCTCTGCTGCTGACCAAGGCGATCGGCTCGGGCATTATCACCACGGCCATTAAGGGCGAGCTCATCGAGCAGGACGAGGCCACAGCCATGTTTGACTCGATGCGCACCCTCAACGAGGCCCCGATTCGTTTGGCCGAGGGGCTCGAACTTCACGGCTGCACCGACATTACGGGCTTTGGCCTGATCGGGCATGCGTGCGAGATGGCCGAGGGTTCGGGCGTGCAGATTGAGCTTGCGTCGGGGGCGGTGCCGCTCTTTGACCAGGTGCTCGACATGGCGCGTCTGGGCATTATCCCCGCGGGTTCCTACCGCAATCAGGACTTCTTTGGCCCGCGCGTGGCGGCCGACGATGGCCTGGAGCCGGGCATGCTGGATGCGCTGTACGATCCGCAGACTTCGGGTGGGCTGCTTTTTGCGGCACCTGCTGCCGATGTGGATGAGCTTGCGCGCCGTCTGCATGCCGAAGGACGTATCGCCGCCGTCGTCGGTCGCGTGTGCGTGCCGGTGTCAGGCGGTCCTGCCGTCCGCGTTGTTCGCTAGCTCGCACGTTTATGTAATTGTTTACCGTTCTCTAGAACGGTTCTTTCGAAAGGATTTTGCTATGTCTACCAAAATTGAAGTCAATGCCATGGGCGATGCCTGCCCGCTGCCCGTCGTCAAGACGCTCAAAGCCCTGAAGCAGCTCGATGGCGAGGGCGCCGTCGTGACCTTGGTCGACAACGAGACCGCCGTCAAGAACATCTCCAAGATGGCGCAGGAGAAGGGCTGCACGGCCTCGGTCGAGAAGATCTCGGACGCCGAGTGGCACGTGACTGTCGCGACCGCCGGTGCCGTGGCCGATCCCGAGCAGGACGGTGCGGCTTTCTGCGACGCCAGCGCCGGCAATGGTAAACTCGTCATTTCCGTCTACACCGATTGCATGGGCCGCGGCGACGACGAGCTGGGCCACAAGCTCATGAAGGCCTTTATCTTTGCCGTGACGCAGCAGGAGGAGCTGCCCGCGACCATGCTGTTCTACAACGGCGGCGCCAAGCTCACCGTCGAGGGTTCGCCGGTGCTCGATGACCTGAAGGGGCTGGCGGAGCAGGGTGTCGAGATTCTCACCTGCGGTACCTGCCTGGACCACTTTGGCATTAAGGACCAGCTTGCGGTGGGCGAGGTCACCAACATGTACGTGATCGTGGAGAAGATGGAGCAGGCCGTGCGCGTCGTGCGCCCGTAGCGTATTGGTTGGAGTTGCCATGAGGGAGAAGCGCCCGGCGCTTGTCATCACGTTTCCCACCACGGCGGCCGCCATGGGCTGCGAGTCCCTGTGTATTGAGCGCGACCTCCCCGGGCGAACGATTCCCGTGCCCGGGGAGGTCGCTGCCGGCTGCGGTCTGGCGTGGAAGGCGTTGCCTGCCGATGAGGAGCTGCTGCGCGGCGAACTCGCCGCGGCGGGCGTTCCTACCGAGGGCTATACCGTGATTGATATGTGGGAGGTCGTGCGATGATCTACCTGGATAACGCGGCGACGACCATGCACAAGCCGCAGACGGTCATCGATGCCGTGACACAGGCGATGTGCTCGCTCGGCAATGCCGGACGCGGCGCCACGTCGGGTGCCCTCGATGCCGCTCGTACGATTCACGCTTGCCGTGCCAAGCTCGCGCGCCTTTTGGGTTGCCCGAGAGCGGACCATGTGTGCTTTACGCCCAACTCTACGGCGGCGCTCAACACCGCCATCAACGGGG
>UQUX01000127.1 GCA_900544425.1 uncultured Collinsella sp.
AAGGTTAAAGTCGTTCGGATTGTGTCGGCCGATGAGGGCTCTCCGGGACCGCTGCTTCGGCTGCGAAATGGGCTGCTTGCGTCCATCGCGCCTGCGACCGACCCGGCGCGTGCACTCATAGCCGGTGTCGTCTGCGGTCGTTCGGCCGAACTGCGCGCCCAGCCGGCGGGCGACTGGTTTTCGGTAACGGGAACGGCGCATCTTATCGCCGTCTCGGGCAGCCATTTGGCTATCGTGGGATTTGTAATCGAGGGTGTATTGCAAAAGACTCGCTGCTCACGTGGTGTTCAGCGGGCGATATTGGCGATGGCGCTTGTGGGCTACACTGCCTTTACGGGCGCGTCTCCC
This sequence comes from uncultured Collinsella sp., assembly GCA_900544425.1. GTDB lineage: Bacteria > Actinomycetota > Coriobacteriia > Coriobacteriales > Coriobacteriaceae > Collinsella. The sequence goes on from UQUX01000127.1 coordinate 349, forward strand.
TCGGCCGTGCGCGCGTGCTGCATGGTGTTCGCGACGCTTGTCGTAAACGGCGCGGGGCGTCGCCGGCACGGCGCATCGGCACTCTTCGTAACCATGTCCATCTTTGTGCTACTGCGGCCGACGGTGCTGTTCGAGATGGGCTTTCAGCTCTCGTGTGCCAGCGTCTTAGCCATTCTGTGCTTTTGCCCCTATGCGACCTACGCTTTGGGTGAGCTGGGTGTGCCATCGGGCGTTGCCAACATACTTTCCGTCACGCTGTGCTCGCAACTGGCAACACTTCCCATTACCATTCCTGCCTTCGGTACGTTCTCGCTCATTGCTCCGCTGGCAAATGCAGTCATCGGTCCGGTGGTGAGCGTACTGCTTGCTGTGTCGATCGTGCTGGTTCCCTTTTCGCTCGTGGAACCGTTGCGGATTTGGGCGCTCGTTGTGCCCATGGTTGCCGCCCGTTGCGCACTGTTCTTCGAGCAACTGTTTGCCGCCGTGCCTGGTGTATCTGTGAGTGTGCCGCCCGATAGCATGTGGATTTACCTAGTGCCGTGTTTGCTGGCGGTTCTGTTGGTCTGGTGGCCGCGTCCCCGTGCACGTCCTATGGCGGTGGGGCTTTCATGCCTGGTGCTCTTGGCTGCGATTCCGTACGTCTACTGGGATCGATTCGCTCCGCCTTCGGTGACGGTGCTCGATGTGGGCCAGGCGGATGCGATTCTTATCCGCCAGGGCGACGCATTAGCACTCGTCGACTGCGGGCTCGATGAGCGCGTGGTAGCGGCGTTGGTTCGCAATAACGTGCACCATATCGATGCCGTCTTTGTGACGCATTGGGATGAGGATCACTGGGGTGGTCTACCTGCCGTGCTCGAACAGTTTTCGGTCGGAACGATTGCCGTGGCGGCGGATGCGTTGGAGGATGCTCCTGCCGAGGTATTGAATCGACCTGGCGTTGAGTATCGGCAGGTGCGCCGTGGGGATACGGTCGACATCGGCTCATTTTGTGCCCGCGTGATGTGGCCGTTCGAGTCCGTAGATGGCGAGGGAAATGAGGACTCGCTTGTCCTGCTACTCTCTTATGTTCAGGAAGGCAAGAGCCTGCGTATGCTCCTCACTGGTGATGCCGAGCTCGACCAAGAACGGGAATTCGTGCAGGAGGTGGGGGATATCGATGTCCTTAAACTTGGGCATCACGGCTCCAAGGTTTCAGTCGATGGTGAGTTGCTGGATGTCCTGAGACCCGAGCTTTCCCTCGCGAGCGCCGGCAAGGGGAATCGATACGGTCATCCGTCGGATGCCTGCATCGATGCCGTTCAGGAAGCGGGCGGTGCGTTCGCATGCACCATCGAACATGGTGATATCACCATCAGCCCGACCGCAAAGGGCTTTGCGATGCGATGCCAGCGACCGTGACGACGTCGATGGCGTGTGGTGGGCCCCTGGGCTAGAATGGCACGGAACGAATACGAAGGCCTGCGGGAGGGGAGCGTAATGTCCGAAACCGGTCTGCTGCCGGCATATCTGATCGTCGGTACCGACGGCGTCAAGCGCGATCACGCCGTCTCGCGTATGAAGGCGCGTCTGGAAAAGTCGGGAATGGTCGAGTTCAACCTCGACGAGCGCGACATGACCAAGGACCCCGATATCGAGTCCATTATCGGATCGCTTAACACCTTTCCGATGGGCAGCGAGTTTCGCTTGGTAATCCTTGATGGCTGCTCAAAGCTCGCTAAGGCGGTCTCGGAGTCGCTTGTCGACTATCTGGCGAGTCCCAGCCCCACGACGGTCTGCCTCATCATCGCCGACTCGCTTGCCAAGAACACGCGCCTGTATAAGGCGATCGCCAAAATCGACAAGAAGGCCGTGATCGATTGCTCCGGCACCAAGCGCTGGGAGTTACCGCGCCGCGTGCAACAGATGGCGACGCAGCACGGCAAGTCGATCTCGACGGCGGCCGCCGAGGAGCTCGTTTCGCGTTCGGGTGAAAACACTCGCATGCTCGATAACGACTTGGCTAAGCTTGCCCAGATGGTCGAGGCGCCCCAGATTGAGCTTGCCGACGTTGAGCGCTGGATTGTACGAACGGCCGAGGTTCAACCCTGGGACTTTCTCAATGCGGTCTCGGCCCGTGACATGCGCCGTTCGCTCGAGCTCTTCAATCTAATGCCCGCCAAGAGCTACGTGTGGACGTACACATTGCTGTGCGGCCGCATTCGCGAGCTTATCGTTGCCAAGGCGCTCGATGCGCGAGGACAGGGTCGTGAGCTGGCCGCAACGCTCAAACTCCAGTCCTGGCAGGTCAAGAATCACCTGACCTGGGCACGTCGCTTTTCGATGGCAGAGCTCGTCGCAGCGCTCGAGGGTGCCGTTGATGTGGAGCTCGCGCTCAAGGGTTCGGCCGATTCTCAGACCGCGCTTTTGCTCTGGATTACGAACATCTTGAGAAAATCGTGATGATACCTGCCTATTTGACAAATTCGTTCTATCCCTTTGAGGGGGAGCGTGCTATAGTAGGCGCTTGCATGACCTCACCGTGTCTCAGAGGTGTCATACATTTTTTGCAAGGAACTCGAAAGGAACTCCAGAAGTGGCAAACATCAAGTCTCAGAAGAAGCGTATCCGCACCAATGAGGCAGCTCGCATGCGTAACAAGGCTGTCAAGTCCGAGCTCAAGACGCTGACCAAGCACGTTCAGTCCGCCGTCGCCGAGGGCGACGCCGAGAAGGCCCAGGCTGCCCTCAAGACCGTCACCAAGCGTCTCGACATGGCTGCCGCCAAGCATGTTATCCACAAGAACCAGGCTTCCAACCGCAAGTCCGGTCTTGCCAAGCTCGTGAACAGCATCAACGCCTAAGTTGTAAATTTCACACCACACAGATTACGCGCATAAATGGAGCCTGTTTTATGGAACAGGCTCCATTTTTTGTACCGCTCGGGTAAGATAGTCCGCATGAATACTTCAATTGACATTTCCCACATCCGCAACTTCTCAATCGTTGCGCACATCGACCATGGCAAGTCCACGATCAGCGATCGCATCCTCGAGCTCACCCATACCGTCGACGAACGCGACATGGAGTCGCAGCTGCTCGACACCATGGATATCGAGCGCGAGCGCGGCATCACGATCAAGTCCAATGTTCGCGTGTCCTATGACGCCGACGATGGCGAGACGTATCAGTTCAATCTGATCGATACGCCGGGCCACGTGGACTTTACCTATGAGGTCTCGCGCTCGCTGGCAGCCTGTGAGGGCGCGGTGCTCGTTGTCGACGCCACACAGGGCGTCGAGGCACAGACCGTCTCCAACGCGACGCTTGCCATGAACGCCAATCTGGACATTGTGCCGGCCATCAACAAGATCGACCTGCCCTCGGCTCATCCCGACGAGGTTAAGACCGAGATCGAGGATGACCTGGCGATTCCTGCCGATGATGCCGTGTGTGTCTCGGGCAAGACCGGCGAGGGCATCCACGATCTGCTGGAGTCCATTGTCTTTTTGATCTCTCCGCCCAAGGGCGATGCGAACGCGCCGCTCAAGGCACTCATCCTGGATTCGTACTTCGACGAGTATCGTGGCGTCGTCGCCACGGTGCGCATCTTTGACGGCTCCATCAAAAAGGGCGATACCCTGCGCATGATGCAGGCAAAGGGCGACTTTTTGGTCGATGGCGTGGGCGTCAAGCGTCCCGCCGAGACCCCGGTCGATGCGCTGACGGTCGGCGAGGTGGGCTACGTGGTCACGGGCCTGAAGGACCCCGAGGCCGTTCGCGTGGGCGATACCCTCACGTGGGCGTCGAATCCCTGCCCCGAGCCGCTTCCCGGTTACCGCGAGGCCAAGCCCATGGTCTATACGGGCCTGTTCCCGATCGATAACAAGGACTACGAGAACCTGCGTGACGCGCTCGATAAGCTGCACGTCAACGACCCGTCGTTGGTGTGGGAGCCCGAGACCTCGGTGGCGCTCGGCTTTGGCTTCCGCGTGGGCTTCTTGGGCCTGCTGCACATGGAAGTCGTCAAGGAACGCCTGGAGCGCGAGTTCAATCTTGACCTCATTGCCACGAGTCCATCGGTCGACTATCACGTCTACAAGACTGACGGCGAGATGATTGATGTCCGCAGCCCGCAGGATCTGCCCGAGGCTACGCGCATCGAGCGCATTGAGGAGCCCTACCTCAAGGCCAAGATTATCTGCCCGCCCGAGTATACGGGTGCCGTCATGCAGCTCGCTATCGAGCACCGCGGCATTACTACCGACATGATCCATCTCACGAGCAAGTCGGTCGAGATGCGCTTCGATATGCCGCTTGCCGAGCTCATCTTGGATTTCTTTGACCAGCTCAAGAGCCGAACCAAGGGCTATGCCTCGCTCGACTACGAGTTCAACGAGTATCGTCCCTCCGAGCTCGTGAAGCTCGATATCTTGCTTTCGGGCGACGAGGTGGACGCGCTGTCGTTTATCGTCCACAAGGACAAGGCCTACGGTCTTGCCCGCGGTCTATGCGACAAGCTCAAGGAAATCATTCCGCGTCAGCTGTTCGAGGTTCCCATCCAGGGTGCTATCGGCAACAAGATCATTGCCCGCTCCACCGTCAAGGCGCGTCGCAAGGACGTGCTTGCCAAGTGCTACGGCGGCGATATCTCGCGTAAGCGC
>UQUX01000128.1 GCA_900544425.1 uncultured Collinsella sp.
CCCGCCACATACACCGGTGCGGCATCCGCGGAGACGCCGTCGACACGTGCCGCGAGGTGCGAGCCCTCGGCAGCCATCACAGGCAGCGGACGACCAGCGGTGGCAACAGGCACGCCTACCGCATCGAACACGCCATGCTCGGGACCCGTAAAGCCGCAGGCGATGAGCACCAGCTGGGCCGGCACCTCGTGCTCGGAACCTGCAATGCGTTCGGGCTTTCCCGCCGACCAGTCCAGATCGACCACGCGCAGACCCGCGGCCGCACCCTTCTTGTCCAGCAGCACCTCGAGCGTATCCACGCCCCAGGCACGCATCTCGCCGCCCATCGCAGCGATAGCCTCCTGCTGGCCGTAGTCGGTCTTCTTAACGTTGGGCCACTGCGGCCAGGGGTTGCTCGCCGCGCGCTTATCGGGCGCAGCCGGCAAGAACTCAAACTGGCGCACGCTGCGCGCACCCTGACGTACCGCGGTGCCCACGCAGTCGTTACCGGTATCGCCGCCGCCAATGACGACGACGTCCAGGCCACGTGCATCGATGACAGGCTCGCCGCCATCGAGCACCGAGACGGTCGAAGCCGTCAGGTAGTCCACGGCATACACCACGCCCGGGGCATCAATGTTCGCAGCCGAAAGCCCACGCGGAGCACGGGCGCCGGCAGCCACCACGACGGCGTCAAAGTCGTCGAGCTTGGCGGTAACCTTGGGATCGCTCACGTCGGCACCCAGCTCGAACACAATGCCCAGCTCGCGCATGAGTGCCACGCGACGCTCGACCACAGACTTCTCGAGCTTCATGTTGGGAATGCCGTACATGAGCAGACCGCCCGGGCGGTCGTCGCGCTCAAACACCGTCACGCGGGCGCCACGACGCACAAGCTCCCATGCTGCCACCAGACCAGCGGGACCGGAACCCACCACGGCAACCGTGGGTGCACCCTCCCCTGCCGGCTCAAAGCGGTGCGGACCGCCGTTGGCCCACTCATGGTCGCTGATCGCGCGCTCGTTGTCATGGATCGTCGTGGGTTGGCCATCGACCGAACCCAGGTTGCACGCGGCCTCGCACAACGCCGGGCACACGCGACTCGTAAACTCGGGCATGGGCGAGGTGAGCGACAGTCGCTCGGCAGCCTCATCCCAGCGGCCGCGGTACACCAGCTCATTCCACTCGGGAATCAGGTTGTGCAGCGGGCAGCCGCTCAGGCGTGCCTTGCCAAAGCTCGCGCCCATCTGGCAAAACGCCACGCCGCACATCATGCAGCGGCTCGCCTGGGCACGGCGCGCATCGTCGTCGAGCTCCACGAACAGCGGATCGAAATCGCGGCTGCGCTCCTCCACGGGGCGCAACTCATGGGCCACGCGATCGATATCAAGAAAAGCACCTGGCTTACCCATGGCACTTACGCCTCCTTCTTGGTCGAAGCAAAAGGGCTGGCAGCCACGGGCACAGCACCCGCAGTACCGCCCGCGACATCAAAGCGAGCGACATCCGCGGCGCTCGCGCGACCGGTCACAATGTCAAACGCCAGCTCCTCAGCCTGCGCATGCGTCTTACCGATGGCCTCGGCGGCGGCGACAATCGCCAGCACGCGCTCGTACTCGGTCGGAATGACCTTCACAAAGTGTTTGCTCATCGAGTCGAAGCTGTAGAGCAGCTTAATGCCGCGCGGGCTCTGCGTCGCGTCCACGTGCTCCTGGATGAGCTCGCGAATCTGCGCCAGCTCGCCGGCCGTCGGGGCCTTGAGCTCCACGCTCTCGTGGTTCACGCGAGCACTGAGCGTGCCGTACTGATCAAAGACATAGGCCACGCCGCCTGTCATGCCGGCGGCAAAATTCTGCCCGACTTCGCCCAAGATGAGCGCCAGACCTCCCGTCATGTACTCGCAGCCATGGTTGCCGCAGCCCTCGACCACCACCGTGGCACCGGAGTTGCGTACGCCAAAGCGCTGGCCGGCCAGGCCGTTAATGAAGCCGCGACCGCTCGTGGCGCCAAAGAACGCAACGTTGCCCACGATGATGTTCTCGTCGAACTTGTAGGTCGCATGCGGGTTGGGGCGCACCGACACCTCGCCGCCCGAAAGGCCCTTGCCAAAGTAGTCGTTGGCGTCGCCGCACACGTTGAGCGTAATGCCGCGCGGCAGGAAAGCGCCAAAGCTCTGACCGGCCGAACCATCGCAATCGATGGTGATGGAGCCGGCGGGCAGGCCCTCGGGATGCGCCTTGGTCACCGCGTTGCCCAAGATGGTGCCCACGCAACGGTTGACGTTGGCGATGTCGGCGCGGAAGCGAATCGGGCGCAGGTGCGCACGGGCATCGGCCGTATAGGGCACAAACAGCGTGGAGTCGAGCGTCTTGTCGAGCTCGCTGTCCGCAGCCATCTGGGGCAGGAAGTGACGGCCGTCGGCGCCCGGGATGTGGGCACCAAACTCACAGGTCGCGCTTGCCAGCACGGGCGACAGATCGAGCAGGTTGGCCTTGCGGTTGCCCGGGACCTCGATCTGGCGCAGGCACTCGGGATGGCCGACCATCTCGTCGACGGTGCGGAAGCCCAGGCTCGCCATGACCTCGCGCAGCTGCTCGGCAACAAAGAGCATAAAGTGCTCGACGTGCTCTGGCTTGCCGCGGAAGCCGCGACGCAGGCGGCAGTTTTGCGTAGCGATGCCGGCCGGGCAGGTATCCTGCTGGCAGTCGCGCTGCATGAGGCAGCCCATGGAGATGAGCGGCATGGTCGCAAAGCCAAACTCCTCGGCACCTAGCAGGCAGGCGACGGCGACATCGGTGCCGTCCATGAGCTTGCCGTCGGCTTCGAGTACCACGCGCGAGCGCAGGCCGTTTTGCAGCAGCGTCTGCTGGGCCTCGGCAAGACCGAGCTCCAGCGGCAGACCGGCATGCCAGATCGAATCGCGCGCCGCGGCACCGGAGCCGCCGTTGTGGCCGCTGATCAAAATCTTGTCGGCGGCACCCTTGGCCACACCGGTGGCGATGGTGCCGACGCCGGCCTCGCTGACCAGCTTGACCGACACGCGTGCGCCAGGATTGGCGTTCTTAAGATCGAAGATAAGCTCTGCCAGGTCCTCAATGGAATAGATGTCGTGGTGCGGCGGAGGCGAAATCAGGCCGATACCGGGCGTGGACTGACGGACCTCGGCGATCCAGGGGTAGACCTTCTTGCCGGGCAGGTGGCCACCCTCGCCGGGCTTGGCGCCCTGGGCCATCTTGATCTGAATCTCGAAGGCGCTGCAAAGATAGCGGCTCGTCACGCCAAAGCGCGCGCTTGCCACCTGCTTGATCGCTGAGTTCTTGGAGTCACCGTTTGCCAGCGGCGTCTCGCGACGCGGGTCCTCGCCGCCCTCGCCGGAGTTGGAACGGCCGTGCAGGCGGTTCATGGCGATGGCCATGCACTCGTGTGCCTCTTTGCTGATGGAACCGTACGACATGGCGCCGGTGTTAAAGCGGCGGACGATGTTGAGCGCGGGCTCCACCTCGTCGAGCGAAACCGGCGTGCGGCCGCTGGCATTAAAGTCGAGCAGGTCGCGTAGGCGCACGGCACGGCCGGTGCGGTGCAGGCGGGCGCTGTACTTCTTAAAGGTGTCGTAGCTGTCCTCGCGGCAGGCGGTCTGCAGCAGGTAGACGGTCTGGGGGTCAATCAGGTGATCCTCGCCACCGAGCGGGCGCCACTTGGTCAGGCCCAGTGTGGGCAGCTGATCGGGAGCAGGGCTCTTAAGGATGACGAGCGCGGCGTCGTAGCGCTCATTTTGCTCGCGCTCGACGTCCTCGATACCCATACCGCCCACACGGCTCACCGTACCGGCAAAGTACGCGTTGACGAACTCCGGCGTAAAGCCCACGGCCTCGAAGATCTGCGCCGAATGGTAGCTCTGCACCGTGGAGATGCCCATCTTTGACATGATGGAGACAATGCCGGCAGTCGCAGCCTTATTGTAGTTGGCGATGCCCTGCTCGGCCGTCACGTCCAGGTCGCCGCGTGCCGCCAGATCGCGGATGCACGCATGTGCGTTGTACGGATAGATGCCGCTCGCGGAGTAGCCCACCAGTGCCGCAAAGTCGTGCGGGGACACGGCGTCGCCGCACTCCACCACGATATCGGCAAAGGTGCGCACGCCAGCGCGGATCAGATGGTTGTGCACGCAGCCCACGGCAAGCAGCGACGGCACGGGCACCTCGCCCGCTTCGGCGCGATCGCTCAACACCACGATGTTCACGCCGTCGCGGACCGCAGCCTCAACGTCCTCTGCGAGCTGCTTGAGTGCAGCCTGCAGCGCGCCCTCGCCGGCATCGCGGCGGTAGACGGCACGGAAGCGACGGGTCTTAAAGCCCACGCGGTCGATGGCGCAGATACGCTCGAACTCCTCCTCGTTGAGCAGCGGACGCTCCAGACGCACCGGCTGGCAGGCCGTGCGGGAGTCCTCGAGCAGGTTGCCGTGGTTGCCCAGGTAGAGCGTGGTCGAGGTGACCATATGCTCGCGCAGGGCGTCGATCGGCGGGTTCGTGACCTGAGCGAACAGCTGATAGAAGTAGTCGAAGAACGAGCGCGTCTTCTTGGACAGGCAGGCCAGCGGCGCATCGATACCCATCGAGGCGAGCGGCGCCTTGCCCTGCTGGGCCATGGGACGCACGACTTCGTCAACATCATCCCAGTGATACCCGAGCTTGGCCATGCGCACGGCGGCGGGCACCTCGGCATCCTCGGCGGGCGCGGGCGCGGCGGGCTTGTCGAGTGCGTCGACGGTCAGCGTCTCCTCGGCGATCCAGTCGCGATAGGGCTTTTCCTTGGCGTAACGGGCGCGCAGCTCGTCGTTGTAGATGACGCGGCCGCGGGCAAAATCGACCTCGAGCATCTGGCCCGGTCCCAGGCAGCCGCTCGTCAGGATGTTCTCGGGGCTCACCTCGATGGTGCCCACCTCGCTTGCCAGCATAAAGCGACCGTCGCGCGTCACATAGTAGCGGGCGGGACGCA
>UQUX01000129.1 GCA_900544425.1 uncultured Collinsella sp.
TCGGTCGTACCGGCAGTCTCGTTGCTCACCGTGGCCTTCTCGGCGGTGCTGGCGTTGATGCCGGCCTGCAGCGCGGCGTTGGCCTCGGCCTCGGAGGCAAGCTCGGCCTGCAGCTGCGAATCCAGGGAGTTTACGACGTTCTGGGCTTCAGCCTGCTGGGCGTTAAGCTCGTCGACCTTCTTTTGCGTGGCGGCGACGTTCTTTTCCTGCTCGGACTGCTTATTGGTGAGCTGCTGCTTAAGCTCCTTGACCTCTTGAATGGTCTGAGCTTGCTTATCGGAAACTTTGCCGTAGTAGAACAGACGGTTGAGCATATCGCTCAGGTCATCGACACCCGTCAGAACCTGAAGCAAGCTCAGGCCGCCGGTCTTATACTCGCCGGCGACATAGGTCGAGAGCTTAGCCTGACCATCGGCGATCTCCTGCTGCTTTTGCGTGATCTCGCCGGCAGTCTGATCGAGCGCCTGTGTCTGCGTGGCGAGCTCATCGTAAATCTGCTGAGTTTGGGTACCGATCTGCTCGAGCTTCGTACGAGCGCAGGCAAGGTCGGATGCGGTATCGGCGTAGGCAGGAGCCGCGAGGCCCAAGCCCAAAACACAAGCGAGGGTTGCCGTAGCAGCGCAGCGTGCCATGTTTTTGTGCGTGTTTGCTGTGCGCATGTAGCTTCCTTTCCAGTAACTAAGGGTAACGGCTAGTCCACCGTCACCAGGCTAAAGAGCTCCACATCGTCATTAGACGGTGTGAGCTTCTCGCGCGGGTTGAGAAACGCAAGCTCAAGGATACAACCGTAACCGACAAGCTTTGCGCCCATATCTCGCACCAGTTTACCTGTTGCCTCGACGGTTCCGCCCGTCGCGACCAAGTCGTCCAGAATCAACACGGTATCTTTAGAGCTGATAGCGTCGGCATGGATTTCAATTGAATCGGTGCCGTACTCGAGCTCGTAGCTCTGACTTACGGTCTCGCGCGGTAGCTTGCCAGGTTTACGTGCGGGAACAAAGCCGGCGCCAAGGGCTACAGCCACCGGTACGCCAACCATAAAGCCGCGAGCCTCGGGACCCACGACCTTGGTGATTCCCATGCCGGCAAAGTGCTCGGCGAGGGCATCGGTCATGGCTTTGAGCGCCTCGGGATTGCCAAAGAGCGGCGTGATGTCTTTAAAGATGACTCCGGGCTCGGGATAGTCGGGGATGTCGACGATTTGAGATTCGAAGTCGTACATTGCATGACCTTTCAATGGGTTGCCGAAATTTCAGCAGCGTTTATTTGCCCGCGGTGGCGGCGCCGGATTGCGAAGGGGCGACGACTTTGAGCGGCTTTACGAGAGAATCCTCGTGCGAAACCGGCGCGGCTGGCTCTTCGTTTTTGGCCTTGGTGGACTCGGAACGCGTGATTTCCTCATCGAGTGCATCGATGTCGGCGTCCTCGACCACGGCGTTGAGCGACTCAAAAACGCGGTTCTTGAGCAGCGCAGTGTGCACGCCCTCCGTCAGGTCGTGAAGCTTCTTAAACGCACGCTCGAGCTTGGCGTCGCGCTCGTCATCGGAGGTATCCATTCCGAGCATGCTCACGAGCACCTGCTCAAACATCGAGGACTCGCGGTTAGCGGAAGACACGTACTGACGCAGGTTGCGTGGCTCGATATGGAAGCGCGACAGCTCGGAGCAGTAACGGATGATCGGAAAATCGCGACCATCGACGAGCTCGCGGTTCTGCGGGCTTTTGATGATGCGAATGAGGTCGTTTTCGGCGAGCGAGCGGATAAACGAAATCTCGACGCCCAGCATATCGGGAATGGTCTCGATGGGATGCAGCTTTTGCTTAGTCTCCTTGGGCTCCGTCTTGAGCGGAACATCGGACAGCAAGCCCACCTCGTAGGCGAGCGTTGACAGGTCCGTGGCGTTTTCCAAGCGCTGCTTAATCACGTTGAGCGGCATGTAGCGGGTCTTCTGCAAGTGCAGGATGACCTCCAGGCGATCAACGTCCTCTTTGGAGTACTGACGGTATCCCTTAGGCGTACGATGAGGGGTAATGAGCCCCTCATCCTCTAGAAATCTAATTTTTGAGTTCGAAAGATCGGGGTATGCGCCTCGAAGTAGGTTGACGACTTGGCCGATACTCAGATAGTTGCGTTCGGCCATGCCCTACTCACCGGTTTCGATGCGCTCCGGCGTGCTCTCGTGGTAGATGAGCGTAAACGTACCGATCTGGACGGAAGAACCGTCGTGCAGCGGGGCTGCATTGACGATGGCACCGTCGACCCAGGTGCCATTGAGCGAGCCCAAGTCCTCGATGCGAGCGCCGAGGCCCTCGCGAATAATGCGCGCGTGGCTGCGCGAAACGGTCATGTCATTGAGGAAGATGCCGTTTGCAGGATCGCGGCCGATGGTGGTCACGTCGTCCTCGAGCTCAAAAGCGGCACCAGTCTGCGGACCCTTGACGATGGACAGAACGGGGGCGGTGATGCGCACGTTGGCCATGAGGTCGGGAACGGTGACGTCGCTTGAAGGCACGCGGAATACGCAGGTAGCGTCAGCAGTCTTATCATTCTGAGGCATATTGTTAACCATGTTGTCCATGACAACCCCTAACTTATCGCGGACGTGCCGCAAATAATGAACCGTACGTAATCATACCCCAACGAATCAGTCTTCGATTTCAGGGTTCAGAAAGTCGATGTCCTCGTCTTCGGGATGCATGAGAGCCTGTTTAATGGCCGCTCCGCCCTTAATGGAGTAGATGACAGCCGTGAGCATGGAGAAGATCACGCCGCCGTACACAAAGAAGATGCCGAGGGGCACCGAGCTTCCGTTGAGGCCTGGGAAGGCCGTAAGGGCTGAAGGCAAAAGATGCAGGCCGTCAATAACGGGGAACCCGAGTAGCATGAGCGAGAAGCCGGTCATGAGCAGCGCTGTGGCAATCTTTCCGGGGAAGACGACATCGATGGGGCGACGGTGATAATGGCGCACGATAAGCGTGCCGATGCCCAGATAGATGTCGCGGCCAATAATGAGCACGCAGACCCAGATGGGCAGCTCTCCGCGAACCACCAGTCCCAGCACGCCGGTGAACAGCAGCGCACGGTCACAAATGGGATCCATGACCTTGCCGAGCCACGAGACCGTCTTAGTCATGCGGGCGATCTGACCGTCCATCCAGTCGGTGGAGGCGGCAACGGCGTAGATAACGATGGCGATGACGCGGTTGTTATCCGTCACAAACAGGTACAGAAATACCAGGGTGAGGATCAGGCGCGTAAAGGTGATGAAATTGGAGATCGTAAAGATCTTATTCGACGGGTAATCGGAAGTGCCGATAAGCTCCTTTTTGATCTTCTTTTTGATGCCCACAGGACTCCCCCGCTGGTTAACGACAAAACTTTCGATACTATACCCGTTCCGGCGATGTCTATCCAGCGCAGCCATAGAGAGTCCAGACATGTGGAAGGTGCTTTTAGGCGGCGGGGGATTTCGCATTCGTGTACATCAGCCTCCAAACATGTCGATTTTGGTGGCTGATGTACACGTTTTGATTCTGTGATTACATCGAGCGGGAATGTTGTTGCTTTAAGCAAAATAATCATGGTGATTAAAAACAAAAAAGGTCAGGCACTAGGTGCCTGACCTGCAAACTTCTGGTCGGGACGACTGGATTCGAACCAGCGACCCCTTGACCCCCAGTCAAGTGCGCTACCAAGCTGCGCCACGTCCCGAAGCTTTTGTTTGTTGCTCTGCTCTCGCTCGCAACAGGAAGTATATTAACCCGAAACTTTAGACTTGTGCAAGAACTTTTTTATAAATTTTGAAGCAAGTCCAAAATTGTATCTGCGAGCTGGGGTTTTGTTAGCACGGGAAGCTCTTGCGTACCCGTTGTGCTCACAATCCAGGCCTTGTTGGTATCGGTTCCAAAGCCCGAATCGGCGCGCGAGACATCGTTGGCGATAATGGCATCGCAGCCCTTGCGGGCGAGCTTGCGCTGCGCGTACTCCACGACGTTATCGGTCTCGGCCGCAAATCCGATCACGCATCGCTCGCCCTTCTGGCGCGAGAGCTCGGCCAAAATATCGACCGTCTCGACCAGTTCGATGCGATCCAGGCGCTCGTTGGCCTTTTTGAGCTTATGGTCCGCAGGGGCCGCGGGGGTGTAGTCGGCGACGGCGGCCGCACAAATTGCCGCATCGGCCGTCTGGAAGGCGCTCAGGGCCGCCTGGAGCATCTCTGCGGCGGTCTGCACGCGCACGCACTCCACGCCGCGGAGCACATCGAGTGATGTCGGTCCCAACACGAGCGTGACCGCAGCGCCGCGGCGTGCGGCCTCCCCCGCCAGGGCGATGCCCATCTTGCCCGAAGAGCGGTTGCCAATGAATCGCACGGGGTCGATCGGCTCGTGCGTGGGACCGGCGGTAATTACGATGCGCTTACCTGCCAGGTCCTGTGGCGCGGGGTTGAGCACCTCACAGACAGCCTCTACGATGTCCTCGGGCTCGCTCATGCGTCCCGTGTCCACGTCGCCGCAAGCAAGGTAGCCGCTGCCCGGACCCACCACATGGACACCGCGCTCGAGCAGCGTGGCCATGTTGGCCTGCGTCGCCGGCGCCTTCCACATGCCGTTGTTCATAGCGGGTGCGATCACGATGGGTCGCGGCGTCGCAAGCAGCGTGGTGGAGATGAGGTCATCGGCGACGCCGTTGGCCATCTTGGCGATGATATTGGCCGTCGCGGGCGCCACGACCACCAGATCGGGCTCCTGCGCCAGCGAGATATGGTGGATGGGGTCGGAGGGGTCGTCGAACAGGCCCACAGCGACCGGCTCGCCCGTGAGCGCACGGAAGGTGAGCGGCCCCACGAACTCCGTGGCATGTTCGCTCATGACGACCTTAACGCGGGCGCCTCGCTTTTGCAGCAGGCGCACGATATTGCACGA
>UQUX01000130.1 GCA_900544425.1 uncultured Collinsella sp.
TGGGTGCCCTGGGTGCGCTCGTGGGCTATGCGACCGATCCTGCCACCGTGGGCTATCAGCCCATGCATGTCAACTTTGGCCTGGTGCCGCCACTCGAGGATGGTAAGCGCCGCAGCAAGCGCGACCGCTACCAGGCCTATGCGGACCGTGCGCTCGAGGCCCTCGATGCCTACTTGGCCACGCGTTCCGACTTGTTTGGAGGCGACCGGTCATAGTCTTTGACCTGTACGACACCGTCGACTCGTTTATCGCCTATATCGCACGCGTCGAGGGTCTTTCTCCCAACACGGTGACGGCCTATGGCTCGAGGCTGGAGCGCTTTGCTGCCTGGTGCGAGCGCGAGGGCATCGACGCTCGCGCCGCCGACGTACGGACCGTTCGTTCCTATTTGGCCGAGCTGTCGCGTGGCCAGGCGGCGGCTCGGACCCTTGCGGCACACCTGTCTGCCATTCGCTCACTCTATCGCTGGATGGCTGCCGAGGGGATTGTCGAGGGCGATGCGGTCTCGGCGATCGCATCGCCCAAGCTGCCGCGTGACCTGCCGGGCGTCCTTACGACCCAGCAGGTTGAGGCGCTGCTCAAGACGCCTGATACCTCGACGCCCGCGGGACTGCGCGATGCGGCGATGCTTGAGTTACTCTATGCCTCCGGCGCGCGAATCTCGGAGCTCGCGGCGCTCAACGTGGAGTCTATTGGTTGGTCCGAGCGAACGCTGCGACTTTGGGGCAAGGGGAGCAAGGAGCGTATCGTCCCTCTGTATCGTCGTGCGCTCGAGGCGACGCGTCTCTATATTGAGGAGGGGAGGCCGGAGTTGCTCGCTCAGGCAAAGCGCCGTGACCCCGCTACCGGGCCGCATCCGCTGCTTATATCGGCGCGCGGCAATCGCATGAGTGCCGCCATGCTCAGGCGGCGGTTCCATATGCTGGCGACGCTCGCCGGCATTCCGGCCGACATTGCCCCGCATGCGATGCGCCATACCTTTGCGACCGACTTGCTCGAGGGCGGTGCGGACCTGCGCTCGGTTCAAGAGCTGCTGGGTCATGCGAGCCTGTCCACGACGCAGATTTACACGCACCTCACGCCCGATCGGCTCAAACGTGCCGTGGCTCAAGCCCATCCCCGCGGCGAATAGTGGCTGGGACGTCCCGCGCCGCACTCAGGTGTGTGGTTTTGATTGCGGGTTGGCAGGAAGATGCATTCCTGCTATCATTCATCGGGTTGCTTCACGGCAACATGTTTTTATCACGCACGCGCGGCTACTTCATACCGTGGTGCCCGGGCTTTGGTAGCACATGTCCGGGTTGGTTTTGGAGGATGACCCCGCGCGGAGGCAAACCACAGGAGGTTTAACATGGCTACCAAGATTAATATCCGCACCCTGCTCGAGGCCGGCTGCCACTTCGGTCACCAGACCCGTCGCTGGAACCCCAAGATGAAGCCGTTCATCTTCGGTGAGCGCAACGGCATCTACATCCTCGACCTCAAGCAGACCATCCTCGACGCCGACCAGGCCTACACTTTCGTCAAGAACGTCGCCAAGGGTGGCAACGTGCTGTTCGTCGGTACTAAGAAGCAGGCTCAGGAGGCCGTCAAGAACGCCGCTGAGCGCGCCAACATGCCTTACATCAACCAGCGTTGGCTCGGCGGTATGCTGACCAACTTCGTCACCATCCGCTCCCGCATCAACCGCATGGAGGAGCTCGAGGCCATGGTCGAGGACGGCCGCATGGCAGTGCTCCCCAAGAAGGAGCAGGCTGTGCTCGGCAAGGAGCTCACCAAGCTCCAGACCAACCTCGGTGGCGCCCGCGACATGAAGGGTCTGCCCCAGGCTCTCTTCGTCATCGACACCAAGCGCGAGGAGAACGCCATCAAGGAGGCCCAGCGCCTGAACATCCCCGTCGTCGCCCTGATCGACACCAACTCCGATCCCGACGAGGTCGAGTACGGCATCCCCTGCAACGATGACGCTATCTCCGCTGTCACCCTTATGTGCGAGCTTATGGCTGACGCCTGCCTCGCTGGCTCCGGCAAGGAGCAGGTCTCCGAGGCCGAGATGGCCGCTGAGCCCAAGGCCGAGTAAATCAGTCTTAGTTAATTCTTTTTCATCTCTTTGAAAGGAACCACAATGGCCCAGATTACCGCCGCTATGGTCAAGCAGCTCCGCGAGATGACCGACTCCCCGATGATGGAGTGCAAGAAGGCTCTCGTCGAGGCTGACGGCGACATGGACGCCGCTGTCGACGTCCTGCGTAAGAACGGCCTTGCCAAGGCTGCCAAGAAGGCTGGCCGTGAGACCAACGAGGGCGCTGTCGCCGCGTTCGTCTCTGAGGATGGCAAGACCGGCGCTCTGCTCGAGCTCTCCTGCGAGACCGACTTCGTTGGCTCTAACGCCAAGTTCACCGGCTTTGCTTCCAAGGTCGCTGAGGTTGTCGCTACCACCGAGCCTGCTGACGTCGACGCTCTGCTCGAGAAGCCGATGGGCGAGGAGACCGTTTCCTCCGAGCTCACCGAGATGATTCACATCATGGGCGAGAACATGAAGATCTCCCGCTTCGCTGCCCGCAAGGCTGAGAACGGAGCGCTCGCTTCTTACATCCACATGGGTGGTAAGATCGGCGTCCTCGTCGAGTTCGCCTTCGAGAAGGCTGAGACCGCTCAGGCTGAATCCTTCAAGACCTTCGCTCACGACGTTGCCCTTCAGGTTGCCGCCGTCGCCCCGATCTGCGCTACCCGCGATCAGGTTCCGGCCGAGACCGTCGAGCACGAGAAGCAGATCTACATGGCTCAGGCTGCCGAGTCCGGTAAGCCCGAGGCTATCCAGGAGAAGATGGCTGTCGGCCGTCTGGAGAAGTTCTACAAGCAGTCCGTGCTCACCGAGCAGGAGTTCATCAAGGACAGCTCCCTCACCATCAAGAAGTACGCTGAGCAGGTCTCCAAGGAGCTCGGCGACACCATTACCGTCGTTGCCTTTGACCGTCTGGTCCGTGGCGAGTAAATAAGCTCTTGTAGCTGGTAATGAGCAGGCTGTGGGTTTTACTCACAGCCTGCTTTTTCATGGCTCTTATCAGAGCCTTTGATATCATATTGAGAGTCTAATTAAAGGAGGATCGCTTTGTCCGACATCCGATATAAACGCGTGCTTCTTAAGCTTTCCGGCGAAGCACTGATGGGCGACGGCCAATATGGCATCGACCCCAAGGTTACCGACCATCTTGCCAAGCAGGTCAAGGAGCTGCTCGCCGTTGGCCATGAGGTCGGCGTCGTTGTCGGCGGCGGCAATATTTTCCGCGGCATGGCAGGCGCTGCCGGTGGCATGGAGCGTGCTCAGGCCGATTATATGGGCATGCTCGCGACCGTTATGAACGCGCTCGCCCTGCAGGATGCCTTCGAGCACAACGATGTTCCCTGCCGCGTGATGAGCGCTATCCAGATGAACGAGATCTGCGAGCCCTATATTCGCCGTCGCGCCATCAACCACCTTTCCAAGGGCAACGTCGTTATCTTTGCCGCCGGTTCGGGCAATCCGTACTTTACGACCGACACCGCCGCGGCTCTTCGTGCGTGCGAGATCGGCGCCGAGATTCTGATTAAAGCCACCAAGGTCGACGGCATCTATGACAAGGACCCCGTCAAGTGTGCCGACGCCGTCCGCTTTGACAAGATCACCTATCACGAGGTTCTCGTCCGCGGTCTGCAGGTTATGGATTCCACGGCTACGGCACTGTGCCAGGATAACCGTATGCCGATTTTGGTCCTCAACATCGATGGCGAGGACACCGTCAAGCGCGCGCTCGCGGGTGAGCCCGTCGGCACGCTCGTCTATCAGGAGGATTAAGCATGGCAGAGAACATCACCGCCCATATGGACAAGTCGCTCGAGTCCCTCAAGCATAACTTCTCCAAGGTCCGTACCGGCCGCGCCAATGCCAACATTCTGTCCGACATCACCGTCGATTATTACGGTGTTCCCACGCCGGTCACGCAGGTTGCCGCCGTCAAGACCCCCGAGGCCCACATGCTGCTCATCGAGCCGTGGGACAAGGCACTCATCAATGCTATCGTCAAGGCCATCGGCGCTTCCGATCTGGGCATTACCCCCAACTCCGATGGCACCGTCGTTCGTCTGCCGTTCCCGGCTCCCACCGAGGAGCGTCGTCGCGAGCTCGTCAAGGAGTGCCGCGAGTACGCCGAGCAGGCCAAGGTGTCTATCCGTAACATCCGTCGCGACTTCAACAACAAGCTCGAGCGCGATGAGGAGCTCACCGAGGACGATGTCCGTCGCGAGCAGGCCAAGGTCCAGAAGCACACCGATGAGTATGTCGCCAAGGTCGAGGAGCTTCTGAAGGAAAAAGAAGCCGAGGTCATGGAGATCTAAGGTGCAATACGACGAGCATAAACTGGTCGAGTACTTTGCCGACGCCCCCGCGGGCGTCGGTTTTTCCGACCTTGACCTCAATAACATTCCGCACCATATCTCGTGCATCATGGACGGCAACGGTCGTTGGGCCACATCGCGCGGTCTTGCACGCACCGAGGGCCACAAGGCGGGTATCGTCTCCCTTCGCGAGATTATTACCGCCTGCGTGCGTCTGGGCGTCGACGTGCTTTCGGCCTATGCGTTTTCTACCGAAAACTGGAACCGCCCGCAGCATGAGGTCAACGTCTTGATGCACCTGTTTGCCAAGACGTTTATCGACGAGCTGCCGCTTCTGAAGCGCGAAAACGTGCGCGTTATCTTTTTGGGTGACATTTCCGCGCTGCCCAAGAAGACCCGCGACGTTTTTGAACGCGGTCTTGCCGAGTGCGCCAATCACACCGGCATGACGCTGGCGCTTGCCGTCAACTACGGCGCGCGTGCCGAGATTACCCGCGCTGTCCGTCAGATCGCACTCGACGCCCAAAAAAGATATTCGGCAGAGAGGT
>UQUX01000131.1 GCA_900544425.1 uncultured Collinsella sp.
GTGCTTTCCGTCTTGCGCAGGACTGTAGAGCAGCAAACTTAACCCGCGCCAGCCGGCCCCGGAGACCCTCCCGGAGGGCCCGAAATAATTTTTCAAAAAAGTTGTTGCGCGCCGGACAGACTTCTGTGTATACTAATCCCCGCAGCGCACGCGAGCGGAAACAAACGCGAACGCCTGCCTGGGGAGTTAGCTCAGTTTGGTTAGAGCGCCGGCCTGTCACGTCGGAGGTCGCGGGTTCGAGCCCCGTACTTCCCGCCAACGCAATTAAAGCCACGTCTTCGGACGTGGCTTTTTGCGTTTGATGCACTTTGTTTCGATAGAACGATCGCCCCGGTGCATCTTCGCCCAGAATCCCCGCGCCTTCGGGAACGCAAGTAAAATCTAATAAGTATATCTGTCTGAACAACAGCTTTGTTGCGCAACACCTGTTCTACGAGACAGGGGGTTAGGTTATACTAAATTGCACTGTGCGCCGCACCTGATGCATTTCGCTCCAAGCGCGGCACTCAGTGGATATCCGATTTACCATTTGGATGTCCTGGCGGTCATTTAGCGTCTCGACACAAGCTCGGCCCCGGAGCTCGTTCGAGCTGTTCGTATTCCTTGAAAGGGGAAAAATGGACATATCGAGGAAGACTGATTACGCCCTTCGTATGCTGGCGATGCTTGCCGAGGATCCGGAGTGCTTACTTTCTGTTCGCACCGCTGCCGAAGAGGTCAATGTCCCGTATTCGTTTGCCCGCTCGATTCAGCACGGTTTGGTCCAAGCCGGTATTGTGGAGAGCCTGCGCGGCGTCCACGGTGGCATGCGTCTCAAGGTCAGTCCGGACGACGTCACTATCCGCCAGGTCGTCGAGGCCGTTCAGGGTCCTATGGTTATGAACGATTGCACCGCGCCCGATGGTGACTGTGCGCGCATGGGCGCGTGCTGCTATCATCCCCTGTGGGCCGGAGCCCAGGCGTTGATGCGCGACTACCTCGATTCCGTTTCGCTCGGCGACATCGTCGCTCGCCGCCAGTTCCCAGCCGTCGATCCCAAGTTCGCCGACCGCGAAGCGTTTCCCGAGTACGCCACCTGCGCGTGCGCTTACCGGGAGGAATAGCGCCGCATAAGGAGCATAGCCATGATTCAGGACCCCTTTCGTTCGATGATTCGTTCGGAAGGGGTCTTGCGTTATCGCGACCTTCCGTGGCGCCGAACGCGCGACCCGTACATCATTTGGCTTTCTGAGGTCATGCTGCAGCAGACGCAGGTGCCGCGTGTGGAGGCGCGCATGCCGGTGTGGCTCAATCGTTTTCCGACCGTGCAGGCGCTTGCCCAGGCCGCGCCTTCGGATGTTTTGGACGCTTGGCAGGGGATGGGCTACAACCGACGCGCTCTGGCGCTTCACGGGGCCGCTCAGCGCGTTGTAGAGGACTGGGGCGGGGAGTTTCCGCGTGAGACGCGTGACTTGGTCACTCTGCCTGGTATTGGCCCGGCAACGGCGCAGGGTATCCGGTCGTTTGCGTTTGATCTTCCGGGCGTGTATCTGGAGACCAACGTGCGCACGGTCTTTTTGCATCATTTCTTTCCCGATGTGCCGGCCGTTCCCGATCGCGAGCTGGTGCCGCTGATCCAAGCTGCCTGTCCGGCGGTCCCCGGTGCGGCGGCGGACGAGATTACGCCCTTTGCCGCGCCTCAAGACGATGCCGACACGCCGCGCGCGTGGTATTACGCATTGCTGGATTACGGCGCGTATCTTAAAAAGACACTGCCCAATCCGTCCAGGCGGTCGGCGGGCTATAGTCGTCAGTCCAAGTTTGAGGGCTCGCGCCGCCAAAAGCGCGCGCATATCGTGCGTATGTTGTTGGCAGCGCGCGATGGGCAGCCGGCGGGGATTACGCTTGCTGATGCCGTGGTGGGCGTTAACGAGATGGAAGCGGCAGCCGGTCGCGGGCCGGTCGAGTGCGACTTGATCGCGGGCATTCTAGCTGACCTGGAGCGCGAGGGCTTTTGCCGAGCCGAGGACGATCGTTGGTTGAGTGTGTAGCCCGCTCAAATCTGAAGAACGGGATTGTAAGGTTTAAATTCGCGGCTTGAGGGCATCCTAAAGACAAGGTCGCTCAAAGCCTATGGGCGGCACGTGTTGAAGGGAAGTACACCTATGGATTTTGAGAATTCCCAAACCAAGAAGAACCTCGAGACCGCTTTTGCCGGTGAGTCCCAGGCACACACCAAGTATCGCTACTACGCATCTAAGGCCAAGAAAGACGGCTACGTTCAGATTTCGAATATCTTTGCCGAGACCGCAGGCAACGAGTCCGAGCACGCCAAGCTGTGGTTTAAGTATCTGCACGACGGCGTCGTCCCCGATACCCTGGACAATCTGCGCGATGCCGCCGCAGGAGAGAACTACGAGTGGACCACGATGTACGATGAGTTTGCCAAGACCGCCGAGGAGGAGGGCTTTGCCGAGATTGCCGCAAAGTTCCGTGGTGTCGCCGCCGTCGAGAAGGCCCACGAGGAGCGCTACAACAAACTCGTCGAGCGCATCGAGTCGGGCGAGGTGTTTGAGCGCGAGGGCGTAAAGGTGTGGAAGTGCCTGAACTGCGGGCACCTGCACGTTGGTGCTGAGGCGCCTGAGGTGTGCCCGGTGTGTAACCACCCGAAGGCGTACTTTGAGGAGCAGGTGGTGAACTACTAGCGCTTGGCGCTAGCGTGAGCTGGGCCGGGAGGGCCGGTCTACCTTCCCTCCTCGCTCACGGCTTCGCAGGGTCGCGTTGAGGGAAGGTAGACCGGCCCTCCCGGCCCGCTTTGGGTCGTCGCGTGCTCGCTACGGAAAAGCTGATAAAAAAGTTTGTGTGCCGCCCCTTATGGGGCGGCACGTTTTTGTGGGGGCCGGTTGGGGCGGTGACGTTGCTTAGAGGGTACACTGGGTAGCGTTGGCTATTCGTTTCCTCTTGTGAGGTGTTGGTTATGGGTAAGAAGTCTCGGGCTCGGGTTGCTGCGGCGGGAACTCGCAAGGATCCTGGTCGTCGGGTTGCCGAGGGTAAAAAGGCCGATCGTGCTGAGAAGGACAAGAAGGTCGGTGCGCATGCTCATCCTGAGTGGGCGCCCCATTTGAATTCGGCTAGTGAGGACTTGACCGCCAAGCTGTTTACGATGGTCGAGGTCATCTTGGGCGTGGTGCCTGTGGTGGTCATTGGCCTGTTCCTGGCCTCTAAGGATGCCACGAGCGTGGATAAGCTCACCGAGGTCTTTTCGCAGGAGCCCTCGATGGTGGTCACGTTTATTTCTGCGTGCCTGCAGCCGTTTGTGGCGTACATGCTGTACATGATTTATCGCAAATACTGCGAGGGCGATGCGGGCTTTGCCGCCGGCAACCTGATCGGTCTTTTGTGCTCCGAGATCCTACTGCTCAATATCCCGGGCGTCATCGGTATGGGCATCTTGCTGTGGCGTGTTTGGCGCAACGTTGCCCCGCACTTTGAGAGTTGGCTGTTTGAGCGCCGCGTAATGGGCGTGCTGGCAGACATCGCCGGGTCGCTCGTGATTCTCGTCTTGGCATTTATGTGCGCCACCGCCGCCCGCGGTCTCGCGGGCATGTAGTCTGTTCTCACCGACCACGGGGCGCAGGGCGGGGAAACCTTCCCCTCTTGCTCACGGCTTCGCAGGGTCGCGCGAGGCAAAGGTTTCCCCGCTCTGCGCCCCGGCGTTGAGTCGTCGCATGCTCGTTACAGAAAAGCTGATAATAAGTTTGTGTGCCGCCCCTTTGGGGCGGCACTTTTTGTGTGGGGTCCCGGTCTCCACAATTTTCGTCAAGCTATTGGTTAGATTTTGGTCAGTTGGCGTAAGGGTGGAAGGCCAAAAGATTGTTGGCGAAAAAAGCTCAGAGAAAGTGCTGGTAGGGGAGTTGTTGAGCTTTTCGACAGCTTTTGAGCAGAAGAAACTTTGTGGCTATTGCCGGCGATTGCGTTGTCGCGGTCATGGCGGTGCGGGATGCTGGTCGTAAGCGTCGAATGCTCCGATTTTGGAGGCCAGCATGGATCTGTTTCTTGAGACTCCGCAGCAACAAGCCGAGCGCATGTTGCGCCAACAGCAACGGCTTATAGAGATGCAAATGCAAGGGGCGGCAGCCCAGCCCTTTGCGCAAAATGTCGTGCCCGCTGCTGTACCTGCAGCTGTGCCCGGGTGTAAATCGGCGCCAGAGGCCTATTCCGTACAGCAAGATTCATATGCGCAGGAGCTCGCGTTCGACAAGCGTCGTGCGCGTCGTCGCCGTGTGGGCCAGCGCTTGCGCATATTGGCGATGATCGTGCTCATCCCGTTAGGGCTTGCGGCCATCTTTCTGGCGTCGTATGCCCTCACGTGCATCCTCAACGGCGCATCGCCCAACGAGGTGCTCCAACATCTGTCAGCCCTCGGCCAGCGCCTAGGCGATGTCATAACAACAATCCGCGCCGGCTGGGAGAGTTAGCGTTTGTCACATTAGGACTTCTAGGGTGTAGGGATTATCGCCACGAGCGGAATTCTTGCATCCTGTTGGTCCTGTCGTGCGACTGAATAGTATTATTGAAGATGAATAATAATAGGATTTGTTATGTATAAGCAGGATTTAGAACAGACTCTGTTGGGCATTGACGAAGAGGCAGAGCTGGAAATAGGTCCAAGAGACGACAGGCCGAGCGTTGTATTGGTGGGAGGAGGCGCCTTCATGCTAAACGATGTGACGAATCGTTCGGTTACACATGACATCGATGTGTTTGAGGCAGACAGGTGCCTCCGCGAGATCATAGCTCGATACCCCGAGGTGAATGGTATGGCGGTGGCATATTGTAATCAGATGCCATTCAATTACGAAGATCGTTTGATCCCCTTGGATATTGAACTGCCTCCCATTTCTTGGACATGAGAAATGGGAGGCTTTTTATGCGTGTCG
>UQUX01000132.1 GCA_900544425.1 uncultured Collinsella sp.
GGCGGGTTTTACCCCGCAGGAGATGATTGACGCCAATGTTGCCGTGAGCCGCGGGCGCGGGCAGCTTGCCGACCGCTTCTACGACCGCGTGATGTTCCCCATCTTTGACGAGCAGGGTCACAACATTGCCTTTGGCGGTCGCATCATGGGCGACGGCCAACCCAAGTACCTCAATACCGCCGAGACGAGCGTGTTCCATAAAAAGCGAAACCTCTACGGATTTAATTGGGCCAAGGAGTTTATCGTCGCGCAGGATACCGCCATCGTGGTGGAGGGCTATACCGACTGCATCGCCTGTTGGGAAGCGGGGATTAAAAACGTTGTCGCCACGCTGGGCACCGCGCTCACGGAGCATCACGTCAAGACGCTCACTCGCTTTGCCAAGCGCATCGTGTATATGTTTGACGGCGATGCCGCCGGGCAAAAGGCCGCCCGTCGCGCGATTCAGTTTATCGAGCAGGATTCTATGGACCTGCGCTGCGTGGTGCTGCCCGACGGCAACGATCCCATGGAGTTCATCACGGCACATGGTGGGCAGGGGCTGCAGGCGCGCATCGACGCTGCCGAGCCGCTTATGGACTTCGTGTACCGTTCGCTGCAGGAGTCGAGCGACATCACCACGCCGGGCGGTCGAGCCAAGGCGCTGGAGGACGCTCTCACGCTCATCTATCCGCTGCGCGATAGCTACATGATCGATACGTACTTTATTCAGATTGCCGATCTGTTGGGTTTGGATCTGGAGACCGTGCGCGCGAGCTCGGGCCGCGTGTTTCGCGACGTCGCCAAGCGCGAGGATGCGGAGCGCCGCCGCGAACAGAACTATGAACGCCAGCGGGCGCAGGCTGAGCGATCTGGTAGCGCGGGCGGTCGGTCGTCTGGTTCGCAGGGGACATCTCGTGGTGCTTGGGCATCGGGCGCGACTCCGGCCGTAGCGGCGCCGGTCGAGGAAGAACCGTACGACTACGTCCCGATCGATGCCTATGGCGCTGCACCAGTGGAGGTCGTTGACGACTTGCCGCCAATCGATGTGCCTGATGGTATGGGCGCCGTGCCTGCGGCTGATGGTTCGGGCGCACCGGCTGCGGCGGCGCCGATGGTTTTGACCGATCTAGAGCGCAAGTCCTTGGCAGGGGAGCGCGAGCTGCTGACCATGCTCACGAGCTACCCCGACCTGTTCCGCACGTATGCCGACCGCATCTGCTCCATCGAGTGGGTTGACCCACGTCACGAGTCCATCGCATGGGCCGTTCTGGCAACGCCGCCGGGAACCGATCCTGCAGCCTGCATGGATGCGGCGCGCTCAGTGTGTCCCGATGCGGCAACGCTTGTGAGTGCCGGGCGCATCTCGGCGACGAGCAAGCACCCCACCGAGACGAACATCGTGTTTATGCTCGATACGCTCGAGCTCTACACCATCAAGCGTCGCATGCGTGCCGCACAGGCCAAGCTGCGCCAGGACCGTTCGCTCGATGATGAGGCCCGTCGTGCGCTGACCGTGCAGGCCGCGCAGGACTCGCAGCGTCAGCGCGAACTGCAAAAGTCGATCGGCGGCGTGGCGGACCCGTTCCGTTTGATCGGCCTGGAGGCCGCAGGCACCGATCAAGCCTAGATGTTGTGGTCAACCAGCGTATTCTCGCCTATATCCAGCCCTCTTTTTGGGTATAGACGTCAATGTGTGTGCTAAAGTATTGAGTCCTGTGGACTATGAAGGGAGAATCTGTGCCAAAAAAGACTGAGAGCACGGGTACTGGGCTGGAATCCTACGTTGCAAAGCTCATGGGCAACGGCTCAAACAGGACTTCGGTAACCGAGGACGAGATTCAGGTCGCCCTGAAGGATATCGATGTTTCTGACGAGCAGCTCACCGCGGTGTATTCCGCGCTGCGCAACAGCGGCATCCAGATTATCTCCGCGAGCGGTAACGACGACGCCCCCATGGACGTCGACGATGACGATAACGATACCGATACCGACGATTTCGATGATGACGACGAGCACGATTCCGGCTCGCTCGACGATCATGAGCTCAAGATGGCCCGTCAGGCCGACGCCGAGATGGGTTCTTCCAAGAGCAAGAAGAAGCGCACCGTGCGCACGTCCCGTTCGCGTTCGCGCGTGCGCGGCATCGATGCCTCCACGGTGATGCTGACCGGCGACCCGGTCCGTATGTACCTCAAGGAGATCGGCAAGGTCGACCTGCTGACCGCCTCCGAAGAGGTCGATCTGGCCATGAAGATCGAGGCCGGTCTTGAGGCCACCGAGAAGCTCGAGGCCGCCGATGCTGGTGAGCTCGAACTCACGCGTGCCGAGATACGTCGTCTTACGCGCATTGAGAACGTGGGCCTCGAAGCCAAGCAGGCACTTATCAGCGCAAACTTGCGTCTGGTCGTCTCCATCGCCAAGCGCTATGTCGGTCGCGGCATGCTGTTCCTGGACCTGATCCAGGAGGGCAACCTCGGTCTGATCCGCGCCGTCGAGAAGTTCGACTACCAGAAGGGCTTTAAGTTCTCCACGTACGCCACGTGGTGGATCCGTCAGGCCATCACGCGCGCTATCGCCGACCAGGCCCGTACCATCCGTATTCCCGTGCACATGGTCGAGACCATCAACAAGCTCGTCCGCGTGCAGCGTCAGCTCCTCCAGGACCTGGGCCGCGACCCGACCCCCGAGGAGATCGGTGCCGAGATGGACATGAGCGCCGACCGCGTCCGCGAGATCCAGAAGATCTCGCAGGAGCCCGTGTCGCTCGAGACCCCCATCGGCGAGGAAGAGGATTCCCAACTGGGCGACTTTATCGAGGACTCCCAGGCTATCGTTCCGCCCGATGCGGCCAGCTTCTCCATGCTGCAGGAGCAGCTCACCCAGGTGCTCGACTCGCTTGCCGATCGTGAGCGCAAGGTTATCGAGCTGCGCTTTGGCCTTGTCGACGGACATCCCCGTACGCTCGAGGAAGTCGGCCGCGAGTTTGGCGTCACGCGCGAGCGCATCCGCCAGATCGAGTCCAAGACCCTGGCCAAGCTCCGCCACCCGAGCCGCTCGAGCAAGCTCAAGGACTATATCGAAAGCTAGTCAAGCAAGAGGCGCCCTCAAGCACATCCGCTTGGGGGCGCTTTCACGTAGTCATTGGGGTCGTTCTTGAATGACTACTCGTTTAAGAACGTCCCCAATGATTAGGTCGGAAAATTTCTTAAAAAAGTTCTTGCCCTGAGCTGATTCGTCCGTATAATAAACTTCGTTGCTTGAGAGCACGCACCTATTCCTCGGTAGCTCAATGGTAGAGCACGCGGCTGTTAACCGCGCTGTTGTAGGTTCGAGTCCTACCCGGGGAGCCAGGTTATAAAACCCGTCGCTTATGCGGCGGGTTTTTTCATGACGCTATCGCCGTTCGCGAACGTTACCGTATCAACATTTCGTGTCGAGGATGTAATCCCGAGGCCCGCCACCTCAACATGGCGCGGTCGTTGTAGAATATTGCAATGATTGCTCCCACGACATGGTGCCGCGAGCACCAAGAAAAGGAGATTCTTGTGTCTGAGACCATTAACGGCAGCCTGAGCGTCTCGAACGACGTTATTGCCGATATTGCCGGTTATGCTGCGATGACGTGCTATGGCGTCGTCGGTATGGCCGAGCAGCTCCAGGGCGCCGAGAGCGTGCGCCTGCTTGCCGGTCAGCGCCTCCGCAAGGGCGTGCTTGTCTCCGCCGACGAGGACGGCCTTACGGTCGATCTTCACGTTGTGCTCGAGAACGGCGTCAACATGAAATCCGTCTGCCACAATCTTTCGAGCTCCGTTGCCTTCACCCTGCAGGAGGTCGCCCAGATCGATCCCGCCAGCCTTAAGATCGGCATCCATATCGACGCGCTCAAGAGCCGTCTGAACTAGCATCCGAAAACGGAGATTCAAATACCCATGATTGCAAAGACCATTCGCACCTGTTTTCCGATCGCTGCGGCTGCCGTTTCCGACAAGGCCGAGGAGATCAACAAGCTCAACGTCTTCCCCGTACCCGACGGCGACACCGGTACCAACATGTCGCTCACGCTTGCCTCGGTGACCAAGGAGCTCTCCGCCCTTCCTGCCGACGCCGACATGGAAGCCATCGCCGGCGCCATCACCCACGGCTCCCTGATGGGTGCCCGCGGTAACTCTGGCGTTATCACGTCGCAGATTCTGCGCGGCGTGGCCGAGGGCCTTGTCTCTGCCGACGAGCCTATTACGTCCGCCAACATTGCCTTCGCCTTCCGTCGTGCCGTCAAGGTTGCCTTCCAGGCTGTCCGCAAGCCCATCGAGGGCACGATCCTCACGGTCCTGCGCGATGTCTCGACCAAGGCCGATGAGTGCGAAAAGAAGAAGTTCTCGGCCGAGGACGCGCTCGATGCCATCGTCGTCGAGGCCTACCAGTCCGTCGCTCGCACGCCCGACCTGCTGCCCGTTCTGAAGGAGAACGGCGTGGTCGACTCCGGCGCCTTTGGCTTTGCTATTTTCCTTGAGAACTTTGTTGCCGCCGCTCTTGGCCGCAGCACCGTGGTCGAGGATTTCTCCGCCACGTTTGATTCCGCTGGCTCTGCCCGCGACGCGGCCCTCAATCGCGTTGAGATCGAGGCCAACGACGACTGGGAGGGCTCGGAGTTCCGCTACTGCAACGAGTTCCTCTTTAAGGCTGACGCTCCCTTTGACGAGGATGAGTGCCTTAAGTTCCTGGGTTCCATGGGCGACTGTGAGCTACTCGTGGGCGCCTACCCCGATTACAAGATCCACGTGCACTCCAACACCCCCAACCTGGTGCTCGAGCACATGCTTCAGCTTGGTCAGATCTACGAGGTCTTTATCCACAACATGGAGATGGAGGCCCACGACCGTACCGCCAAGATTCATGAGGACCAGGAAAAGGCTG
>UQUX01000133.1 GCA_900544425.1 uncultured Collinsella sp.
CTCGGCAGCACCGGCGGCGGCAACCTGGGCGGCGTTGTTGGGCTTGGACACCGACACGGTCGATGCAGCAGGCGCGGAAGCCGGAGCCGCAACGGGCTGAGGCGCGGGGGCCGGCGCAGGCTGAGGTGCAGGCGCTGCAGGCTTGGAAGCTGACACGGACGCAGGACGGGGCGCAGGCTGGGCAGCCGGAACAGCAGCTCCGCGGTCCCAAGGCATGCCACCCTGGCGCGCGGACGTAGCAGCAGGGGCAGCGGATGCCGCCGGAGCGGCAGCACGGGCGCCCGAAATGAGCGTCGGCTGTTGGGCAGCAGCGGGTACGGATGCTGCAGGCGCGGCGGCCTGAGCAGCAGCCACGCTCGCCGGCACGGCGGCATTGGCAACCATGGCCTCCAGGCGTGCCACGCGCTCGGCCAATGCCTCAATCGTTATATCAGCCTCGGGACGTGCCAGACGCGTGCAGGCAATCTCGAGCACCAGGCGCACGTCGCTCGCGCCCCTCATCTCCAGTGCGGCATCGTCAAGCACTGTCAGCACACGGGCCAGGCGGTCGGCAGGATGCTCGCCAAAGGCAGCGGCCTCGGCAGCAAGCACCTCGGCCTGCTCGGAGCCGCCCTCAAACAGCTCGGCACGGGCACCGGAAACGCAGGCAACGTACACGTCACGCACATGCGCCACCAGGTCGCGCGTCAGCTCCAGCAGGTCGTTTCCTTCCTCGACCTGCGCGCGAATAAGTCCATACAGCTCGGCAACATCGCGATCGGCAATGGCGCGGGAAAACTCGCCCAGAATCTGGTCCGAAACCTCGCCTAAAAGCGAGCGGGCGTCGTCCGCATGCACAGAACCGTTGCCAAAGACGCTCAGCTGCTCCAGCGTGGACAACGCGTCGCGCATGCCGCCCTTTGCATGGCGCGCCACGATAGCCAGCGCCTCGTCGTCGTAATCGAAGCCCTCCTGCTCGCACACGTATGCCAGGCGATGCTCGATATCCTCGTTGCCGATGCGGTGGAAATCGAAGCGCTGGCAGCGCGAGAGGATGGTCTCCAGAATCTTTTGCGGGTCGGTGGTGCACAGCACAAAAATCACGTGCGCCGGCGGCTCCTCGAGCGTCTTGAGCAGCGCGTTGAACGCCGCCGTCGTGAGCATGTGGACCTCGTCGATGATATAGATCTTGTACTTGCCGCGCACCGGGGCAAAGTTGACGGAGTTGATGATCTCCTCGCGCACGTTGTCCACGCCGGTACGGCTTGCAGCATCGAGCTCGTAGACATCCGGGTGGTTGCCCTCGGCGATGAGCTCGCACTCCTCGCAAGTGCCGTCGGGCATGCAGCCGCTTGCACCCTCGGCGCGCGCCGCCTCGGCATTGCGGCACAGCAGCGCCTTGGCAAGAATGCGCGCCATGGTGGTCTTGCCCGTGCCGCGCGGTCCGCAGAACAGGTAGGCGTGGGACAGGCGCCCCTCGGTGATGGCGTGCTCGAGCGTCGAGACGATATGCTGCTGGCCCACCACGGAGTCGAAGGTGAGCGGGCGATACTTTCGGTACAACGATTCCATGGGTGCTCCCCCGGGTATACTGAGTCTTGTTGCCGCGGCGGCCAAGCGGTCGCACGGCATACTGCATTCATAATAACCCGTACGGCGAGCCCGCCGCGATAGGAGTCCAAAGAGCATGGCAGACGCAGAGAGCAACCTCGTCCCCTCCGAAGCAGCCGACCAGGTCGAGGTCGCGCTCGAGAAGCAGGCCGCAGCCGACGACGGCATCCTGTACCTCAACGAGTACCAGTACGAAAACGACCTGGTCACCGACTTCGCCCGCCTGGTCGCCTCGCCCAGGCGTCGCGGCTCGCTGTATGTCGCCGCGGCAATTGCCGCGCTCATCGGCATCGGCATGCTGGTGGCCGGCGGCAGCTGGATCAAGTTCGGCGTCGTGCTGATCGTGTTCGGCGCTTTTTTGGCCTGGTGGAGCAAAAACCTGCACCACACCCTCGCCCGCGACTTTATCGACGCCGTCGAGGCCGACGAGTCCATGGGTGGCCGCTATCGCCGCGTCGCCGCCAACGAGGACGGCCTGATGGTTTGGGGCAAGAGCGGCAAGTCGCAGTTCTTCCCGTTTGAAAAGCTCGACCACGTGCTCGACGGCGAGCGCATCTTTGTGGCCATGTTCGCCGACCAGGGCGTGACAATTCCCAAGGACACCTTCGTCCGTGGCGATGCCGAGCAGTTCGGTCCCTTCCTCAAGGCCCGCATCAACAAAAAACTCCGCATCGAGACCAAGAAGAAGAAAATGAAGGCCGAGAAGGCCGCCGCCGAGGCCAAGCAGGGCGACAAGCCCCAGGAGACCAAGGGCAAGCAGCGCAAGCAGAAGAAGAACAAGAAGAAGCGCTAGGCCGGACGCAAGGTCCAGACCCCAGACGGAGCTTAAATTGAATGTCGCCCACCTGCGCGTGCTACACTAGCAGCATCTATGCCACCGCGAACGGCTCGGCTCAGCGCCCGCCACTCGCAAACGAACTTTAAACGCACGAGGGTTGGCCATGCCGCTTTTCTCGCAACATACCGCCCGGTTCTCGCCGGACGTTCCTTTGGAGGGCACCAGCTCTCGCGAGCTGCTCAAGCGGTACCAGCCGCTCGAGACACTTGCGACCGGCGGTTTTGGCTCCATCGAGATCTGCCGCGACACGCATCTGCGCCGCCGCGTCGCCATTAAGCGCATCCCCCTTATCAACGGTGCCGGCATGCCCGCCAGCGACATCATGGATGTCCTGCGCGAGGCGCACACTGCCGCTATGCTTCAACATCCCAACATCGTGCAGGTCATCGACTTTACGCACGACACAGCCTATGCCTACCTGGTTATGGAATATGTCGATGGCATGTCGCTGGCCGAGTTTTTGCACCGCGTGGACGGCCACTCACTTACCTTTGACGAGGCCGCGGCCATTGCCGATGCCCTGGGCCAGGCGCTCACCTTCGCCCATAGTAATGGCGTACTCCACCTGGACATTAAGCCCGCCAACGTGCTCATCGACCACTCGGGCAATGTAAAGCTCACCGACTTTGGCATGGCGCGACTGTCGTCCGCCGGTGGCTTTGGCGGCTCGCGCGGCGGCACCATCGGCTACATGCCGCCCGAGCAGCTCGATATCGAGACCGGCACGGTCGACGAACGCGCTGATGTCTTTGCCCTTGCCTGCGTTATCTATGAGGGCTTGTGCGGCAGCGCACCCTTTATGGCGGCCACGCCCGCCGACTCGCTCGACCGCATCATCGGCGGCGCCACCTATCCCAGCGAGCTGATACCACACTTTCCCCCGGGAGCCGAGGCTGCGCTCATGAGCGCGCTCTCCCCCATGCCGCAGGACCGCCCCAACAGCATCGAGGCATTTTGCGACCAGCTCCTTGCCGGTCTGGGCAGCGTGCGCGAGGGCCGTCGCAGCCTGGAGCAAATGGTTGGCGAGCTTTCGGATGACGAGCAGGAGCTCGACGATATCGAGCCGTCGCACTACGAGGACGACGCCATCGAGATCGACCCCGCACTCGGCTGGGCGGGCACGCGCTGGAGCCATGCGCGCGACTACACCATGCGCGCTATCTCGGCGCTAACGTGCGGCACCTTTAGCTTTTTGCTGATGCAGACGGCCGGGGTCGCGGCGCTTCCCGGCCTGGTCATTGCGGCTATCGCGATCGGAGCGGCGGCTGGCCTGGCCCCCCAGATTGGCTCGGCCATCTCGGCTGTGGGCTTTTTGGTGCTCATGGCCAACGCCACCATGCAGGCGCAGGGCATCCTGTCGATGTTGCCCGTCGCGGTGATCTTTGCCGCTGCCATGTCCGGTTGGTGGATTGCCTGGGGTCGCACCGAGGCCGCCGCGAGCGCCGCACTCGCCTGCGCACTCGCGCTTGGCTGTCTGACCGGCAATACCTTCCTGGCAGCTGGGGTCGCCGCCGGCGTCGCGTCATTTTGGCTCGGCCCGGCAAGCGCCGCCGCGGCATGGGCGCGCTTTTTGCCCGCCTGGCGACAGTCGCGCTTTCAGCCGGAGGCGTGCTGGGGCTCGGTAACGTTGCCGCAGCGCTGGGAGACCCGCTCCTTTGGGCTGCCTTTGGGCTGGCCGCGGTAACTGCCGCAGCGTCATCCGCGCTGCTCAATGCCCATGCCAAGCGTGCCAATCAGGGCTCAAACCTTGCCGCAATCGCCGCCATCGCTGTCACCGGCATCGGCTGCGCAGCGGCGTCCTGTCTTGCACACCATATGGAAATTGCCAGCCTTGCAGCCGCGGTCATCGCCAAGGCGGCGGTTGCGGGAATCCTATCCTCTATAATCGTTGGGATATGCCTATATTTGCTCGGATACCAAAGAACTTATACGGAGAGTGATCTTTCGTGAACTTCCTGAACATCTTCGAGGACCACGTGGCCGGCATCTTCGGTGCCACCCGTGCCCCGTTCTCCTTTAAGAAGCTTGCCAAGCAGGCCGCTCGCGACATGGAGGATCAGACTCTGGTGATCAACGGCGTCAACACGGCGCCGGCACTCTATACCATCCTTATCGCCGCCGACGACGATCCCATGCTCGCCCCGTTCTACCCCGAGCTTTCGCGCGAGGTCCGCGAGTTTGTGAAGGCGCAGGCCGAAAAGCGACGCTATGTCTTTGTCGGCGAGCCCCTCGTGCGCTTTATGATCGATCCGCAGCTGCGCGCCGGCAAGTTCTCGGTCTTTGCCGAGAACGTCGATGCCCCCACGCTCGGCCGCCTGTACGAAGAAGAGCGCGCCTATCAAAACGGCCTGGGCCAGAACAACTCCGCGGCAAGCCGTGCCGCCAGCGCCCCGCGCGCCGGCCAGCAGCAGTTTGCTGCCCCGCAGCAGCAGCGCCCCGCCGCC
>UQUX01000134.1 GCA_900544425.1 uncultured Collinsella sp.
GTTTGTCGTCCTCGGTCGCGCCAGCGGGAAGATCACCACGCAGGGCCAGGATGTTTTCAACGCCGGCGGTGCGATACTCGCCGATCTTGGCGGCGATATCGGCGTGCGAGCGGCCCACACAGGTAAGGTGTGCCACCGAGGGTGTATCGAATTCGCTCGTAATCATATGTGCGATGGGGGCGGTGGTGGCGCCGTTGCCCGAGCCGCCGGCAGAGCAGGTGACCGAGACAAAGCTCGGCGAAAGCTTGCACAGATTGCCTGCCACCTCGCGAGCCGTGTCGAGGGTAAGCTCGCCCTTGGGCGGGAACATCTCAAACGAAACGGGTGCGGTGCCCTGGGATGCTGCCTGCTTAAAAACCTCGTCGACGCGCATATCGTGCTCCTTTAGATACGCAATAGTGTGATGTGTTTTAAGGATTCTACAGCACCACTGTGTCACGGTGGAGTTTCACTCGCTATTTGGGGATACCAATCGAAAATGCTTTGCTATCGGCATTTCCTATAACAGAGCGGTCAATCTAGGATGGGGCTATATTGAATGGTATTTGATGCGAAATACCAGTTAATAGAGCCCCATCCCAAATTGACTACCCTTAAACTATGGGGAGAGGTCTGCAATTTATACAGTTGATTGGCCATTAAGGGCGGCAGCGCCGCTGTGATGCGGTAACCTCATTGATTGGTTTCGCGACAGCAACATAACGGTAATGTCGCGGAAACACGGCGAGCCTAAGCTATGACTCGTTCGTTAGTAATCAACACCGCTTCTCACGCGGTGCCGATACGAAGGGAGTTCCGTATGGCCGATCTTACTGACCGCTTCGGGACCATGGTGTTCTCTGAGGAAGTCATGAAGGACTACCTCCCCAAGGACATTTGGAAGCGCCTTGCTGCAACCCTCGAGGACGGTGAGCCGCTCGACCTGGATGTGGCCAACGCCGTTGCCCACGCCATGAAGGTCTGGGCCATCTCCAAGGGCGCGACGCACTACGCGCACTGGTTCCAGCCGCTTTCGGGCATTACTTCCGAGAAGCACGACAGCTTCCTCGAGCCCAACCACGACGGCACCGCCATTACCAAGTTTACGGGCAAGAACCTCATCCAGGGCGAGCCGGATGCCTCCAGCTTCCCCAACGGTGGCCTGCGCGCCACCTTCGAGGCCCGTGGCTACACCGCTTGGGATCCTACCAGCCCCGCCTTCATTAAGGACGATGTCCTGTGCATCCCCACGGCCTTCTGCTCCTACACGGGCGAGGCCCTGGACAAGAAGACCCCGCTGCTGCGCTCCATGACCGCGCTCTCGCGTGAGTCCAAGCGCGTTTTGGCGCTGTTTGGTAAGACCCCCAAGAAGGTCGTTCCTTCCGTGGGCGATGAGCAGGAGTACTTCCTGATCAAGAAGGACGCTTACCGCAAGCGCAGGGACCTGGTCATCACCGGCCGCACCCTCTTTGGCGCTGCCCCCTGCAAGGGCCAGGAGCTCGAGGAGCACTACTTTGGCGCTATCCGCCCTACCGTCTCGGCCTATATGAAGGACCTGGACGATGAACTGTGGGCGCTTGGCATTCCCGCCAAGACCAAGCACAACGAGGTCGCTCCCTGCCAGCATGAGCTCGCCCCTGTCTATGGCGAGGTCAACGAGGCCATCGACCAGAACCTGGTCATGATGGAGAAGATGAAGCTCATCGCCTCCCGTCACGACTTGGTCTGCCTGCTGCACGAGAAGCCCTTCGAGGGCATCAACGGTTCGGGCAAGCACAACAACTGGTCGCTTGGCACCGAGTCCGAGAACCTGCTCGACCCGGGCGACACCCCGCTCGACAACCTGCAGTTCATCGTCTTCCTCACCGCGGTGATCGAGGCTGTCGATAACTATCAGGAGCTCCTGCGTGCCTCCGTTGCCTCGGCCGGCAACGATCATCGTCTGGGCGCCAATGAGGCTCCTCCGGCGATTATGTCCATCTTCCTGGGCGACCAGCTTACCGAGGTCGTCGAGAAGATCATCGATGGCAAGGCTTCCGTCCATGCCACGCGCGGCGTGCTCGACCTGGGTGCCGATACCCTGCCCAAGTTGATGCAGGACAACACCGACCGCAACCGCACCTCCCCATTTGCCTTCACCGGCAACAAGTTCGAGTTCCGTGCCTGCGGCTCCGAGCAGAACGTCTCCGACTCCAACCTGGTGCTCGATGCCGCCGTGGCCAAGTCGCTCAAGTCCTTCGCCGACGCACTCGAGGGTACGCCCGAGGATAAGTTCCAGGACGCCGCGCTCGAGTACTGCAAGAAGGTGCTGACCGATCACCAGCGCATCCTGTTCTCCGGCGACGGCTACTCCGACGAGTGGCCCGTTGAGGCCGAGAAGCGTGGTCTTGCCAACAACAAGACCACGGCCGACGCCCTGCCCGCCTTTGTTTCCGATAAGGCCATCGCGCTCTTTGAGGAGACGGGTGTCCTGACCAAGGCCGAGGCTCAGTGCCGCTACGACTGCAAGCTCGAGAAGTACAACAAGCTCATGAACATCGAGGCTACCACGATGGTTCGCGAGGCGCGTCGTACCTATCGCCCGGTCATTACCGCCTATGCCACCAAGGTCGCTAAGGGCCTTGAGACTATTCGTGCCGCCGGTGCTGAGGCTGCCATGCAGTGCGAGCAGAACACGCTCAATAAGCTCTGCAACGGCATCACCGCCATTAACGACTCCATCAAGGCGCTCGACGCCGTGCATCAGAAGGCCGAGGCCCTCGATGGCCAGGAGCAGGCCAATGTGTATGCACACGAGGTCGTTCCCGCTATGGATACGCTGCGCGCCGCCGTGGATGCCATGGAGGAGATCGTGGCCGCCGACTACTGGCCGGTTCCGACCTACGACGACATTCTGTTCTATGTGTAGAACGTAACTGACATATCGTCACGGTATTGAGCCGGGGTCCGCATCGCGCGGGCCCCGGCTTTTTGTTTGCGAAGGACGCTTTGAAGCCCGTTTTGCCGCCGATGTGCCTAGGTATAAAGGGCTATGGGCAAAAAACGTCAAATATGAGTACTGTCACAAGTCCTGTAACATTATTTATTTGCAAAATATGTAGTGTTACGCAACATATGTCCAAGTACTTAGCCGATAAACGTCTGCAATTTTTCCGCCGTAGGACGCCCGACGGCTAAATCGCCTTCTGAAGGCATGAAATCGCTGTAACTAAAATGGTAACAGTACTCATATTTGCCATTTTTTGACCACAGGCCTTGCGATGATGCCGGGATTCGCACCCTGTCGGGTTCGAATCCCGGCATATCGGTAGCAAAAAGCCCGTCACCGCGGGGGTAACGGGCTTCTAGTTTCAAATGGTGCCCCCAGCGGGATGTCCGCGTGCGGCTGGCGCCGCCCGCTTCCGCTGCGTCGCTCCGCTCCTTGCGTGCTGCGCTGGAAAACGCTTGCGCGTTTCCTCAGCTTCGCACCCTGTCGGGTTCGAATCCCGGCATATCGGTAGCAAAAAGCCCGCTACCGCGAGGGTAACGGGCTCTTCAATTCAAATGGTGCCCCCAGCGGGATTCGAACCCGCGATATCCACCTTGAAAGGGTGGCGTCCTTGGCCGCTAGACGATGGGGACAGCGGGAAAGAGTATAGCAGACTTTTTTAGCCGTTCACATATCGTTGGCAAACTGAAAAACCACCACAAAGGTGCCTGTCCCCTTTGTGGTGGTGAGGTGCTAGGGGAGGAGCTTCATGGCGGCGTCGTGGGCGGCGTGCTCGTAGGCGTCGTCGAGGGGCTTGAGCGGCAGCAGGGCGGCAGCCTGTGCATCGCCACGGCGCTCGAGGGCATGGGCGATCAACCAGTCGGCGAGCTCGGGGTTCTTGGGCAGCGCCGGGCCATGCAGGTACGTGCCGATGACGCCCTTGTAGATCAGGCCCTCAAAGCCATCGTCGCCGTTGTTGCCGGTGCCCGTGACGACGGACGTTCCGAGCGGCGTGGCATCGGCGTCCAAAAGCGTGCGGCCGCCATGGTTCTCGAATCCCACAAAGGGCTCAGGTGCCAGGTCGGTTTTGACGGCTACGTTGCCGATCAGGCGGTCGGAGCCGCGTACGGTTTCGGCAGCAATGACCCCCAGACCCTCAATGCGATCCTCGCCCATATAGTACGAACGGCCGAGCAGCTGATAGCTGCCACAGATGGCGAGCAGCGAGCCGCCATCCTCAACATAGGATGCGACCTTGTCTTTTTGGGCGAGCAGCTCGTGTGCCACGGCTAGCTGGTCGCGGTCGGAGCCGCCACCCATCATGACGATATCGGCATCGGTGAGATCGAGTGACTCGCCCATACGGACCTCGTCCACGCGAACGGGGATGCCGCGCCAGGCGCAGCGACGCTCGAGGGCGATAACGTTGCCGCCGTCGCCGTAGAGGTTGAGGGCATCGGGGTACAGGTAGACGATGCGCAGCGGGCGCGAAAGCTCGACTGGCGCGATGCCGACGGGGACGGCACTGCCATCGGCACACGTTGCAGCGCGGGCAGCAACCGTGGCTGCATCGGCACCCTTCAGCCCATCGAGTTCTTTGACCAGCGGCGGGAAGGCCGTGTAGTTGGCGACGGCATAGAAAGTGTCGCCTGCGGCTTCATCCGCAACGGCGCCAATTGCCTGCGCGACGTCCGAGATAATCGCGGCATCGATGCCGGCGTACTTGAGGCGTACCTGCATGTCGTGCGCACGCGTGCCTCCGGCAAAGGCGACAAGACCCGGTGTGTCGGCGATGCGCTCGAAGTCGACGTCGTAGATCCACGAGACATCGTGGCCGTCGGCGTCGTTGTCGTTCAGATACCTTAGCAGCTTTTCCATGCGGCTTTGCTTTTGCGCCATTGCCTGCTGT
>UQUX01000135.1 GCA_900544425.1 uncultured Collinsella sp.
CAGTTCATCAAGTGCGACGTGTCCACCATCTGCATCGGCATGGCGGCCAGCATGGGATCCTTCCTGCTGGCGGCCGGCGCCAAGGGCAAGCGCTTCTGCCTGCCGCACTCCAAGGTCATGATTCACCAGCCCAGCGGCGGTGCGCAGGGCCAGCAGACCGAGATCGAGATCGTGGCCGAGGAGATTAAGAAGACCCGTCGCGAGCTCAACCAGATTCTGTCTGACGCCTCGGGCCAGCCTATCGAGAAGGTTCAGGCCGATACCGAGCGCGACAACTACCTCACGGCTGCCAAGGCCCTCGACTACGGTCTGATTGACCGCATCGTCACCTCGCGCGACCTCGCCGCGAAGGACGCCTAGGATGGCCGGTAACATGCAGGACGGCTTCGACGAGAACGGCAACCCCATCCGCTGCTCCTTCTGCGGAAAAGAGCAGGGTCAGGTTCGCCGCCTGGTGAAGGGCCCGACCAACATCTTTATCTGCGACGAGTGCGTTGCCGCCTGCTCCGAGATTCTCGAGGAGTCGCTGGCTTCGGACTTTATGGACGCTGCCCGTAACGGCAAGCTGCCGGGCTTTCTCGGCGACCACGGCCAGGCTGCCGGTCAGCCTGCTGTAGATCCTGAGGCCGAGGGTTTTGAGCTGGAGGACGACGCCCGTCAGGTCATTACGCATGTGCCGACGCCGCACGAGATCTATGACGAGCTTTCGGCTTATGTCATGGGCCAGGAGGACGCCAAGCGCGCCATGTCGGTTGCCGTGTACAACCACTATCGCCGTGTGATTGAGGGCGGCGCCGCGCTTTCGGCCTTTGACGATGGCTTGGACTCGCAGCTCGGTGATGACATGGACGAGGTGGAGCTCGCCAAGTCCAACATTTTGCTGCTCGGTCCCACCGGTACCGGTAAGACCCTGCTCGCCCAGACGCTCGCGCGCATCCTCGAGGTACCGTTTGCCATCGCCGACGCCACCGCGCTTACCGAGGCCGGTTACGTGGGCGAGGATGTGGAGAACATCCTGCTCAAGCTCATCAATGCTGCCGATGGTGACATTCAGCGCGCTCAGGTGGGCATTATCTACGTGGACGAGATCGACAAGATCGCCCGCAAGGCCGAGAACCTCTCCATTACCCGCGATGTTTCGGGCGAGGGCGTTCAGCAGGCACTGCTTAAGATTCTTGAGGGCACGGTGGCAAGCGTTCCGCCCACCGGCGGCCGTAAGCATCCCCAGCAGGAGCTGTTGCAGATCGACACGACCAACATCCTGTTCATCTGCGGCGGTGCCTTTGTGGGTCTGGACAAGATCATTGCCGATCGCGTGGGCAACAAGGGCGTGGGCTTTAACTCCGAGATCGCCGGCCCCACCTCGGTCGACGAGAACGACCTGCTGCGCCAGGTGCTCCCGCAGGACCTCAACGCCTTTGGCATGATCCCCGAGTTCGTGGGCCGTACGCCCGTCGTCACCCAGACGCAGGCGCTCGACGAGGACGACCTGGTGTCGATTCTGACCGAGCCCAAGAACGCCGTGGTGCGCCAGTACCGCAAGATGTTCCAACTCGAGGACGTTGAACTTGAGTTTGAGGACGCGGCTCTGCACGAGATCGCCCGCATGGCGCTCGCCCGCAAGACCGGCGCCCGCGGCCTGCGCTCCATCTGCGAGGACGTGCTGCAGCAGACGATGTTCGACCTGCCCAGCGAGGAGGGAGTCGCCAAGGTCATCGTGACCGAAGCCTCCGTAAAGGGCGAAGAACAGCCCCAGCGCATCTACGGCTAAACCAGCCTAAAACGTGTTTGCAAATAGCCTCCGATCATTCGCGGTCGGAGGCTATTTTATATATACGCAATAACCCCAACTACCTGTGTTATTCTGTGTGGTTGTTTAAGCCTCAGCGAAGTCATATCAGACTGAAGTAATCGATACCTAAGGGGAGGAATGTAGGCCCGATTTTCGTAGATTCCGCACGAGCCGAAGACCACTTAATGTGGTCTTCGCGCGAGCCAGGACTTGACCGAGCGAAAATCGGGCCTACATTCCTCCCCGATGGGCAAGGGAGAGATATATGGAAGAAATGCCCAAGAACTACGATCCGTCGACCAACGAGCCGGCGATCCTGCAGAAGTGGCTCGACGGCGGCTACTACAAGCGCCGTGAGGGCGTGGGCGACTGCACCGTCACCATTCCGCCTCCCAACGTTACCGGCAAGCTTCACATGGGTCACGCTACCGACGACTCCATCCAGGACACCATCATTCGTATGGCCCGCATGCGCGGCAAGTCCACGCGCTGGGTGCTCGGAACCGATCACGCCGGTATCGCCACGCAGACCAAGGTCGACAAGAAGCTCAAGAGCGAGGGCATTAGCCGCCTGGAGATCGGTCGCGACAAGTTTGTCGACGCCTGCTGGGACTGGACCCACGAGTACGGCGGCATCATCGTCGAGCAGATCAAGCGTATGGGCTGCTCCGTCGACTTCGACAACGAGCGCTTCACCATGGACGAGGACTATGCCCAGGCCGTGCGCAAGGTCTTCTGCGACTGGTACCACGACGGCCTGATTTATCGCGGCAAGCGCATCGTCAACTGGTGCCCCAATTGCACTACCGCTATCTCGGACGACGAGGCCGAGTACAAGGACGAGAAGGGCCACCTGTGGCACCTGCGCTACCCGCTGACCGAGCCGGTCAACGGCCAGGACTACATCGTCGTCGCCACCACGCGCCCCGAGACCATGCTCGGCGACACGGGCGTCGCCGTCTCCCCGAAGGACCCCGAGAAGGCCGCCTTCGTGGGCAAGACCGTCAAGCTCCCCATCGTCGACCGCGAGATCCCCATCTTTGAGGATTGGCACGTCGACGCCAACTTCGGTTCCGGCTTCGTTAAGGTCACGCCTGCTCACGACCCCAACGACTACGCCATGGGTCAGGCCCACGACCTGCCGCAGATCAACATCTTCGATGAGCACGCGGTGGTCGTCGAGGGCTACGGCGAGTTCACCGGCATGAACCGCGACGAGTGCCGCGAGGCCGTCATCAAGTGGTTCGAGGAGCACGACCTGCTCGATCACGTCGAGGACCTCGATCACTCCGTCATGCACTGCTACCGTTGCGACGCCGCGCTTGAGCCGTGGCTGTCCGAGCAGTGGTTTGTGGCCGTCGACAAGCTCAAGGGGCCGGCGCTCGACGCCGTCAACTCCGGCAAGGTCACCTTCCACCCCGCGCGCTGGACGCAGACCTACACCACCTGGATGGAAAACCTCAAGGACTGGTGCATCTCGCGCCAGCTGTGGTGGGGCCACCGCATCCCCGTGTTCTACTGTGAGGACTGCGGCTGGGAGGACGCTCTTACCGAGGACACCGACGTGTGCCCCAAGTGCGGCGGTCATCACGTGCATCAGGACGAGAACGTGCTGGACACCTGGTTCAGCTCGCAGCTGTGGACTTTCGCCACGCAGGGCTGGCCGCAAAAGCCGGAGCTGCTCGAGGGCCATCATCCCACGACGGCACTCGTCACCGCGCGCGACATCATCGCGCTGTGGGTCGCCCGCATGGTTATGAGCTCGCTGTACTTCCTGGACGAGGTGCCGTTTAAGGATGTCGTCATCTACCCGACGATCCTGGCCAAGGACGGCAGCCGCATGTCCAAGTCCAAGGGCAACGGCGTTGATCCCATGGACCTCATCGGTATGTACGGCGCTGATGCCATGCGCTACAACCTGCTCACGCTGTGCACCAACAACCAGGACGTCAAGTTCGACGCGAACATCGACAAGAAGACCAAGAAGCTCATCGACAGCCCGCGCACCGAGCAGGCCAAGAGCTTTGTGACCAAGATCTGGAACGCAAGCCGCTTCCTGCTCATGAACATGGAGGGCTACACGCCCGGCGAGCCCGTCGTGGAGACGCCGGCCGACGCCTGGATGTTCAGTCGCCTGGCCAAGGCCGTGAAGATGGTCACCGAGGGTATTGAGAACTACACCTTTGGCGATATGGCCCGCGGCGTGCAGCAGTTCTTCTGGAACGAGGTCTGCGACTGGTACGTCGAGGTCACCAAGGCCCGCCTGAAGGGCGAGGGCCGTCTGCAGGCCCAGCGCAACCTGATCTTTGTGCTCGACACCTCCATTCGCCTGATGCACCCGCTTATGCCGTTTGTCACCGAGGAGATCTGGGACAACATGCCGGCGAGCGTGCTCGACCTGGACGCCGAGGGCAACGTGGACCGCGCCGAGGCGCTCATGATCGCCAAGTGGCCCGAGCCCGCCGACTACGTCAAGTATGTTGACGAGGACGCCGAGCGCGCGTTTGAGCTGTGCCGCGCCGTCGTGTCTGCCGCCCGCGCCACGCGTTCGCGTTATCGCCTGAGCCCCAAGTCAGAGCTCGACGTGGTCGTGCGCGCCGGTGCTGAGGATATCGAGAAGCTCGAGAGCCTGCGCTCGACCATTGAGCCGCTGGCGAACACCGCCTCGCTGGTCATGGGTACCGACGTTGAGAAGCCGGCCGCGAGCATTGCCGTGGTCGACAGCGGCGTCGAGGTCTTTGTGGTGCTCGAGGGCAAGGTCGATCTTTCGGCCGAGAAGGCACGCCTGGAGAAGGAGATCGCCGCGGCGCAGAAGGAGCTCGCCGGCTGCGAGAAGACGCTTGCAAACGAGGGCTTTGTGGCCAAGGCCGCGCCCGCGGTGGTCCAGAAGAAGAGGGACCGTGCAGCAGAGCTCAAGGAGATCCTGGCGGCACTGACTGCTCAGGTTGCTGACTTCTCGTAAGGTGGACTGTGGGGCGCGGTTTGGGGCATTGCTCGCTACTGCGAACAGTCC
>UQUX01000136.1 GCA_900544425.1 uncultured Collinsella sp.
ATTAAGCGCCGGCGAAAGCCGGCGCACCTTCTAATTATTTAGCTTTCGGGATGATGACGAGCGTGCGAGCGGGTCTGGCCGTTTAGTTCGTCGCGAGTTCCGCACGAGCCGGAAAGCACTTAATGTGCTTTCCGAGCGAGCCAGGACTGCCCGAGCAGCGAACTAAACGGCCAGACCCGCCCAGGAGGACTCACATGATCAAAATCACCGTCCCAGCAACCAGCGCCAACCTAGGCATCGGCTACGACACCCTCGGCATGGCCGTTAGCCTCTACTCGCACTTCACCTTCGAGCGCGCCGACAAGCTCACCATCACGGGCTGCCCCGAGGAGTTCCAAAACGAGAATAACCTGGTCTATGTGAGCTTTGTCGATGCTCTGGCCGCGTGGGGCGAGCCGGCTTTTCCCGTTGCTATCGACATTCAGACCGACGTGCCCGTCGCCCGTGGCCTGGGTTCCAGCTCCACCTGCGTCGTCGCCGGCATTATGGCCGCCGCCGCACTGACAGGCCACACCGTCGACCGCGCTGAGCTCGTCCGCATTGCCACCGAGGTCGAGGGCCATCCCGATAACGTCGCCCCTGCTATCCTGGGCGGCGCCGTCTGCTCCTTTACGCCGACCGATTCGCTCCCCC
Source organism: uncultured Collinsella sp. (assembly GCA_900544425.1). GTDB lineage: Bacteria > Actinomycetota > Coriobacteriia > Coriobacteriales > Coriobacteriaceae > Collinsella. The sequence continues at coordinate 634 of UQUX01000136.1, forward strand.
AGTGCCTGCGCTACGAGGTGAGCGATCGCTTGCGTTTTATTACCGTGATTCCGCCCTACGAGGTGCATACGAGCGAAGCGCGCAAGGTTGTGCCGCAGGAGATTCCACTCTCCACCGCCGTATGGCAAATGGGCCGCATCGCCGGCATGACGCGCGGCCTGGAGACCGGCGATCTGGACCTGATTGCCGCCGCTAATGACGACCGCATTCAGGAGCCCTATCGTCGCCGCCTCATCCCCGACTACAACGCTGTGCGCGACACCTGCCTTAGCGGAGGCGCCAAGACCATCTGGATCAGTGGCTCCGGCTCGACCCTCATGGCTGTGACCGACGACACCATCGTGGCAAAGTTCCTGCAGGTCAAACTGCGTGAACAGTTCCCCAAGTGTGACACGCACATTCTGACGTGCGACACCGAGGGCGCTCAAATCGAGTACCTGTAGCGCCCTGCCTCATTGCTCTCACCGGTCCCCTTGGGGCTTCCCCTGAAAACGTCCTCGATCATGAATTGCCCCGTCGTGCGCTTCGCGCGACGGGGCAATTCGATCTGCGGATTGTTTTCAGGGGAAGCCCCAAGGGGACCTGCGCAGCCTCGACAGGATAATCGCATTCGCTGATTTAATCTTGTGCTCCAACGGAGCCACAGACGAGAGGCCTTCGCGCTGCGGAATAATTTTGAGGGGAACACCCCGACCATCCCTGCGTTTACCTTGCTGAGGATGTCTACAGGGACCCACGCTTTGAAGGGGTGCCGGGCAGATAGGGGCTTTTTAGGTTACATAATAAACTGTTTATCTATGCTACTATTTAACTAGGCATCGCAGTATGGAGGTGGTCAAAGTGTTACGCACACTCAAAGCTTCGTTTTTCCTCTCGATACTTTTGATATTACCGATATGTTTCTCGTTTAGCCCTTCGACTGCTTATGCTGCAGAAAGCGATGCTGTCGCAATTTCTGGCGCAACCCAAGATTTTGATTTAACGAAAGGTCCCGAGCAGTCTCATCAAATCAAGCTTAAGGATGGGACCGTTGCAGTAATAGGAATTAAAAAAACCAATGAACCCAGCCTGATATGGGACAGTTACTACAACAACGCATCTGGAACTTGGACTATCTATTACAACAGTCCTTTTATTTATCGCGAATTCAAGATCAAGATAGCGAACTCGCTCATTACCAGCGCTTGGGGACAAAACTATACGACTATCGGCTGTACGGTAACTAACGAGTCCTTTATATGGAACTCGAAACAGGCGACATATCGACTCAACTATGAATCGATGGGGATGACGTCCGGTATCGCCGTGTTGCAAGCGACCATGGAAGGCAGCACGCTCCACACCTATGCAAACTAGACTCACATCAATTGAGGAAGTTCAATGATCCCAATTCCTGCACGCTCAGACATTATGATCGCTCTCGTTTGGATTCTCGTCGGAGTGCTTATTTGGCGTATCTGCAAATGGGTTAAAAACAAGAAATAGTTGATAAAACGTATATGCCATTTATGCGATGCTTGGGGCCGTTAAATCGGCCCCTATTTCTATAGCTTTTCAAGCAGCAGTCACCCATTTGGAAGTCGCAATGCCATTCATACGATTTCGGCCCTTTAAGCCGCTATCTATTGGTAGGGACTCTTGCTGGTAAGGAGCGCTTACTAGATACAAACCTTGGCAATATATTGGTTTAGGCGGCGCTGGTTTCTTTGTATTCGAAGACTGGCTCTAGGAGATCTTCGATGTTGCAGTGGAGGGCTTTTGCTATGGCTCTTACGCTTGTTACCGAAGCTTCATTGATGTTTCTCTGGCGCTGCTCGTACATTTGGATTGAGCGGAGTGACACACCCGATTCGTATGCCAGGTCTTGTTGGGTTTTCTTGAGCCTCTTTCTTGCTAGCGCCAGTTTGGTTTGGCGAGACGTTTTCTTCGCCATGTCGCAAACAAGACGCGCCACGCGCTCTTCCGAGGCTTCATGCCAGGGGTAATACATGCCGCAGAGCTCATCAAAGGGAACAACATGCAACAGGTCTTCGAACGACTCTCCTAGACGCCACTGCAGGTATGCCAATATCCAGCCTGCCCAGTATTCCGGCGTCTTCTCAAATCGATAGGCACGATCAGGCATCGACCCCGATTGATAGCCAGACCTTTCAGCAATGAGCGCAAACAACTCCACGCCCGATTTTCCCGATACTACCCATGCGTTGCCACGCTCAAACTCGCGGGCTACGCCGCTCAGGCAAAAGAGTTCAGCGACTTCTGATCCTTCTGCTCCATAATCGTTCACGGCATAGTCGAAGCAGTCGCCGAGGTTGTTCATTGCGTCCTCAAGATAATAGACGGGATATGTTCTACTCGGCCCACAATCCGTTAACACTTGGATCATCTAAATCAACCCTCCCTGCCATTAAATCCCTAATGTAGACGCCCTCAGCGTCGAATCCATTTACTGTGTCCAAGTACTTGCATCGCGCGTTCTGCTCTCGCTTAAAGCGCTTGGGATAATACTCAGATCCCAACGCCTGCCTCCATTCGCGGAATCTGATTGCTGAAAACGCACGCTCACTCATAAGAGCGTATTGGATGCCCAAATCGCCCAAACGCATAATGAGTTGCAGTTGCCTAAGCGAGATCATGCCGTTAACGAACTGTCTTGCAAACGAAAAGTAGGAATCGTCGGCGCGATAACCTCGAATTACGTCATAGGGAGAAATATCAATCAGGCAGTTATCCAGCAGATAGCGAAGTCCTTCGCGCGCCAGCGGTGTCGAAACATTGAACTCCCTATTGTTAGCCAAAATCGCAAGCCAATTGAGAATTGAAAACTCCCCGGACTCCAAGTCCAAGACCGCGAGACCATCCATATCGAGCTCATATCGATTCGCGATACCATCGGACTCGGTCCGACATGCCCACTCCATTGCCATTTCCTCATGTGGCGTGCAATAAAACCCACACCCATAGTCATTGAATTGTCTGCATTTATCCAACGACGGATGCTCGACAACAACCTCCGACCCGTGCCAAAGCTCCATATCGACCTCCAAACAAAAATATCACCCCAGTGATAGTGTACCAATAACTATCACTGGGGTGATATAGATAGACAAAAGGTGTTTGACAGCGCGGCATGCCCTAGAGGCAAGCCTCGGCGATGCGTTTTTTGAGTTCGTCGATGCCGGTGCCGGTTTGGGAGCTTGTGATGATTACGTTCTCGGCCGGGACGTTGAGCTGCTTTTTGATGGCTGCTGCCTGGCGGGCCTGCTGGGTGCGGCTGAGCTTGTCGGCCTTGGTGAGGCAGACGATAAAGTTGAACTCGTTGCCCTGCAGGTAGTCGATCATGTCATGGTCGAGCTTGCTCGGGTCGTGACGAATATCCACCAGCGACACGACCAGGTTAAAGCTGCGCTCCGAGTCGAAGAAGTCGCCGATAAGTTCTGCCCAGCGGTCACGCTCGGCCTTGGAACGACGGGCGAAACCATAACCCGGCAGGTCGACGAAGTGCACGTCGTCGGCCTCGAAGAAGTTGATGTTGCTCGTCTTGCCCGGCGTGCTCGAAACCTTGACGAGGTTCTTGCGGCCAAAAAGCTTGTTCATGATCGACGACTTGCCCACGTTGGAGCGGCCGACGAAGCTCACCTCGGGACAGGTGGACTCGGGGATCTGCGAGACCTTGCCATAGCTGGCGACAAACTTGGCAAGCTGGTAGTTAATGGAATCGGCCATGGACACTCCTTGGTCGTAGGTTCTTACAAAAGAGCGCGCTAATAGATAGCAGCGATACGGCGAACGATATCGAGCGTAATGCCACTCGCGGTACGGGCATACTCGAACAGGTCGAACTCGCGGTCGCAAATCGCATCGTACGCCTCGTCACAATTATCGCTGATAGCGCGCAGCACCAGGCAATCGACACCATTTTTAGTTGCGACATGGGCAATTGCCGCGCCCTCCATGCCGACACAATCGGCATGCGTCGCCTCGATAGCGTCGTTGCGCATGGCGGTACCCGTCACAAAGCGGTTACCCGTGGCAATCGTACCGACCAGGAACTGCTTGGCGCCCTTGTTCGAAGCGGCTGCATTTGTCGAAGCATCAACAAACCCATGCTCAGCAAGCACATCGGCAGCAATATCGACCAGCGCAGGCGCCGAGCCA
>UQUX01000137.1 GCA_900544425.1 uncultured Collinsella sp.
CCCCCATCGTGCCGCTCGCACGCAAAAAGTGCGCCGAAATGCTCAACGGCTATATCGTCACGCCCGAGGTCAACGACATCGATACCTACATTGTCAACAACAGCCTTGAGGGCAAGCAGGGCATCATGGGCTGCCTGGCCCTGGGCGCGCAGGCGCTTCAGTAACAGACGCACCCACAGGGCGTGGCGCGCCCGGCAAATCCAACCTACGGAACGACGCCACCACGCCCTATATAAGCCCTCTAATAAAAAAGGCCGCCTAGCACCAACCATACGTCCTAGGCGGCCTTTTTGGCACATATGAGCGATCGTAGTAGATATCGGAGCACAACGCCCGTTGCCGCTCCACAGCAGTCGATCATCACATCGGTGATCATGCCGGCGCGTCCCGGCACAAAGAGCTGAATCGTCTCGTCGATCGAAGGAATCAGCAGCAGGAACACCGCCGTGGGCAGCAGCACGTCAAAGGTGCGCCGGCCCTCAAAATCAAAGGCGTGCGTTGCCAAGATGCCGAGCACCATATACTCGGTAAAATGCGCGCACTTGCGAACAACAAAGTTGGTCACCCATTCATATGGAAGTCCCACGCCGTGCAGGAAACCGCGAATAGCTTCCATGACCGTTAGGCTCAGCGAGCCCGACCCCGAGCCGGGAACCAGCGAATTGCCCCAGATCAAGAGCGCCATCAGGCAGGTCACGACCGCCCATTTTCGATTGATCTTAACCATGCAGAAGTTATGCCTCCGCGCGGAGCGGCGCGAAGCTGGCGGTACCGCCCTCGATAACGCTCAGGTAGGCACGGCCCGTACGCTTGGCGGTAGAGGACTGCAGGCGCTCGATCTCCTCCTCGAGGATCTGATTGACGCGCTCGTGACGACGGTTTTCCATAATGCCGGCGGCAATAGCCTCGGCCCGCTCGATGCTCTCGCGCGAGATACGGGCAGTATCCTCGGGGAACACAGCGCTGTGACGGCCGACATAGGCGGGGGCAGCAGGCTGAGGGGCAGCGACGGGAGCGGGGGCTGCAACAGGAGCAGGCTCGTCAATCTCATCCAGAATCGCGGTGGCGGCGGCCCACATGTCCTCGTGGCCCGAGTAATCAGCCATGGGGACATCAACCTCGAGTGAGGCATCCGGAAGGTCGCCGGTGTCGATGCGATCTTGGGCATCAATCGATGCGGTGATGGCTGCAGGCTCATCGAGGTCATCGAAATCGATATCCGCGGCACCGGAGATGATAGGCATGCTGGCGAGGTTTACATTGTACGGCGCAGCCTCAGCCGCCTGCTGCTGGGCAGGAGCGCCCCACAGCGAGCTTTCGGCGGCACGGCGGGCGGCAACGGCCTCCTCGTCCGCGGCCATGGCTTCATCAACGTACGAATTGTCGGCAGAAGCGTTCGCGTCCGCCGAGGTAGCGCTGTAGGCGTTATTGGCTGCCGCGTTGGCGACGAGTGCCACGAAAGCCGCCGTGCTGCCCGCAGGGGCGGCCTGGGAGCCAGACACGGCGCGTGCCGCGGCGGCGATGTCGTCGCGATTGAAGGAGCCGGTCTGCCCGCCGTTGGTGAGCTCGTCGATGGCGACTTGATAGACGTCGCGCGAGTGTGCAGGGTCGCAGCTCACCGGCGAATCGTCGTCAAGCATACTGTCGATCATGGACCAAGCCTCGTCCTCGTCCATAGCATCTGCGGCTCGAGCGATGGTAGGGACACCATCATCGGCATGACGGCGCTGGAACGCACCAGTCAGGCCGGAAAGGAATGCCGAGGTAGACTGCTCCGCCTGAGCCTGAGAATCAGAAGCCGCAGCGTAAGGAGTCGCATCCTGCTGCTGAGCTGAAATCGAGGCGGTCTTGAACTCGCTTTGATGCTGATTGAGATTGGCGGCACCGCCCATGGCATCGGGCTGGAACAGACGCTCTTCACGCTGCGCACGATACTCGGAGATACCCAGCGAGGCGGCATAGATGCCCACGCCCGCCACCGCGCCCACGGCGAAGGGAACCGCACCCGCCACGACCGTCTCGTTCACAGACGAAAACGGCAGCGTCGCGGCATACATAACCACGGGAGCGGCAAGGCCGATCCCGCACGAAAGTCCGGCAAGGACTGCTCGTTGTGTTGCATCAGAAGAAGCCATGAGCTCTCCCCATCTTCCAGCACCCAAATCGCATCATTCAGTTGGCTGCGCGAGAGAAGATGAAGCGGGGCTATGCCCCAAAGCAACGGTATATGGTTCGTTTCATCTGCGTTATCCGTCGCGAAGCTTAAAAGCTATTATGCGAAACCGCCCTGTCGATTGCAAGCGACGATGTCGGATTGAAACGGGAAACCTGCTGCTTGCCAGTCTTATGGTCAAAAATAAGCGCGGAGCGGCGATATAGAAAAGGGCCGAGGCTCAAAGCCCCGACCCTTTATTGCATTGATGACTATCGCTGCGTGTGGATGACAACCTAGAACGTCTGCTCGTAGTCGCTGTGCTTTTTGGCCGAACGCACCAGGAACTCCTGGTTGGTGTTGGTGCCCTTAAGACCCTTGATAAACGACGCAGCTGCGCGCTCGGTGTTGTTCATGCCGGCAAGAATGCGACGCAGACCAAAGACAAACGGACGCATCTGCTCGTCAACCAACAGGTCCTCGTTACGCGTACCGGAGGCAACGGGGTCGATAGCCGGGAAGATGCGGCGGTCGGCCAGGTCGCGGTCGAGCTTGAGCTCCATGTTGCCGGTGCCCTTGAACTCCTCAAAGATGACCTCGTCCATCTTGGAGCCGGTGTCGATGAGGGCAGAGGCCAGGATGGTGAGCGAGCCACCGTTCTCGATATTGCGGGCTGCGCCCAGGAAGCGCTTGGGCGGATACAGTGCCGCCGAATCGACGCCGCCCGAAAGGATGCGGCCTGAGGCGGGCGCCGCCAAGTTGTAGGCGCGGGCAAGACGCGTGATGGAGTCGAGCACCACCACGACATCGCCGCCCAGCTCCACGATGCGCTTGGCGCGCTCGATGACGAGCTCTGCCACACGAGTGTGGTTGTCGGCGGGCATATCGAAGGTCGACGCCACAACCTCGCCCTTGATGGAACGCTGCATATCGGTAACCTCTTCGGGGCGCTCGTCGACGAGCAGGCAGATGAGGTGCACCTCGGGGTTGTTAATCGAGATAGACTGGCAGATCTTCTTGAGGATTGTGGTCTTGCCGGCCTTGGGCGGGGACACGATCAAGCCACGCTGACCCTTGCCGATCGGCGACACGATGTCGATGGCGCGACCGGTAATGGAGTCCTTGCCATGCTCCATGCGCAGCGGCTCGTTGGGATAGACCGGGGTGAGGTCACCGAACTTGGGGCGGTTGCGAATCTGCTCGGGGTCTAGACCGTTGACGGTCGTGATTTTGGCGAGGCCGGCGCGCTTGTCGCCGCCGCGCGAAGGACGAAGCGAGCCCTCGATGACGTCGCCCGTGCGCAGACGCGCGGAGCGGATGAGGTAGGCGGGCACGAAGGCGTCGTCGTTGGACTTCATGTAGCCATGGGCATGGATGATACCGGAGCTGTCCGGACGAATCTGCAGGATGCCCTTGATGTCGCGGAAGCCCTCGGCCTTCGCGGCGGTGACGTAGATCTCCTCGACGAGCTCGGCTTTCTTCTTGCCGGTCGTCTCAATCTCGAACTCCTTGGCCTTCTCGCGCAGCTCGGCGACCTTCATGGCCGCGAGCTCCTCGCGCGAAAGCGTGGGCTCGGTGGGAGCGGCATTACGCTCCTTGTTGCGCTGCTTGCGATCGCGCTGGCGGTTGCGGCGGTCGTTGTTGCGCTCGTCCTTGCGCTCGTTGCGCTCGTCGTTGCGCTTGTGCTGGCGACGGTTGGGGCGAGCGCCGTCTTCGGCCTCGGCGGGCGCGGCGCCATCGGTTGCGGCGGCATCGGCGTTAGCCGCAGTATCATCGCTGGCCTCGGCCTTGGAATCGCCCTGCAGCTCGGCCTCGGCCTGCTGCTCGGACGCCTTGGCCTTAGCGGACTTCTTACGACCGCGCTTGGGCTTCTCGGACGCAGACTGTTCGACGTCTTGGGGCTCGGCGGCATCAGTCGATGCATCGGCGGTCGTCTCGGCGGAATCCTCGGACACACCCTTCTTGGCAGCCTTGGCCTTGGACGTGCGCTTAGCAGCAGTACGATGGCTGCGACCAGGACGGACGTCGGCGGGCTCGACATCGGCGGGAGCGGCCTCGGAAGTCGTAGCATCCTGGACGGGCGCGGCGGCGGTTGCAGACTCGGCGGTCGCCGCAGCATCCCGAGCGGCTGCAGCTGCGGCTGCGGCCTTCTCTGCCTCGACGAAGGCCTTGGGCTTGCGACCGCGACGGTGCGGGCGCAAAGCCGGATCGACAACGGGAACTTCGCTGGCCTCGACAGGCGCAGCGGGCTCAACAGGCGATGTGCCCTCCCCTGCCGCGGAACGGACCGAAGCCTCAGTGAGCTCGGGGGTTACCTGATCGGCAACCTGCTCGGCCTTAGCAGCCGTGCGACGGCGTGTGCGCGGTACCGGCTTCTCGGTCGGCTGGTCGGCGGCAGGCGTCTCGGGCACAGACGGAGCTGCAAGCTCGGTCAGAGCCGCGGCCTCGCGCTCGGCAGCACGACGGCGGGCGCGCACCACCTGAGCCTCGCTAATCTGCGCCAACGCACGTGCCTGCGCGACCTCATCGGAAATCGGCGCCGAAGAGTCAGCTGCAACGGTGCGCTTGGCGCGCGTCGTGCGCGTGGTACGGCGCTTGGGCTTGGTGACCTCCTCGCCGTCAGTGGC
>UQUX01000138.1 GCA_900544425.1 uncultured Collinsella sp.
CAAAGGAAAGCACTTAATGTGCTTTCCGTCTTGCGCAGGACTGTAGAGCAGGAAAGTTCATATGCGCCGCCCGGCTCCCACGACTCTCAGGGGCATCTCTCATGCAAAAACTGTCGTGGGGTAAAGTCCGAGGTCAGTGGCGTTTTATACCGAGAAATCCAAAAAAGTTGAAAATTCATTACAAATTTGCGTTGACTTTAGGCAACTAAAGTTTCATACTCCTTTTCAACCACTGGGGGATGTGAACACGCACGGATCGTTCGCATCATGATTGAAGAGGATTTCTTAGACATGTTCACGCATCAGCTAAACATTATCAGCGTAGTAATTATCTGATGCGGGTTAGCACATACAGCTAGCCCGTACGATAACGGGCGGCTGATGAAGATGAGGGCCGTCGAGCGCAACCGACGGCCCTCATTTTTTATGTCTGAGTAGTTCTTTTTAGAGGAGGAAATGTAATGAACGGAGTTTTGCTCATGGTTGTGGCCGCGGCGGTGCTCGCCTGCGGCTATCTGGGCTACGGCCGCTGGCTGGCCAACAAGTGGGGCGTTGACAAAGAGGCCCTCACGCCGGCCAAGCGCATGAAGGACGGCAACAGCTTCTCGCCCGTCTCCGCCTTCACCGCGTTTTCGCACCAGTTCAGCTCGATCTGCGGTGCTGGCCCTGTCACGGGTACGATCGTCGCCATGGCCTTTGGCTGGCTGCCCGTCGTGCTCTGGGTCCTCGTCGGCGGCATCTTCTTTGGCGCCGTCCACGACTTTGGTGCCCTGTACGCTTCGATGAAGAACAACGGCAAGTCACTCGCTCAGCTCATCGAGAAGTATATCGGCAAGACCGGCCGTCGCCTGTTCCTGCTGTTCTGCTGGCTGTTCTGCATCATCGTCATCGCCGCCTTTACCGACATGGTCTGCAAGACGTTCATGTTCACCCCGGCCGTTGACGCTTCTGGTGCTGCTACCGGTGCCATCGACTTCACCAAGTCCTATGCCGCCGGCTGCGCTGGTACCATCTCCATCCTGTTCACCTTCGTCGCTATCGCCTTTGGTTGGGCCCAGAAGAAGTTCAACCTCACCGGCGCTGCCGAGTTCGTCACCGGCGTGGTCCTCATGGTTCTCATGTTCGCCGTCGGTATGCAGTTTCCGGTCTACCTGGATAAGTTCCAGTGGTTCGCCGTCGTCATGGTCTACCTGGTCTTCGCTGGCGCTATGCCCATCCAGATGCTCAAGACCCCGCGTGACTACCTCACTTCCATCATGATGATCGTCATGATCGTCTGCGCTGTCCTCGGCATCGTCGTCCTGGGCGTCAACGGTCAGGCCACTATCACCGCTCCGGTCTTTACCGGCTTCTCCACTGCCTCCGGCATGATGTTCCCGGTCCTGTTCGTCTCCGTCGCTTGCGGTGCTCTCTCCGGTTTCCACAGCCTCGTTTCTTCCGGCACCTCTTCTAAGCAGGTCGAGAAGGAGCAGGACGCCGTCAAGGTCGGTTACGGCGCCATGATCGTCGAGTCCTTCGTCGGCATCCTTGCCATCATCGTCGCCGGCATCATGTTCTCCGACATGAACACCGCCGGTACCGGCGCCCTCAACGCCGGTGTCGCTTCCACCCCGTTCCAGATCTTCGCCGCTGGCATCTCCCGCGGTATGCAGGCCTTCGGTGTTGACGGCACGCTCGCTACCGTCTTTATGACCATGAACGTCTCCGCTCTGGCTCTGACCTCGCTCGACGCCGTCGCCCGCATCGCTCGCACCTCGTTCTCCGAGTTCTTTGCTCAGACCAACGACGCCCTGGCCATCGAGTCCAAGGCCGGCTACATGAAGGTACTCGGCAACCCCTGGTTCGCCACGGTCGTTACCCTGCTTCCCGGTCTCGCCCTCGCTTTTGGTGGCTATGCCAACATCTGGCCGCTCTTTGGTGCTTCCAACCAGCTGCTCGGCGGCATGACCATGATCACCCTCGCCGTGTTCTGCAAGTGCACCGGCCGCAAGGGTTGGATGCTCTACGTGCCCGTCGTCTTCCTGCTCTGCTGCACCTTCACCTCGCTGGTCCAGAGCGCCATGGGCTGCATGACCGCCGTCCAGGCCTACGGTTTCTTCGGCACCATCCCGGCTACCGCCACCACGGCCGCCGTCTCCGTCGCCGCCACCAAGGGCCTGCAGCTCGTCTTCGCCGTCCTGCTGATGGTCCTGGGCCTCATTGTCGCCGTCAACTGCCTCAAGGAGTTCTTCGGCAAGGAGGCTGGCTCCATGCCTGACGAGGAGCCCGAGTGGTCCGAGATGGGCAAGGCCGAGTACGGCCGCGCCGCTGCCGCTGAGGCTCCTGCCGATGCCGAGGCCGCCAAGGCCTAGTCAGCTTGATGGACTAACCGTTCCATCCATATGACTCGGAAAGATCGGGTCCGCGACTTCGCGGGCTCGGTCTTTTTTTCATGCGAAAGCGGGTGACGCTCGAGTGTTCTCGCAGATGTTTTGCGTGGATAAGGGCGCGCGTTGTACCATATAGACGTATATGTGTACATATGAAAGGGGCCCCGTGGCCAAGACGGTATATTCCGATAATCAAAACAATGTCGATGCTTTGGCTGAGCGCCTGAGCAGCCAGACGTCGCTTTCTGCCGAGCGCGCCAAGCTGGTTGCCTACGACCTGCTCTGCCGCAAGGCGCTCAAGATTAAGTCGAGTGCGCTGGCGCAGATTTTCCGCTCCGTCGATAAGGAGTGCGACACCAAGGCGATGCGCGATGAGCTTATCGCGGCAAAGATCGTGACCAAGATCGAGGGTAGCGGCATTAACGGGCGCCCGGCGTTCTATACCATCAATGCCGAGATCCGCGATGCCCAAGAGCAGCCTGCCGAGTCCGTCGAGGGTTTTGTCGTCGAGGATTCCGCTGACGTGCCTGCTGTGGAAGAAGCTGCTCCGCGTGAGCATGTCGATACCGATGAGTTGCTCGATGAGAACGTCGTGCGTGCCTTTACGGCCAAGGCAGGACGCGGCGGTTTTGGCGGGGGTGGCAAGCGCGATGCGCAGCGCCGCGCCCAGCAGGAGCGCTTCCGTCGCGCCGTTGCTCAAAAGGGCGAGACGGATGCTGAGGCTGTTGAGACCGAGGTTGCTGCCGAGTCGCAGAAGCCCGCGAGGGAGCAAAAGCCCGTGGAGGCCCAAGAGCCCAAGCGTCGTCGCGGTGCTCACTTCAAGGCTGCGCAGCAGGATGCCGCGCGTGAGGTTGAAGAGTCTTCTGAGGTTGCAGACGATGTTGAGGAGTCTGCCAAGAAGGCTCCGGGTTCGTGTCGTCCCGGCCGCGGTTTTGCGGGGCGCGCGTATCCCGTAAGGCGTCAGGAGAAGAGCGAACCGGCTTCGACCACTCAGGGCGAGAAGGACGAGAAGGCCGTTGAGCCGGTGACTCGCGAGCAAAAGCCTGTTGAGCCGCAGCTTGAGGTTGATGCCGAGGCCAAGGGCCAGCAGCCTACTGATGAGCAGACGGAGCAGGGCGCGTCGAGCAAGCCTCGCCGCCGTCGCCATCGTGGGGGCCGCAGTTCCCATGCCGAGACTGCGGCCGAGAAGACCACGCCGCAGAACGAGGATGCGAAGGCCGAGGTTTCTTCGGGGCAGCCTAAGCGCCAGCCGGCGAAGGAGAGCAAGTCCAATCGTCCGCGGAAGCAGGCGTCTATGCCGAAGCGCGAGCGCAATTCCCAAGGCGATTCTAAGCGCAAGTCTCAGAGGAAGCCGGAGTCTGCCGCAGCAGATACTGCTGTCCAGCAGCCCAAGTCGGCCGTTCACGGCGAGGCCTCGGCGTTTGCCCTTGCCCGCGTTTTAGGCAGGCAGCTGCTCAAAGTTGTCCCTACGCCCACGGCGCTCTCTAAGATCAAGGAGCAGCAGACACAGATCGTAAAGGTCGAGGGCAAGGACGGCAAAAAGGCTCCGCAGCGCACTCAGCACAACGAGATGTCCAACCGCAAGATTGCCGAGGAAATCGCAATCATCCAGGCTTGGATCGAGCAGAACCGAGGTGCCGATACGCCGGTTGCCTCGCGCCGCCAGCGTGCCTACCAGATCTTTAATGACGAGAAGGCTTTTGACGGCAAGCACGGTGAGCGCTTGATCAGGCGTATGACCGAAAAGGGCATCAGCATGCAGGCGATCAAGGTCGCCCCCAATCGCCCCGTGCACTTTACGGGCTTCTTTACGCTGGGCGCCGACAAGCCGTTCATTATGGTCGAGAACCTGGACACCTACGACGAGATCGTCAAGCTGCTGCGTGGCCGCAAGCACGCCAAGCTCTTTGGCATCAAGGTGGGCGGCGTGATTTTTGGCGGCGGATGCAAGGCGAGCGTCTCGCATGCCCTGGACGATTATCTGGCTGAGATTGGCTATCGCTTTAACTACGTCTACTACGTAGGCGATATCGATCGCGAGGGCGCGCGTATCGTCGAGCAGGCTCGCAATGCCAATGTGGTTGAGATTCGCCTGCATGCCGGCATGTACCGTGCCATGCTCGCCGAGCATAAGCGTCGCGTGAAGGCCGGCGGCGAGTGCGAGCCCGCGGCTGCCAACCAGGGCGTGCCGCAGAACCTGGCGGCGACGATCAAGGATCTGCCCATGGTTACGCGCGTGCAGTTCCGCAACGTGCTGCGCGAGGGCGGGCGCATTCCGCAGGAGATTCTGATGACCGCAGACTATCGGGATGGCGACTCGGGAAGCTTCGACCGCATGCTGAACAACTAGGGCGTTCGGCCCCGGGAGAGTGGGGATACCGGCTTAGGTTTCCTGCTCTACAGTCCTG
>UQUX01000139.1 GCA_900544425.1 uncultured Collinsella sp.
CCCTGACCTCTTGACTGCCAGTCAAGCGCTCTCCCAGCTGAGCTACGCCCCCGTGACGGGAAGATACTATAAGGGAAGTTGGCGCGACGTGCAAGGACTTTTTTGTCAGACTCTAAATGCCTAATGATATAGGTAAGCGATGGCGGTGCCGGTGTGAACTTGGATCTTGGCCGTTTTTCTAACGACATTAGAGATGCCGGTGTCGGCCAACAGGCCCAGGGAGCTGTGGTCTAGCTCCCATTCTAGGCCGTGTTCGCTTACCACGGTGTTGGGGGCAATGGCGATGATAGAGAACGTCTTGCCCTCGGCGCCTTCGATGGTCCACGATTCACCTGCGCGAAGGATGCGGGCGACCACCTTGTCCTCGGCAATCCAGACTGGGGCGTCATCGTAGCCTGCGAGCAGGCCCAGTACGGAAAGCGCAATGTCCGGACGGCCGCCAGTGGCGCAGGTTGCAACCACTTCGGCACCCGCCCAGCGACGACGGACGGAATCGAGCGCCAGCGCCAGATCGGTATAGTCCTTGTACGGGTCGTGGCGTTCAACTTCAAAATCGGTGGCGGCATCGACTAGCGCTCGGCCCTCATCGCTTACCGTGTCAGCATCCCCAACATACACGTCGCAGCCCAGTCCCGCGCCCAGCAGTGCGTCGAGCCCGCGGTCCACGGCGATAATGTGGTCGCACTCCCCCGCTAGCCTACGCAACAGATCCGCGCTCGTCACCACGGGCGAGCCGCAGACTACAAGTACTTTGCAAGCCACGGCCCTCACCTAGCCCTCAAACAAAAGCACGCGGGCTAAATCCAGGTCCTCATAGCTATCGATAAAGATATCGCAGTTGTCGCGCACATCGTCGCGCTTCATACGGCCGTGCGGGTCATAGATGCCCACGCGCTTAAAGCCGGCGGTGCCAGAGCTCTTAAGGCCAAAGACGGCGTCCTCAAACACCCATGCGCGCTCAAACTTGTGCCCGTGGCGCTCCTCCAGACGGCGCAGCGCCAGCTCGTACACATCGGGGAACTGCTTGGAGCGTCCTGCCTCACCCGTCGTGGTAACAAACTCCATGTAAGCGTCGAGCCCGGCACCAGCGAGCGCGGACTGCACCAGCTCGGCCGGCGTGGACGTGGCCACGCACATGGCAATGCCCGCCGCCTTCGCCTGCTCCAAAAATGCCAGGAGCCCGCCGCGCGGCGGCACCTTGGAGTAGCCATCGATCAGGATGTCGCTCAGCTCGCGATACAGCTCTTCGCCATTCGCGCCAATGCCCCACGTGTCGTGGTAGGCCTGGCACTCATCCTCCAGCGACAGGTGCTCAAATTGGGCAAAGTCATCCACGGTCACGTCAATCCCGTGGCGGTGCAATAACTCTGGCTGAGCATAAGCCCAAACGGGTGTGCTATTAACTAACGTGCCGTCGCAATCGAAAATAAAAGCAACCTTGGGAGCGGCGGTATGGGACATAAACGAACCTTTCGATATCAAATGGTAAACATCCTGCTAAAAACGTTTTACCAAACGTCAGCCAAACAATTTTGAAACCCAAATTGCTAAAACTGTCAAGAGTTTTACCACGGCAATTCTGCCAGTGGTATAAACATGTCGCTTACCGATTAAACGCCCCCGCAAATCCGCTTTCGTCCATAAAACTAACGCACAGGTGTTATCGTTGTTTCTGCCGAAAGTTCCACCGAGCACGCGAGGTGGAACGAATCACAGAAACTTCGCCGTCCCTTCGATTCGTGCAGCCTTGGACCTTTCGCATCTAGTCACCAAGGCAACACGCTGCCGCGTCATGATGGGATCAAACGTGAGCGATACAAAGCTAAAGCCAGCAACCAAAAAGCCCGCTACCCGTAAAGCCGCCCCGCATGCACCGGAGCTCACCAAGGACGATGTCTATCTGTTTGGCATCGGTACGTGGGAGCGCAGCTGGGAAAAGATGGGCGCGCACCCCGACACGCAGAACCGTACGCGCGGCTGGCGCTTTTGCGTTTGGGCGCCCGATGTAAAGAGCGTCCATGTCATTGGCGAATTTAACGACTGGGATGAGCAAGCCAACCCGCTGGTGCCCATGCATACGAGCGCTATTTGGGAAGGCTTTATTCCTGGCGCCGAGCAGGGCCAGCTCTATAAGTACCTCATCGAGACCAACGAGGGCAAAAAGCTCTACAAGGCCGATCCGTACGCCTTTAAGGCCGAGTGCCCTCCGGGTACCGCCAGCGTGCTGTGGACCCTCGATGGCTACCAGTGGAACGACGCCGCATGGCTCAAGCGCCGCGCCAGCCACAACCACATGTCGCAGCCCCTTAACATCTACGAGGTGCATATTGGCTCGTGGAAGCGTCACGGCGACGCGCCGCAGGGAGAGCCGGACGAGTACGGCAACTATCCCGGCCCCATGGATCCCTTCCCCGCGCAGCGCGGCGAGTTTTACACCTACGACGACCTGTCGGTAGAGCTCGTGGACTACGTGCGCGACATGGGCTACACGCATATCGAGGTCATGCCGCTTATGGAGCATCCCTTCGATGGCTCCTGGGGCTACCAGACGACCGGCTACTACGCCGCCACGTCGCGCTACGGCAACCCGCAGCAGCTTATGCACTTTATCGATGCGTGCCACGAGGCAGGCATTGGCGTGATCATGGACTGGGTGCCCGGCGGTTTTTGCGCCGACTCCCACGGCCTTGCCACCTTTAACGGCCACATGCTGTTTGAGCACGAGATTCACCCCAACTGGGGTACGCACAAGTTTGACTTCGCCCGCGGCGAGGTCCGCTCCTTCCTGGTCTCCAACGTGCTGTACTGGCTCGAGAACTTCCACGTGGACGGCATTCGCATGGACGGCGTGTCCAGCATGCTGTACCTCAACTTTGGCATCGACGATCCCGGCCAAAAGAAGTTCAACAAGTACGGTACCGAGGAGGACCTGGACGCCAGCGCATTTATCCGCCAGGTCAATTGCGCTGTTGAAGCGCACTACCCCGACGTGATGATGATGGCCGAGGAGTCCACCGCATGGCCGCTCGTGACCTATCCGCCGCAGGACGGCGGCCTGGGCTTCCACTACAAGTGGGACATGGGCTGGATGAACGACACCCTGCACTACATGCAGACCGATTTTCCGTGGCGCCCCGGCAACCACGGGCTGCTCACGTTCTCCATCATGTACGCCTTTACCGAGAACTTCATTTGCCCGCTGAGCCACGACGAGGTCGTGCACGGCAAGTGCTCGCTGATCGGTCGCATGCCGGGCGACTGGTGGCGCCAGTTTGCCGGTCTGCGCACGCTGGCCTTCTACCAAATGACGCACCCCGGTGCCAAGCTCAACTTTATGGGCAACGAGATCGGTCAGTTTATTGAGTGGCGCTACTACGAGTCCATCCAGTGGTTCCTGACCGAGGAGTACGAGACCCACCGTCATCATCAGGCGTTTATCAAGGCGCTCAACCACCTGTACACCGCCGAGCCCGCCCTGTACGAGCGCGGCTACACCGACGACGGCTTTACCTGGATCGACGCGGATAACTCCAAGCAGTCCATCGTGAGCTTTGTGCGCCAGGGTGAGGACGTCGATGACGATCTGGTGATCCTGATCAACTTTGATCCGGCGAGCTACGAGAGCTTCCGTGTGGGCGTGCCGCGCGAGGGTGACTGGGAGGTCATCTTCGATTCCGACCGTCCCGAGTTCGGTGGCAGCGGCTATGCCGGCGAGGAGCCCTACACCTGCTCGAGCGAGCCCTATCCCTGGAACGGGCAGATGGACTCCATTGAGATTAAGGTGCCCGGCCTGGCAGGCGTGGTGCTTAAGCGCCGCGGCCCCAGCAGCTATAAGCCGCCCGTGGTCGAGGCGCCCAAGAAGGCGACGCGCAAGCGTGCGTCCTCGGTGAAACCCAAGACCGTGGCTGCTAGGAAGGCTCCGGCTAAGGCGAAGGCTGCCAAGCCCGCTGCCAAGGCTTCGGCCAAATCCACCACGGCCAAAAAGGCAGCCACCAAAAAGGCTGCTCCCAAGGCCAAGGCAGCTGCAGCTAAGGCTCCTGCCAAGAAAGCGTAACAAAGGCGTTACCAATGTAATTACCCGCCCCGCGGGGGCGTAGGATAAATGTCATAACCGTTCCGGGAGAAACATCCCCGGGGGAAAGGAACGTATGAATAAGATCTTCGACAACAAGCAGGAGTTTACCGAGCTCTATCGCGATGCCGTCATGAGCATCAGCGGCAAGAGCGTCGAGGCCGCCAGCGACCTCGACCGCTTTAACGCCCTGGCCAAGCTCGTGGCCGAGAAGGCCCGCACCGTTGCCACCAAGAGTGACGCCCGCGTCACCGCCGAGGGCAAGAAGCGCGTGTACTACTTCTCGATCGAGTTTTTGATCGGCCGCCTGCTCGACAACTACCTGCTCAACTTTGGCGTGCGCGACATGGTCGCCGAGGCGCTCGACGACATGGGCTTTGATCTATCCGTCATCGAGAACCAGGAGCCCGATCCGGCTCTGGGCAACGGTGGCCTGGGCCGTCTGGCCGCATGCTTCCTGGATTCCATGGCAGCCGAGGGCATTGCCGGCTACGGCAACGGCATGCGCTACCGCTACGGCCTGTTTAAGCAGGAGATCGTCAACGGCAGCCAGGTCGAGGCCACCGACGAGTGGCTCACCCACGGCTATCCCTGGGAGGTCCGCCGTCAGGACAAGGCCGTGACCATTAAGTTTGGTGGCCACGTCGAGGGCTTTGAGGAGAACGGCCGCACGTTCTACCG
>UQUX01000140.1 GCA_900544425.1 uncultured Collinsella sp.
CCGCGCAGCTTGCGCCGCAGCCAGAGGGCGTCACGATAGAGCGCAAGCATCGATGTCGGGTCCACTTCTTCCCTATCGGCAGCATAATCGGAAAACCATGCAGGCTGCGGCAGATGGGGCGCCGCATCGGCGTCTGCCGGCGAAAACCCAAACGATCCGCCATGCGCGGGATCGTCCGCCGCCGCCCACGGCAGGGGCACACGACAGCCGTCGCGCCCCTTCTCACGCTTCGGTCCGTGCGTATTGGTCGCAGTAGGGTCTTCGAGTGCAGCCCACGGGATATCAGCCACCTCAAAAAGGCCGAGCTCCTCACCCTGATACACGTATGCCGAGCCCGGAAGCGACAGTTCAAGCAAAAGGGCCGCCCGCGCGCGGCGCTCGCCGAGTTCACGGTCCTCGTCATAAGACGACCCGTCGCGTAAGAGCCAGTCGAGCGCAATCTGGTGGTAGCGCGTCGCCTTGATTTGCGGCAGGGCATAGCGTGTCGCCACGCGCGGCACGTCGTGGTTGGAGAGTACCCAGGTCGAGGCGGAATCGGATTCGACGGCTGCCTTCAAGCCCTTCTCGATTGCAGTGTGCATGTCATCATAGGTCCAAGTGGCCTTGGCAAACTCAAAGTTGAATGTCTGGCCAAGCTCGCTGGGACGCGCGTAGAGATACTGGCGCTCGGGCAGCACCCACGCCTCGGCAACGGCACTGCGCGGCGGATTATAGCGGTCGAACACGCGGCGCCACTCGCGATAGATCTCGTGGACCTCATTGCGGTCCCACAGCGGATGGGTGCCGTCGTCAACCATGTCATCGCCCTCGGCGAGATGCCACCGGTCGAGGTCATCGCGGTCGAGATCCTTGGCGAGACCCTGCGCCACATCAATGCGAAAGCCGTCGACGCCTCGATCGCTCCAAAACGCCAGGACGTCGCAAAAGAGCGCGTGAACCTCAGGGCATGACCAGTCAAAGTCCGGCTGCTCGGGCGTAAACATGTGCAGATACCACTGACCGTCCGCAACACGCGTCCAGGCGGGGCCGCCAAAGTTGGCATTCCAATTGGTGGGAGGCAGCTCGCCATGCTCGCCGCAACCATCGCGGAAGATATAACGGGCGCGCTCGGGAGAACCGGGGCCGGCGGCAAGAGCGGCTTTGAACCAGGGGTGCTGGTTGGATGAATGGTTGGGCACGATGTCGACGATGACCTTGATGCCGCGCGCGTGAGCCGCAGCGATCATGTCGTCGAAGTCGTCAAGCGAGCCGAGACGTGGGTCGACATCGCAGTAGTCCGCCACATCATAGCCACCATCGACAAGAGGCGATGGGTAAAACGGGCTCAGCCAGATGGCCTCGATACCCAGCCGCTCAAGATAGTCCATCTTCTGGGTAATGCCCGCGATATCGCCCAGACCCGAACCAGTCGAATCCTTAAACGAGCGCGGGTAGATCTGATAGATCGCAGCGTCGGACATCCATGAGCGCAAAGAGGACTTTTCTGTAGCCATGTGATGAGTCTCCCTTGCAACGAGGTTTTGCTAGATGCCCACGATGATACGCCCAAAGCGGACATTCGCGGCAAACAACGCCACAGCCACGCCCCAAAACGCTCGCTCCCTCTCGGGTTCGAGCCCATGCAATGGATACAAAAAAGCCCGGCTACCGTAGTAGCCGGGCTGTTGCGTTTGGAGCGGACAACGGGGCTCGAACCCGCGACCCCAACCTTGGCAAGGTTGTGCTCTACCAACTGAGCCATGTCCGCTTGCGGGTTATTAATTTACGCGAGTTGTCCAAAAGACGCAAGTACTTTTTTCAAAAAACTTGTCTGCCGCATGTTCTTAGTAGCCAAACGCGTTAAAGCGATTGGCTAGGCACACGATTCCAGCGCTCCGCTAAACAGCTTCACCATCTGCACGCGCGTGCCGGCGCCGTCCGTACGACGAGCAACCTCCACGTTATCGACGAGCATACGCATAAGCTTGATACCACGGCCGCGTTCCTCGGATGCGACCGGCTCGCTCGTTTTATCGATAGAATAGCCGGCACCTCGATCAAGCACCTCAACCACAACGCGATCGCCATAGGCCTGAACCGTCAGGACGCACCCGATACCGCCCGCATGGTCATAGGCATTACCCAGCGCCTCCCCCGACGCCAATGCGACATCGTAGCGCTCGTCACGGCGCAACGGAAGCGATTCAAGGAGTTCAGCGATGCGATGTCGGTAGTATGGAAGATTCTCGATACCCTGACGGACCTCGACACTCTTACTCCAGCGAGGCAGCTCCCCCACCGGAATGGCGGGAATAGACTCCCGTGCCGGCCCCGCGACATGAAGGATATCGACAAGACGAGCAATCTCCAAAAAGCGAACAACTTCACCTGATGCATTGACGAGCGAAAGCAGGCCTTCTCGCCTCATGAGCTCACGAGCGCGCGTAAGCAGGAATGCCAAGCCCGTCGAATCGATAAAGCTAACAGCCTGACAGTTGATGACGACACGACGCACGCCGCGGCCAATCAAAGCATCCAGCCGCCGACGCAGCGCAGGCACCGTGGCGATGTCGATATCGCCCGGTGGCGTCAAAACCGCTATGTCATTCCACTCATTCATACGACCATGGTTCCCAAAAAAGCCCACTCGATGCATTCGTTTCCCCAACCGTGCGGATTCAGCCCGCCCAGCGTCGTCTATGAACGACCCCGTAAAAACTCAAGGGACACCAATGCAATGTCATCGTCCAGCGCCGATTCGGTAAATCGGTCAAGCTCGCCCAAGACCTTGCCGCAAATGCCCGACACGCCCTCCCCCGAAACAGAAAGCAGAAGGTCGCGCAAGCGCTGCTCGCCAAAGAACGCTCCGGTGCGGTCGCGGGCCTCAATCGTTCCATCCGTATACATGAAGAGCATGTCGCCGGGGGCGAACGTAAACACGCCTGTCTCGTACACCATGCTCTCAAAGGCACCGATTACGCCCGATTGGCATCCAAGCAGCTCAACCTCTCCCCCACGTGCCTCACCGCCACCCAGCGGCATCGACTCTGGCCTGATGACCATGGTCGGAGGATGGCCCGCCGAACAATACGTTGCGCGTCCGGCCTTAAGGTCAATCTTGGCGATAAAGGCCGTCACGAACGTCTCGACCCTCGAAAAGCCCATGAGCATGCTGTTAAGGGAGCGTGCCATGCGGGCCGGTCCAGCGCCCTCCCAGGCATATGCCGTCAGGGCCGTCTTGACGAGCGCGGACATCGATGCGGCCTCAATGCCTTTGCCAGACACATCACCCAGAATCATGACGGCGCAGTCGTCGGGAAGACGGATGAGCGTATAGAAATCGCCGCCGACCAACGCCGAGTTCGTGGCCGACAGGTACACCGAATCGGTTGCGATACCCGGAACATCCCCCAGGGAATTTCTCATGCCGATCTGAAGGGTCTGAGCGATATGGCGCTCCTCGCGCTTTTGAGATTCGCCTTCGTAGATCAGTTCAAAGTCATGCGCCAAGTGCACCAAGTAGTCATATTCAAGATCATCAATCGGCTCTTGGCTACCATCACGAAGCAGCAGCGCGCGCGTCGTCGGGCTCTTCGCAACAGAAGCAGGAACAATCGCGTCGTTACTGTGCCTGCCATCACCCTCAGAGCGCGGGCGCCCCGCCTCGATGCCGGAGTCGACGTAGAGACCTTGACAAGGCAGACCGTGCGCCCTAAGCCAGCCTCCCATAGGCATCGATTCGTCAACGCGAGTTATACGGACGTGTTTAAGGTCCTCGGCACTCGTACCGCCCAAAACAGATGCCTCAAAGCCATCAGGGCCAGCCCCCAGACGTGCCGCTGGCGCCGTCGTGGAAAAGAAAAGCTTCTCGGGATCGTCCGGCAAAGCAACGCGACTGCCACCTTCAAAATCTATGACGTAGGAATCCAGACTGGCGTCATACTCAACAGGGCAAAAATGGCAGTTAAGCATATTGCAGATCTCGGACGATACCGCCTGGGTAGCCGCGGCGGAATCGTCTAGAAAGGCAAACAACTCATCACGCAAGACATTGAGCGAGCGGCCAAGCTCGGCCGTGCGACGGGAGCGAAGGCTCGATGCCATGCCGACCAGCTGGATAGACAGGTAATCGCAAATGACCTCGAGCACATTAACGTCATAGGCGAGCGGTGCCTGGGGGCGTTTCCAACCAACTTCCAGCACGCCAAGAATCTGCGTACCGTAAAAAACGGGAAGACAGATCTCGTTGCGGTACGGAGGCATATCCTGCATGCGCAACAGGTGCTTAGAACGATTGTCCAGGTCCATAAACATACCGGAGGCGGCCTTATCACCCTCAAGGTCCTGTTGAATCGACAAGCGACAGGCACGCGACTCGCGAAGAACATACGTCGGAATGCCAGCGCCATACGGCAAAAACTCGGGCAGGTAGCTGTCGTACAGCTCCTTGGAAACACCGCGTAGCTTAAAACCGCCGCTCTCAGAAAAATAGATAGCGGCACCCGAAGCATCGAGCGTTCCTACAAGCTGGTTCAAAACGGTATCAAGTAGGCTGGGCAGCTCATCGGAGCCCACGGTACTCATAATGACCGAGAGCGTGCCAGAGAGGCGCTTGTTCGCCACTCTAAGCTCCGATAACGCACGCTTGAGCTGACGGTCGTGCGAATACTGTTCTTCGATGCTATGGAGCGCCACCAGGACACGTGGCGCGCGGCGCCCAAAGATGCGTGGAGGCGTTACGGAGCCCGCACGAACCAAGAC
>UQUX01000141.1 GCA_900544425.1 uncultured Collinsella sp.
CGTCGTTGCCTTCTCGCTGCTCATGAGCGACTTCTTCGACACCATGGGCACCGCGATGGCCGTCGCCAAGCAGGGCGAGTTCTTGACCGAGGACGGCAATGTCGAGGACATCCGCCCCATCCTGGTCGTCGACTCCGTGGCCGCTGCTGCCGGTGGCTTTATGGGCGTCTCCTCCATCACCACCTTCGTCGAGTCCACTTCTGGCGCCGCCGACGGTGGCCGCACGGGCCTCACCTCCGTCACCACCGGCGTGCTGTTCATTCTCGCCGCGTTCTTCTCCCCCATCGTCACCGTCGTTTCCAGCGCCGCCACCTGCGGTGCTCTGGTCTACGTCGGCTACCTCATGATGAGCGAGGCCTCCGAGATCGACTGGTCCGACGTGTCGCAGGGTTTCCCGGCGTTCATGATTGTCGCCGGCGTGCCCTTCACCTACTCCATCTCTGCCGGCATTGGCCTAGGCTTTATCGCCTACGTGATCGTCGCGCTCTTTAAGGGCGAGGCCTCCAAGATCAAGCCGCTCATGTGGATCGCAGCTCTCGCTTTCCTCGTCTACTTCTTCGTAGCGTAACGGCATAGTCTGCTAAAACAGAACACCAAAGCGCGGAGTCGCATCGAGCGGCTCCGCGCTTTTCTTTTAAAGCCAGGCAACGCACAGACGCGCGATGTTTTGCTTCCCAAGTTTTGGACATTTTGCCCTCCAAACGGCACTACCGCCGGCTACATCCTGCAGATATGCTGGGCTTAATCGCATAGGCCCTATGAGGATGGGAGTAACCATGGCCGCCTTGTTCACGACCCCCAAGCGCAATGACAAAACCTCTGGAGCCCATTTTGTCGAGCCCGACGTGCGCCGTCGCACGCTGCTCGCACACGGCAGCTGGCGCCGCGTGACGCGCCGCATCGTTGTAGGCGCCGTATGCGCGCTTACGGTGAGCTCGCTGCTCATGCCGAGCGTCTCGTTCGCGGCCGAGTGGGTCAACGTCGGCGGCACTCAGTACAACACTGCAGCAGGCGACGAGGCCGGCACCTGGGCCTGGGACGGCGCCGACGATATGAAGCTCAACGGCTATAACGGCGGCGCGATCGAGGCAGCGGGCAAGCTCAACGTGAGCTACGAGGGCGACAACATCGTCACTAACGGCGACGGCCGCGGCATCAAGGTTAAGGATGGCGCGAACGAGAACGCCGAGCTTAATATTCAGGGCGACGCGTCCAGCACGCTCAACGTGACATCTTCTCGTGACGCCATCACTTCCGTCGGCAGCATCAACATCGACGGCGCTGGCACTGTCAACGCCACGAGCACCGAGCACGATGCCATCGATGCCGGGGGCGATGTCACCATCAAGGGCTCGGGAAACGTTAACGCCACGGGCGATTCGGATGGCATCAGGGCCGACGGCAACATCACGATCGACAACAGCGGAACCGTCACCGCCAAGGCCACCGAGGATCAGGGTATCGATGCTAACGAGAACCTCATCATAAAGGGCGGCGGCAAGGTAGAGGCAAGCTCTATCAAAGACAATGCGATTTGGGCCGACGGCAACATCGAGATCTCGGGTGGCAGCCAGGTCAAGGCAAGCTCCGAGGAAGACGCCGCCATCGACGGTAAAAACAGCCTCACGGTCACGAACGCTTCCCTCAACGCAAGTGGCGTTGGGTATGGCATCTATGTCTACAAGGGCATCACGTTCGATGGCGCAACCGTAACGGTCCGTGCAAGTGCAGGGAACGATGAAGCCAGCGCCCTCTTCACCGACGAGGACGACATCGTCATCAAGAACGGCTCGATCGTGGATGCGTTCGCAGAAGGCCAGTTCTCGACCGCAATCTCCACCAGAAACTACTACCCCAACGAAGCGGGTGGTCACATCTACATTAGTGACTCCGTTGTCAAGGCTATAGCCCGCTATGTCGAGTCCGGTAGCGACGGCCCCGATCACTACAGCAACGACCAAAGTGGCGCGGTCATTCCCGAGCATAGGGGCGTGAACATCGGCATCTTTGCCCGGACCAAGGAGGGCATCACGCCCGCGACCGTCTCGATTGTCCGCAGTAAGGTCACAGCTGAGGGAGACACGGCGGCAATCTTCGCCCTTGCCGTGAGCGCGGACGGCGAGACAATCGGCACCATCGAGATCGAAGGCGCTCCCATCCAGACGCCCACAGGCGGCAAGATCATTGGCTATCGCAACAAGGAAGAACTCGATGACGGCATCTTCTACGTGGTAGGTCAAACCATCGACACGGGCGACGCTGTGATCGACTCCCCCTATAACGAAGCTGTCGCCAAGAGCACGGTCATCGCGCCTCCCGAGGAGAAGCCAGGCGAGACCAAGCCCGAGGGTTCCAAGTCCGAGGGCACGAAGACGACCAAGACCGTTGCAGTTGCAGCCACGGGAGCCAAGACCACCGGCAAGCTCGCGGCAACCGGCGACGCCTCGAACGCAGCCATCGTGGCAGCCGCCCTTGCAGGAACAGCCGCCATCGCCGCGGGCGCCGTGGTGAGCCGCAAGCGCTCGTAAACACTTTTTCGCACGGGACGGGTGGATCGCGGCCCTTGCCTTCCTCGTCTACTTCTTCGTAGCGTAAAGGCAAGGCTGCAAAAGCTGAACAATAAAGCGCGGAGTCGCCATGCGGCCCCGCGCTTTTCTTTTAGCGCCGGTCCCTGCGCCGGCGTGCGGCCTATTTCTCCCCCATTTTGGCCATTTTGCCCTCCAAACGGCACTACCGCCGGCAACATCCAGCAGATACGCTGAATCTAGTCGTATAGGCCCTATGAGAACGGGAGCAACCATGGCAGCCTTGTTCACGACCCCCAAACGCAATGACACTACCGCCGGAGCCCATGTTGCCGAACCCAACGTTCGCCGTCGCATAGGACTCGCGCACGGCAGCTGGCGCCGCGTGACGCGCCGCATCGTCGCGGGCGCCGTGTGCGCGCTCACGGTGAGCTCGCTGCTCATGCCGAGCGTCTCGCTCGCAGCGGAATGGGTCAAGGTCGGCGGCAACAAGTACAACACCGCGGCGAGCGACGAGGCCGGTACCTGGTCGTGGGACGGCGCCGACGACTTGAAGCTCAACAACTATAACGGCGGCGAGATCCAGGCCGCAGGCAAGCTCAACGTGAATTACTCGGGAACCAACATCGTCACTGCCGAATGGATCGAAAGCATCAACGTTTCTCATGGCACTAACGAGAATGCCGAGCTCAATATCCAAGGCGACGAGGGCGGCACGCTCAGCGTGACATCTACTGAGGACGCTATCCTCACCACGGGTAATATCAACATCGACGGAGCCGGATCCGTCAACGCCACGAGCACTGGGTTTGATGCCATCAATGCCGGAGGTGATCTCGCTATCAAAGGTTCGGGCAACGTCAACGCCACGGGTGCATCGGATGGCATCAGGGCAAACGGCAATATCACGATTGACGACAGCGGAGCCGTCACCGCCAGGGCTACCAAGGACAAGGGTATTGGAGCCGACAAGAACCTCACCATCAAGGGTGGCGGGACGGTCGAGGCAAGCTCAGCCGATGGTGAGGCCCTTTGGAGCGGCGGCAATATCAACATCTCGGACGGCAGCCAGGTCAAGGCAAGCTCCGAGAAAGACGCTGCCGTCGAGGCCAAGGGCAGCCTCGCAGCCACAAACGTCTCCCTCAACGTAAACGGTGTTGAATATGGCGTCTATGCCCACAAGGGCATCACCCTCGATCATGCAAACGTGACGGTCCGTGCAAGTAAAGGCAGATACGGTGGCGCCAACGCCCTCTTCACCTACCAGGACGACATCGTCGTCAAGAACGGCTCCACCGTGGACGCGTTTGCGGAAGGCGAGGTTTCGGCTGCATTCTCCACCAGAAACGATCGACCCAACGAGAAGGGCGGCCACATCTACATCAGCGACTCCGTTGTCAAGGCCATAGCCCGCTATGTCGAGAACGGCGACGGCCCCATCCCCTACAGCGAAAACCAAGATGGCGAGACGAGGCGCGAACCCCAAGGCGAGAACATCGGCATCATCGCCCAGACCAGCGAGGGCGTCACACCCGCAGTCATCTCGATCATCCGCAGCAAGGTAACGGCCGAAGGAGATACAGCGGCAATCTTTGCCCGTGCCATGAGCGCTGACGGCAAGACAATCGGCACCATCAAGATTGAGAACGCCGCCATCCAGACGCCCGAAGGCGGCAAGGTCATTGACTATCGCAAGCTCCGTGACGGCATCTACGAGGCAGGCCAAGCCATCGGCACGGGCGACGCCACGGTCGACTCCCTCTATATCAAAGCAGTCGCCAAAAGTACGACCATCGCACCTCCCGAGGTAGCCAAGCCGGAAGACCCCAAGCCCGACGAGACCAAGCCCGCAGAAAGCAAGCCCGCGGAGTCCAAGCAGAACCCCAAGCCTGAGGGCTCAAAGCCGACCAAGGCCGTTGCGGCTTCAACCACGAAAGCCAAGACTACCGGCGTGCTCGCGGCAACCGGCGACACCTCGGGTGCGGCCATCGTGGCAACCGTCCTTGCGGGAACAGCCGCTATCGCCGCAGGCACCATGGCGAGCCGTAAGCGTTCTTAGACGCCTCTGCGCACATGGCAGCTCCCGCGAAGGCCCCGAGCCCCAGCACCGTTTAACAACGCCACCGCCGAGCTCCCCTCTGAACTGCCTCCCATTTCTTGGACATGAGAAATGGGAGGCTTTTTATGCGTGTCG
>UQUX01000142.1 GCA_900544425.1 uncultured Collinsella sp.
CGCCCGGCGCGACCGCGCGCTAGATCAGGTCCTCCGCATCATCGAAGGCGTCGGTGTCGTGGACACCGCAGAAACGGGAGCCGGGACGGACCTGGTTGCGGCACTGGACGCCGTCCTCGGACACGTACTCGCAGCGACGGACGTCGTCCCCCTCGTCACCGATCAGGTCGGCGGCGGGCTCCTCGTGAACGGGAACGTTCTTGAGGATGTCGGCGGCAAGGGTCTCGGACTTGATGTCGATGTGCCAGCCGGTCAGGCGAGCGGCAAGACGGGCATTCTGGCCCTCCTTGCCGATGGCGAGGGACAGCTGGTCGTCGGGCACGATGACGCCGGCGTAGGCCTTCTCCTCGTCGATGAGGACGCGGGTGACCTTAGCAGGCGACAGGGCGTTGGCGACATAGACGGCCGGGTCGGCATCCCACAGGATGACGTCGACGCGCTCGCCACGGAGCTCGCCCACGACGGCGCGAACACGGCTGCCCTTGGGGCCGACGCAGGCGCCCACGGGATCCAGGCGGTCGTCGAGCGAGTGGACGGCGACCTTGGAGCGCTGGCCGGGCTCGCGGGCGATCGACTTGATCTGGACGGTGCCCTCATAGATCTCGGGCACCTCCTGCTCAAACAGACGACGCATGAGCTCGGGGTGGGTGCGGGAGATGACAATCGGAGGACGGCTGTGCTCGCCGCGAACCGGCTGCAGGTTGGAGTTGGGGTCGCGGACGTCGATGATCACGGCCTTGATGTGCTGGTTATGCAGATAGCGCTCGCCCATCGGACGCTCGTTGCGCTCGTTCTCGTAACGGCGCTGGTCAAAATGCGGCAGCTCGGCCTCGACGCCATCACGGATCTTGACGATGGTGAAGTCGGGCGTGGACTGCAGTACGGTACCGCTAATGAGGTCACCGATGCGGCCGGAGAACTCCTCGTAGATCTGCTCGCGGGCGGAGTTGCGAACGATGGCGTTGATCTCGGCCTTGGCGTGCTGGGCGGCGATGCGGCTCGTGTTCTTGGGGGTGACGTCGATCTCCTCGAACTCGGTGAAGTTGCCCTCCTCGTCCATGGAATCGTCGATCGGCTCCAGGCGGTAGACGTAAATCTTGCCGGTGGTGCGGTCGATGGTCACCTTGGCGCCCCACTCAAGATGCAGGATCTCGGCATAGCTCTTGGCGAGCGACTGCTCCAGGCGGTCGATCAGATAGAGCTGGTCGATGTGCTTATCCTGGCAAAGCTCCATCAGGGCGGACATCATGTCGGATGCTGCCATGTTACTTTCCTTCCTTCGCGGGCTTGAAGTCGTAGGTGGGCTTCAACTTGCACTTTTTAACATCACAGAAATCGAGGGTGACGGACTCGCCGTCCTCGAGCTCGAGGGTCACGTCGGTCTCGGTCGCGGCGGCAATCTTGCCGGTATACTTGCGACGGCCCTCGGTGGCGGTGGAGGTAAGCTCGCAGTCCTCGCCCGCAAAGCGGGCAAAGTCGCGCGGGCGGCGCAGCGGGCGCGCCATGCCCGGGCTCGACACCTCGAGCGTATAGCTCGAAGAGATGGGGTCGAGCTCCTCGATCACGTCGCCGACCCACTTGGTATTGGCCGTGACGTCGTTGAGCGACAGGCTCTGGCCCTCGGCACCCTCGATACGAACACGCACGCAGGGGGCCTTGGTGGCGCCCACCAGCTCCACATCGACAATGTCGACATCGTGCTGGGGAGCGACGGCCTCGAGTGCGTCGATAATCGCCTGCTCGGTCTTGGTCTTGACCATTGCGGCACCTCCATCCATACAAAAAAGAAGCGGGGCCGAAACCCCACTTCTTTCAATTACAACTTCATTTGCAAGCAAACTATACCAATACCTGCACAAACGTGCAAGCGATACGGAAATTCGCAGGTCAGCGTGCCCACAGCATCTCCACAAGAATAGAACAATTGACCGCAGGCACCTAGGAGGGCAAATGAAAGACGAAGGACGACCCGAGCGGAATCGCCCCTCGTCTTCCGTGCGTCAACTATGCGCGCGGCATCTACTTGACGACAAGGTTGACCAGCTTGCCGGGCACGCAGATGGCCTTGACGACCGTCTTGCCCTCGAGCCACTTGGCAACGGCTTCCTCGGCGGCAGCCTGCATCTCCTCGTTAGAGGCATCGCGGGCGACATCGATGCGGCCACGGACCTTACCGAGCACCTGGACGACGATCTGCACGGTGTCCTCGATGGACTCGGCCAGGTCGAACTCGGGCCAGGCGGCGGTGTAGGCGTTGCCCTCGCAGCCGAGTGCCTCGTGCCACAGCTCGTCGGCCCAGAACGGGCAGATGGGCGCCAGGACGCTCACGATGTCCTTGGCCACGCCGTAGCACAGCGCCTTGTCGCGGTCGGCATCCTCGGTGGCGTTGAGGTAGGCGCTCGCCGCGTTGACGAGTTCCATGACGGCCGAGATGGCGGTGTTGAACTGGCCACGGTCGAAGTCCTCGGTGCACTTGGCGATGGTGCGGTGACGCTCGCGATAGAGCTTCATCGCGACCTCGTCGAGGATGGTCTTGTCGAAGGCCACGCCGGCGTCACCCGACTGGACGAGCTGCCATACGATACGCCAGGCGCGCTTGATAAAGCGGTTGGCGCCCTCGACGGCCTTGGGATCCCAGTCGAAGTCCTTCTCGGGCGGGGCGATAAACAGGATCGCCAGACGCATAGTGTCGGCGCCGTAGGGCTCGATGACCGAGCTCGGGGGCACGACGTTACCCTTGGACTTGGACATGGTGTCGCCGTTCTCGTCCTTGACCATGCCCTGGCACAGCAGGTTGGTAAAGGGCTCGTCCACGCTCAGCAGGCCCAGGTCGCGCAGCGCCTTGGTAAAGAAGCGGCTGTAGAGCAGGTGCAGAATGGCGTGCTCGATACCACCGATGTAGTTATCGACAGGCATCCAGCGGTCTACCGCCTCGCGGGAGAAGGGCAGCTCGGTGTTGTGCGGGTCGGTATAGCGCAGGTAATACCAGCTGGAGCAGGTGAAGGTGTCCATGGTATCGGTCTCGCGCTTGGCCGGGCGGCCGCAGACCGGGCAGGTGGTCTCGTAGAAGTCATTGCACTCGGCGAGGGTCTCGCCGGCGCCCAGATCCAGGTTCTCGGGCAGCGTCACCGGCAGCTGATCTTCGGGAACGGGCACAATGCCGCAGTGCTCGCAGTGGATGGCCGGGATGGGGTTGCCCCAATAGCGCTGGCGGCTGATGAGCCAGTCGCGCAGGCGGAACTCGACCTTGCGACGGCCGCAGCCCATGGCCTCGAGGTCGGCCACGATGGCGGCCTCGCCCTCGGAGTGCTTACCGCCACGCATGCCGGTGTACTTGCCGGACTGGACGAGCGTGCCCTCGGCAGCGTGGGCGCAGTCCCAGTCGACAGTCTCGGCATGGAAGGTATCGATGGTCTCGCCGCTGGCCTCGACGGCAGCGCGGTCTTCATCGTCAAGGATGATCGGGACGATCGGCAGGTCGTACTTGCGGGCAAACTCAAAGTCGCGCTGGTCGCCGCAGGGAACGGCCATGACGGCGCCGGTGCCGTAGTCGGCAACGACATAATCGGCAACCCACACGGGGACCTTCTCGCCGTTGACGGGGTTCACCACATAGCGGCCGGTAAAGGCACCGTGCTTCTCGAGAGTGCCCTGGGCACGCTCGACGGCAGAGATGTGCTTGGAGTCCTCGACGATCTTGGTGACGGCCTCCTCGTACTCCGTGCCCTCGACGAGCTCGTGCAGACGAGCGTACTCGGGAGCCAGGACAAAGAAGGAGACGCCAAAGAGGGTATCGGCGCGCGTGGTGAAGACGGTGATCTTGCCCTCGTCGCCCTCGATGGGCTCGCCATCCTTGTCGCACAGGGTAAAGTCGACCTCGGCGCCCTCGGAGCGACCGATCCAGTTGGCCTGCATCTGCTTGACGCGCTCGGGCCAGCCGGGGAGCTTCTCCAGGTCGTCGAGCAGCTCCTGGGAGTACTCGGTGATCTTGAAGTACCACTGCTCAAGGTCGCGCTTCTCGGGCTCGGTACCGCAGCGCCAGCACTTGCCCTCGGTGACCTGCTCGTTGGCCAGAACAGTCTTGCAGGTAGGGCACCAGTTGACCGGGTTCTTCTTGCGGTAGACCAGGCCCTTTTCCCACATCTTCTCAAAGATCCACTGGCCCCAGCGGTAATAGTCGGGGCTGCAGGTCTTGACCATGCGATCCAGATCGTAGGAGAAGCCCATGCGCTTCATCGTGGCAAGCGCCTGATCCATGTTCTTATACGTCCAGGCGGCAGCCTGCGTGTTGTGCTTGATGGCGGCATTCTCGGCAGGCAGGCCAAAGGCATCGAACCCGATGGGATGCAGCACGTCGTAGCCGCGCATGCGGGCCTGACGGGCCATGGCGTCGCCGATGGTGTAGTTGCGCGCATGGCCCATGTGAAGGTCGCCCGACGGATACGGGAACATCTCGAGCACGTACTTCTTGGGCTTGCTATCGTCGGTGTCGACGGCAAAGAGGTCGGAGTCCTCCCAGGCCTTCATCCACTTGGACTCAATGGCCTGCGCGTCGTAGGCAGGGATCTCGTCCTTATGATCTGTGCAATCGCACATATCAGCTCCTTTAATCTTAGCTGGGGTCGGTCGGCTTAGCTTTATTCGCTACTGCGGACAGTCCTGCGCAAGACGAAGAGCACATTAAGTGCTCTTCTTTG
>UQUX01000143.1 GCA_900544425.1 uncultured Collinsella sp.
TCCTGTGCCTACTACCTGGCCGTGATGGGCCATAAGGTGACCATCTTTGAGCAGCGCCACCACCTGGGCGGCATGCTGCGCTATGGCATTCCCAGCTATCGTCTGCCGCGCGAGCGCCTGCAGGCCGAGATCGACTGGATCTTGAGCGCCGGCATCGACGTGGAACTCGACCACTCCGTCAACGGCGAGGAGCTTGCCCGCCTGCACGACGAGTTCGATGCCGTCTACCTGGCCATCGGTGCCCACAGCGACAAGAAGCTCGGCCTTCCGGGTGAAGAGGCGCCCGGCGTGGAGTCGGCCGTCAAGATGCTGCGTGCCATCGGCGACGACGAGCTGCCCGACCTGAGCGGCCAGCGCGTGTGCGTCATCGGCGGCGGCAATGTGGCCATGGACGTGGCGCGCTCTGCCGTGCGTTGCGGTGCCGAAAAGGTGAGCATCGTCTATCGCCGTCGCATCTGCGATATGACGGCCCAGGATGCCGAGATTGCCGGCGCCCAGGCCGAGGGCTGCGAGGTTCTGGAGCTCACGGCCCCGCTCGCTATCGAGACGGGTGAGGAAGGCCGCGTGACTGGCCTGCGCGTGCAGCCGCAGATTATCGGCGAGCCCCGTCGTGGGCGCCCGGCCCCGCGTGCCGCCGCCACGTCCGAGCGCGTCATTCCCTGCGAGCGCGTGTTTGTGGCCATTGGCCAGGACATCGATTCCAAGCCGTTTGAGGACATGGGCGTCGCCTGTAAGTGGGGCTGCGTGGTCACCGATTCGGATGGCGCCGTGCCTAACTTCGACGGTCTCTTTAGCGGCGGCGACTGTCAGACCGGTCCTGCCACCGTCATCCGTGCCATCAACGCCGGCCGCGTGGCTTCGGCAAATATCGACCGCTACCTGGGCTTCGACCACAAGATCAAGCTCGACGTTGAGCTGCCGACCGTGCAGTTTAAGGGCAAGCACGAGTGCGGCCGCTGCGAGCTGGGCGAGCGCGAGGCCGGCGAGCGCATCCACGATTGGAATCTGGTCGAGCAGGGCCTTACCGAGGAGGAGGCACGCCAGGAGGCAAGCCGCTGCCTGCGTTGCGACCACTTTGGCTTTGGCGCGTTCCGCGGAGGGAGGAACCTGGAATGGTAGAGCCCAACAACCCCACTGTCAGCGACAACACCGAAAGCGGAGCACTCAACATGGTCAAGCTCACTATCGATAATTGCGAGGTCATGGTACCCGAGCACACCACGATCCTGGACGCGGCCAAGTCCGCCGGCATCCAGATTCCCACCCTGTGCTACCTGCGCGATCTAAACGAGATCGGCGGTTGCCGCGTGTGCGTGGTCGAGGTTGAGGGCTGCGACCAGCTGGTTGCCGCCTGCAACAACTACGTGCTCGACGGCATGGTGGTCCACACTAACAGCCCCAAGGCCCGCGAGGCGCGTCGCACCAACGTGCAGCTGCTGCTGTCCCAGCACGACTCGCGCTGTACGAGCTGCGTGCGCAGTGGTAACTGCAACCTGCAGACCATCGCCAACGACCTGGGCATCTTCTATCTGCCGTACGAGCAGCACCTGGCGCGCGAGGGCTGGGATTTCGATTTCCCCATCATCCGCGATAACGACAAGTGCATCAAATGCATGCGCTGCATCAAGGTGTGCGAGAGCGTGCAGGGCTTAGGGATTTGGGATCTGACCAACCGCGCCACGCATACCGCCGTGGGCACCCGCGGGCGTGCGCCGATCGGCAAGACCGATTGCGTTGCGTGCGGTCAGTGCATCACGCATTGCCCGACAGGCGCCCTGCGCGAGCGTGACGATACCGAGACCGTGTTCGACGCTCTCGCCGATCCCGACAAGATCGTGCTGGTGCAGATCGCGCCGGCCGTGCGTAGCGCCTGGGGTGAGGAGCTCGGCATTCCGCGCGATGAGGCCACCGTCGAGCGCCTGGCCTGTGCGCTGCGCCGCGTGGGCTTTGAGTACGTGTTCGACACCGATTTCTCGGCCGATCTCACCATTATGGAGGAGGGCTCCGAGCTGCTCGAGCGCCTGGGTAAGGCCGCCAAGGGCGAGGGCGATAGCCGCAGCTGGCCCATGTTCACAAGCTGCTGCCCGGGGTGGGTACGCTTTGTGAAGGCGCGTTACCCCGAGTTTGTCGACAGCCTGTCCACGTCCAAGTCGCCGCAGCAGATGTTCGGCGCCATCGCCAAGACCTACTACGCCAAGGTGCTGGGCGTGGAGCCCGAGCGCCTGTTTGTGGTGTCCGTGATGCCGTGCACGGCCAAGAAGGCCGAGTGCGCGCTGCCGAGCATGGTGGGCGAGGGCGGTGTGCCCGACGTTGACGTTGCGCTGACGGTGCGTGAGATGGTGCGCATGGTCCGCGCGAGCCACGTGAGCGTGGATACGCTGGTTGAGGAGCCGCTCGATACGCCGCTGGGCTTTGGCACGGGCGCGGGTGTGATCTTTGGCGCCACGGGCGGTGTGATGGAGGCCGCCGTGCGCTCGGCCTATTACCTGGTGACGGGCAAGAACCCCGACGCCGACTTCTTTACCGATGTGCGCGGCCTGGACGGCTGGAAGGAGGCCGTGGCCGATATCGATGGCACCAAGGTGCGCGTCGCCGTGGCACACGGGCTGGGCAACGCCGCCCGCCTGCTCGACGCGATTCGCGACGGCCGTGCGAGTTATGACTTCGTCGAGGTTATGGCATGCCCGGGCGGCTGTGTCGGTGGCGGCGGTCAGCCCATCCACGACGGTTGCGAGCTGGCAGCCGAGCGTGGCCAGGTGCTGTGGGGCCTCGATGCGAAGGCGGACATTCGCTTCTCGCACGAGAATCCCGATGTTCAGGCGTGCTACAGCGAGTTTTTGGGCGCGCCGCTCTCGCCGCTGGCCGAGGAGCTGCTGCATACCGACCATCACGCCTGGTCGATGCCCAACGAGGGGACGTGCTAGCGATGGGCGCGTTTAATGTTGAGCTGTCGCGCCGGGGGTTTGCCTCGGCGCTCGCCGCGGGCGCCCTGTCGCTTGCGCTCGCGGGCTGTGGCGGCGGGGCTGCCGGGGCCGGGTCTGCTGCGGGCTCGGCTGCCGGGTCTGCCGCTAGTGGTGCCGCTGCTGAGCCGATTGAGGTGCACGTCGCCTCGCTCAAGGGTCCGACGTCGATCGGTCTGGTGCAGTTTATGGACCAGGCGGCCGACGGTGCCACGGACAACGATTTCGACTTTGCGATCAGCACTGCCGCTGACGAGATCGTGCCCAAGGTCATTCAGGGCGATATCGACATTGCCCTGGTGCCCGCCAACGCGCTGGGTGTGCTGAACGTTGTGACGGGCGACGCGAATGTGGCCTCGTTTGGCGATCTGGCGGGGCGTACCGTCTACATGACGGGCAAGGGCACCACGCCAGAGTACGTCATGAACTTCCTGCTGGGGCGCGCGGGCCTGACCGGCCAGGTGACGCTCGAGTTTAAGAGCGAGCCCACCGAGGTGCTGTCGGCCCTGCTTGCCGATCCGTCTGCCGTGGGCGTGCTGCCGGAGCCATTCAAGACCGCGGCCATCGCCAAGAGCGAGGGCAAGCTGTCGGCGCCGGTAAGCCTGACCGATGTGTGGGATGAGCTGGCGGGTGACACGGGTTCGCGTATGCTGACGGGTGTGACCGTGGTTCGCCGCGCGTTTGCCGAGGACCATCCCGAGGCTGTGGCAGAGTTCTTGCGCTGCCATGAGGCGAGCGTGAAGGCCGTCAATGCGACACCGGCGGACTGGGCGCAGGCCGTGGTCGATGCGGGTATCGTCGATAACGCCGCGATTGCCGAAAAGGCGATTCCCGGGTGCATGCTTGTATGCCAGACGGGGAAAGATATGAAGGCGGCGCTCGGTGGGTACCTGCAGGTGCTGGCCGATGCGGATGCAAGCGCCGTGGGCGGCAAGCTCCCGGCTGATGATTTCTACTACATGGAGTAGCCCGTGCGTGCGTTTGCTCGGCAAATGACAGAGCGTGTGAAGGCGGCGGTGGCAGGTGGTGCCGTCGCCGCCTTTTGGCTTGCCGCGTGGGCGCTCGCGGCGGCGCTGGTGGCGCAGCCGCTGATCTTGCCGGGGCCGGGTGCTGTTGCCTTGGCGCTGCTGCGCCTGGTGTGCGATGGCGGCACCTGGGCGATTTTGGCGGGCTCGGGCGCGCGAATACTGGGCGGGCTGGCGCTTGCCGCGGTGTGTGGTGGCATGCTTGCCGGGATTTCGTCACGTTCGCGGGCGTTTGCGCACCTGGTGGCTCCGGCGCTGTCATTTGTAAAGGCGACGCCGGTCGCCTGCGTGGTGGTCCTGCTGCTTATTTGGTTGGGGTCGGCACGTGTGAGCATCGCGGCGGTCTTTTTGATGGCGCTGCCGGGCGTGTATTTTTCGCTGGCCGAGGGGCTGGCTCAGGTGAATAAAACGCTGGAGCAGATGTTCCGTCTGCATGGCGTGCGCGGCTGGCGCCTGTTTTGCGCCCACACCTGGCGCGAGGTGCTGCCGTTTGTGCTTTCGTGTGCCCGTGCCGTGATCGGCATGAGCTGGAAGGCCGGCGTGGCAGCCGAGCTGATCGGCATGGCGGTGGGCACCGTGGGTGAGCGTATCTATCAGGCAAAGCTTTTGATTGAGACGGCTGATTTGCTGGCGTGGACCGTGCTGGTCGTTGCCGCCTCGTGGGCGTGTGAGCGCGTGCTGGTGTGGCTGCTGCGGG
>UQUX01000144.1 GCA_900544425.1 uncultured Collinsella sp.
TGGAATCTGCCCCTCAAGCATCCCGTCAACCTGGCCTACGAGGCCGCCACCGCCGATCTGAACGACGTCAACATGATCGACCCGTTCCATCTGGAAGCCTACGGTAAGACGACGGTCAACTACAACCGCGATGTGGAGATTTTCCCTGTCGTCAATGCAATGTTTGAGCTGATCGCAGGCAAGAGCCCTTATCGCTCTCCGACAGATATGGGCGTCAACATGGCAGGCAACTGCATCATCGATGACGATGTCTGCCGTGAAGCGTCGCTGAATGAGATCGTGCGCCGGTATTTCAAGTGCCTCTGCGACCAGAAGGCCAGCGGTGTTGTCAAGCCGGAACGTTTCAAGCTCGAGCTGCTCATGAACCAGGCGGGCATTGCCCTGGGTGAGCGTGAGGTCGAAAAGCGTGCCCATGCCATGTCCGAAGCCACTGACGGTCAGCCTGCCGCTGCGATTGAACTGGCCGACGGCACGATTGTCACAGGCAAGACCGGCCCGCTGCTGGGTGCGGCATCCTCGGCCCTGCTGAACGCGCTGAAAAAGCTGGCCGGCATCGATCAGGAGACCGATCTGGTCTCCGCCCGCGCCATCGAACCGATCCAGACGCTCAAGACGAACTACCTCGGCAGCAAGAACCCGCGCCTGCACACCGACGAGACGCTTATGGCGCTCTCGATCACCTCGGCAACGAGCGAGACGGCGGCCCGCGTCCTTTCGGGCCTGGAGCAGCTGCGCGGCTGCGATGCCTTCTTTAGCGTGATCATCTCGCCGACGGACGAGACGGTGTTGCGCAAGCTGGGCATCAACGTGTGCTGCGAGCCCAAGTTCGAGCGCCGTGGTTTCTTCCACCGCTAAGCCTGGATTAATTGGTCTGAAAGGGGCGCATCGGGTATGCATTCGGTGTGCCCCTTTTATCAACAAAGCTACCGTTTAACCTAAAAATAGCCCGTTTACCTGCCTATAAGCGATTTGGGCGGTATACAATAACCCTAACTGTTTCATCCTTTTGCGGGGATGCCGCATGATGGATGTTGCCGGCCATCATGGGGTGTGCCGGTCGCGCACGGTGCAGGTGATGCCCGTGCTCGGTTTGAGGAGGCTGCCATGGCTGGCAAGGGTCGTGCGAGTGTCAACGATATGAAGCGTGTCGAGGTGCAGGTGCTGATGGAGATCGCACAGCTGTCCGAAGACAACGGCGGATTTTATGGCTTTTCGCGCAAGACGCTTGCCGAGCGTGTGGGGGTGTCTCCGTATCGCGCCCGCGCGGCAATTGAACGCTTGGAATCCGAAGACATCATCGAGGTCGTCTCGCGCTACAGCGACGACGGCGGCCAGCTCGCAAATGGTATTTGTCTCACGGAGCGTGGCGAATGGTATCTAGAGGGCATCCGTGCCGGTATGCTCGTGAAGGACTTGATCGAGGATGAAGCCGCCGATCGATAACAGCGTGCATTCATAGTGGAAACGACGCCGCCTGGGCAACCGGACGGCGTTTTGTTTCGAGATGGAGAAATGCGATTGCGCGTAAGAAAAAATGCGTGCGGCGCGCGTCGCGAGTATTACAATGAAGACCCGTAAGATGTGTATGGACAACTTCTACGGGAAGCGCAGGTAACTCAATATGACCAAGCATGTGTTCGTGACCGGCGGCGTGGTTTCGTCTCTGGGCAAGGGTATTACCGCGGCCTCGCTGGGCCGTCTGCTCAAGTCGCGCGGCTACAAGGTAACGATGCAAAAGGCCGACCCTTATCTGAACGTCGACCCCGGCACCATGAGCCCGTTCCAGCATGGTGAGGTCTTTGTGACCGAGGACGGTTACGAGTCCGATCTGGACCTGGGCCACTACGAGCGCTTTATTGACGAGAACCTGACCCGCGATTCCAACTTTACGACTGGTGCCATCTATAAGAGCCTGATCGCCCGTGAACGTCGCGGTGACTTTTTGGGCGGCACCGTACAGGTGATTCCGCACGTCACGAACGCCATTAAGGATAAGTTCCGTCGTATTGAGGAGCAGACCGGCTCCGACGTGGTCATCACTGAGTTGGGCGGCACCATCGGCGACATCGAGTCGCAGCCGTTTGTCGAGGCCATTCGCCAGTATCGCAAGGAGGCCGGCCCCGAGAACGTCTGCTACATCCACGTGTCGCTCGTTCCCTATATCGCCGCCGCCCACGAGGTCAAGACCAAGCCGACGCAGCACTCCGTTAAGGAGCTCCGCAGCTTTGGTATCCAGCCCGATATTATCGTTCTGCGCTCCGACCACCATATCGACGATGCCATCCGCGGCAAGATTGCAAGCTTCTGCGACGTCGACACCGACTGTGTCTTTACCAACGAGGACTGCGCGAGCATCTACGATGTTCCGCAGTTGCTTGCCGAGCAGGACTTTGACCTGCGCATTTGCGAGCGTCTGGGTCTGGACCCGCGTGAGCGCGACATGAGCGAGTGGAACGAGTTCCTGCGCAAGCAGAACCATGCCAACCAGCACGCCGACAAGGTGAAGATCGCCGTCGTGGGCAAGTATACGCAGCTGCCCGATGCCTACCTGTCGGTTATCGAGGCCCTGCACCACGCGGGCGTGTTCTACGATCGCCACGTTGATGTGCAGCTGATCGATGGCGAGAGCCTCGATGAGCAGAACGTCTCCGAGGTCCTGGGTGACGCCTCGGGCATCTTGGTCCCTGGCGGCTTTGGCAAGCGCGCCCTGGAGGGCAAGATCCTCGCGGCCGAGTTTGCCCGCGAGCACAAGATTCCGTATCTGGGCATTTGCCTGGGTATGCAGGTGGCCGTGTGCGAATTTGCTCGCAACGTGGTCGGCCTTGCCGGCGCCAGCTCTTCCGAGTTCGATCCGGACGGCCCGTATAGTGTCATCGACCTGATGAGCTCGCAGGAGGACGTGACCGAGAAGGGCGGCACCATGCGCCTGGGCGCCTATCCGTGCAAGCTCGCCGCCGATACCCTCGCGCGCGAGGCATACGGCGAGGAGCTCGTCTACGAGCGTCACCGTCACCGTTTTGAGTTCAACAACGCCTTCCGTGACCAGCTCGAGGACGCCGGTCTGGTTATCTCGGGTCTTTCGCCCGACGAGCGTCTGGTCGAGATGGTCGAGCTGCCGCGCGACGTACATCCGTGGTATGTGGCCACCCAGGCTCATCCCGAGTTCAAGAGCCGCCCGACCAACCCGCAGCCGCTGTTCCGCGAGTTCGTACGCGCCTCGATCGGCCAGCATGAGGGCGTCGATCGCTTGCAGGTGACGCCCAAGAACCTCGCTACGGACTAAGGGTGCCGGCGAATAAGGAACATACCGAAGCTACTCCCTCGTCGCTCGCCGTGGCGGCGGGGGAGTATCTCGATTACCTCGCGGTCGAGCGGGGCTTGGCGCGCAACACGATTGCGGCCTATCGTCGTGACCTGACGACGTACTGCGCCTATCTGGAGCGGGCTGACATTGCGTCTTTTGAAGAGGTGACCCGTCAGGTCGTGGAGGGCTTTGTTGCCGATCGCCGCGACGGAGGCTATTCCGACGCCTCGGTGGAGCGCGCGCTTGCTGCCGTGAAGGGCCTGCATGCCTTTTTGGTGCGCGATGGGGCCGTGGCCCAAAACCCGACGGCGGCGTTGCGCCTGCCCAAAAAGGCAGATCGCCTGCCGGAATACCTTTCGGTGGAGGACGTCTCGGCACTGCTCGATCAAGACTTTCCCGAGGGCGAGATGGGACTGCGCGATCACGCCATCTTGGAAGTGCTTTACGGTTGCGGCTTGCGCGTGAGTGAGCTGGTTGGGCTCGATGTGGGCGATATCCATATCGATGACGGGTTTGTCCTGGTGCGCGGTAAGGGCTCCAAGGAGCGTCTGGCCCCGTTGGTGGGAAGCGCGGCGCGTGCCCTGACACGCTATATAGGTGACGGGCGCACTCTCCTGGCCGCCCATGCTCACGGGACGGAGACCTCGGCGGTCTTTTTAAATAAGAACGGACGTCGCCTGTCGCGCCAGGCCGTGCATGCGATATGCGAGCGGTATGGGCGCCAGGTGGGGCTGGTTGGGCTCCATCCCCACACCCTGCGCCACTCCTTTGCCACCCACATGCTCGCGGGCGGTGCCGACCTGCGTGTGCTGCAGGAGATTTTGGGCCATGCCGATATTTCGACCACGCAGGTCTACACGCATGTCGACCGCACGCAACTGACCGAGGTCTATCTGGCGGCGCATCCGTTGGCACATCGCTAGCACCTCGCTGACCTGCATATTTATAAATATTAAAGGGGACGGGCCCCAGATTGCCGAGACGCACTTTTGCGCGCATGGGCAATCTGGGGCCCACCCCATTTTTCGCCAGACACCGACGCGGTGGTGGGCCGTGTGTGCCGTGGGTGGGGGAGTTTGGGGGCGATGTGAACGACGTGTAAAGGGACGTAAAAATCGCCTCAAGGTCAACTTGAAGGTTGAGGTTCGCGGGCGTGGTTCTACAGGTGGCATCCCGCCTTTGCTGTAAACACAACATATTGTGTTTTCGAACATATGCTCGGGGGTGTTTTACAACATATTGGGGGTGGAGTGGTGGGGTGGGG
>UQUX01000145.1 GCA_900544425.1 uncultured Collinsella sp.
CGACACGCATAAAAAGCCTCCCATTTCTCATGTCCAAGAAATGGGAGGCAGTTCATTGAGGACGGGGCGATTCGTCTTTTGGACTTGTGCAGCCAGGCTTATGCAAAGCGGGCGACGAGCTCCTGGAGCACGTCGGTCATCTTGACGAGCGAACTGACCGGGACGAACTCGTTGACGCCGTGGTAGCAATAGCCGCCGGTGGAAAGGTTGGGGCAGGGCAGACCGCGGAACGACAGCTGAGCGCCGTCGGTGCCGCCGCGAATCGGCAGCACTTGGGGCTCAACGCCGCAGGCAAGGTAGGCTTCCTTGGCAACATCAATAAGCTCGGGATAGTCACGAACGATCTCGGCCATATTTCGATACTGCTGCTTAATCTCGACCGTCACGCGCTCCTCACCCAGACGCTGGTTGAGCATCGAGGCGGCGGCATCAACAAGGTCGAGTTTCTGCTGGAACTTGGCGGCGTCATGGTCGCGGACGATATAGCGCGCTGTGGCGTGATCGACGGTCGCAGATACACCCTCAAGGTGATAAAAGCCCTCGTAGCCTTCCGTATACTCCGGGCGCTGCACGTAGGGGAGCAACGCGTTGAAGTCACAGAACAGATTGCCTGCGTTGACCATACGGCCCTTAGCGTCGCCCGGGTGGATGGACTGGCCCTCAAAGCGGACGGTCGCCTCGGCGGCGTTAAAGCACTCCCACTCCAGCTCGCCGATGGGGCCGCCGTCGACCGTGTAGGCGTACTTGCAGCCAAAGGTATCGATATCCAACAGCTCGGCTCCGTGGCCGATCTCCTCGTCAGGGCAGAAGCAAATGCCGAGTGCGGGATGGGGCAGAGAAGGGTCCTGAGCGATACGCGCGACAAGCGACATGATCTCGGCGACGCCTGCCTTGTCGTCCGCGCCCAGCAGCGTGGTGCCATCGCTGCAGACCAGGTCCTCACCCGCGAGGTCATTCAGGGCGGGAAGCTTGGCGGTACTCATGGCAACGGGCTTACCGTCAACCGTGCCGCAGACCAGGTCGCCGCCTTCGTAGTGTACGATGTGCGGCTTCACGCCGGCGCCCGGTGCAACTTCGGTGGTGTCGAGATGGGCGATCAGGCCCAGGGCGGGCTTGTCCTCAGCGCCCGCACTTGCGGGGATATGCGCGCAGACATAGGCGTGCTCGGTCACGTGGGCATCTTCCGCACCAAGCTCGCGCAGCTCTTCAGCCAGCACGTTGGCAAGGTCAAACTGAACGGCGCTCGAGGGTACCTGGTCGCAGTTTGCATCCTCGGACTGCGTGTTGATCTGGACGTAGCGCAAAAAGCGTTCGAGGACATCGGGGCTCGTGGTGGTGTTTTCCATAAAGACCGCTCCAATCTTGGTCGTCGTGTGCAACAAGAACTCTAGCACGGTATGCCACGGCATACCACGACGCTTGGATGGGGTAGAATCAGCCATTGAATGCAGAAGGGACGGAAGATCATGGATACGACAAATAGCTCGCGCGAACTACATCTGACGGTGGCGAACGAAGACTACTTGGAGTGCATGGTTCGCATTGAAAGCGAAGAGGGGGAAACCAACGGCGTGCGATCGGTCGACATCGCGCAGCGCCTTGGCGTCTCCAAGGCATCGGTCAATAAAGCGGTTTCGGCGCTCAAGGCATCCGAGCTTGTCGAGCAATCGCACTACGGCAAGGTAATCCTGACCGATCGCGGTCGCGAGGTTGGCACGGCTATCTGGTACCGTCATCGCCTCATCCGCACGTTTTTGGTTCAGGAGCTCGGTGTCGAATTTGAGCGAGCCGATTCCGAGGCCTGCATGATGGAGCATGCGCTATCCGAGGACACGATGAGCCGCTGGCTCGCCTATCTCGAAAAGCAGGGAATCAGCGTCGAGGAATAGCGGGATATATATGGATACGAGTTATTACAACCGCTTTGGTGCCGAGGAACTTACGCGCCGCTTGTCGAGCGAGACCTTGTTGGCGCAGGGCCCCATGGGCAGCGTGCTGATGAGTGAATACGATGCCGCCGACATCCCACCGGCGTTTTGGAACCTTGCCGAGCCGCAGACTGTTTCTCGTATCCATCGCCTGTATGTCGCCGCCGGTGCGCAGGTGCTCATT
Source organism: uncultured Collinsella sp. (assembly GCA_900544425.1). Taxonomy (GTDB): domain Bacteria; phylum Actinomycetota; class Coriobacteriia; order Coriobacteriales; family Coriobacteriaceae; genus Collinsella. The sequence continues at coordinate 2,113 of UQUX01000145.1, forward strand.
ACCAATACCTTTCAGGCATCAAGCTATGCCCTCAAGCAAGATCAGATTACGCCGTCCGTGGCTGAGGTCAATCGCGCTGCCGTCGACGATGCGCGCCAGGCGCACCCTCAGCTGCTGCTGGGCTCGATGGGCCCGATCGGCATTGAGTGGTTTGCCGAAGACTCTGCCGAGTATCGAGAAATCCGAGGCATTTCGCGAGAGCAGGCATACGCCCTGCTCAATGCTGGTGTTGACGGTCTGCTGATCGAGACGGTGACATCTATCCGTAATTTGCAGCCCATGCTTGCCGGCGCCCAGGATGCCGCCGACGGCATGCCTGTTTTGGTAAGTTTTGTCGTTGACGATAAAGGCGACCTGCTAGGCGATGGCCTCAACATCGAGGCTGCTGTTTTGTACGCCGAAAAGCACGGCGCAAACTCGGTTGGCGTTAACTGCTGTTCACTTGCGGCCGCGAACGTGGCGGTGCCCAGGATGGTTGCATCGGCGACTACGCCCGTCACGGTACGCCCCAACGTGGGTGATCCGGTCCAAACACAGGATGGTCCTGTGTGGCGCGAGAACCCCGAAGCCTTCGCGCGTGCTTGCATCGAATGGAGGCATGCCGGTGCCGCAATGGTGGGCAGTTGCTGTGGAACCACGGTGATCACCACGGCGGCGATGGCCGAGGCGCTCGATATATAAAGGTCAAAACCGCTCCATACGGGGCGGTTTTTTTGCTTGCACATCGTCGGTAGCATTTGCCCAAATAGTGAATGCCGGTTTTGGCAGGTTGCTGGGCGATCGTTGCGGGTATACCCCATGCGTACCATGATCCAAACACTGTGAGGTGTCTGCGCGTGTGCGCGATAATTCATTTTGGAACTGACGGTTGGCGCGCCCGCGTCGACGACGACTTTACCGCCGACAACGTTGCCCGCATTGCCGATGCCGTCGGCGAGTTGTGGCAAAAGACCAATCCGGGCAAAACGGTATATATAGGGTTCGACACCCGGCCGCAGGCGCGCGAGTTCGCTGAGCTTGCGGCAGGCGTGCTTGCGGCTCACGGATTGGACGCAGTGCTCGCATCTCGGCCTGTCCCGACCCCCGCCCTTACGTGGGCGGCGGCGTATGACGGCGAGGCCTGCGGTGCGCTCATGGTGACGGGGTCCCATCATCCGCAGGGGTATCTGTGCCTTAAACTACGCATGGGAGATGGCTCGACGGCCAATCAGGATGCCATCGAAGAGCTTGAAGAGACCATGGCCCCCGAGCCGATGGGGATCGAGGAAAGCTATCGCACCGCGGATATTATTCCTGACTATATGCAGGCGGTGGCGTCGTTTGTCGATGCCGAGGCCATTCGAGCCGCTCACCTGCGTGTGGTGGTTGACCCCATGGGCGGCGCGGCCCAGGGATATCTTGCCGACCTGCTGCGGGAGCTAGGCGTCGAGGTGCACGAGATTCATGCCGGAGAGTCGTCCGATCAAGAGGACATTTGCCCCGACCCTGTTGAGCCATGGGTGGACGCTTGCGAGCGTGCAGTTGTCGAGGACGGGGCGTGCGCGGGCCTGGTGACCGACGGCGATGCCGATCGTATTGGCGCGGTCGACGAGCGCGGCAGATATATACATCCGCATCAGATCATGGCGCTCGTTTTGGGCGACTTGGTTCAATTTCGTAATTTGTAGGGGCGCGTCGTCGTCAATCTTTCATGCTCGACGCTCGTGCGTCGCATTGCCGAGGCGCTTGGCTGCCGCGTGACCGTCAAACCAGTCGGTTTCAAATATATAGCGGCGGAGATGAAGAAGGGCGGCGTCCTCATGGGCGGCGAAGAAGCCGGTGGTATCGGCATCGCCGCGCATATGCCCGAGCGCGATGGAATCCTCGCCTGTCTGATTCTGTGTGAGCTTATGGCAAAGACGGACGCGCCTTTGGGCGTTCTGGTCGACCAACTCGAGGACAGTTTTGGTAAGACGAGTTACGGTCGACGCGATTTGCGCCTTGAGGCCGAAGATGCCGAAACGTTACGAACCCTGCTGCCGGGCGTAAACCCCAAGTCGATTTGTGGCAAGGTGCCGCAAAACGTTAGTCATATGGACGGCTTGCGTCTGTCATTCGAGGATGACACGTGGCTGCTGGTCCGTCCTAGCGGGACCGAACCAGTGGTGCGCGTCTACGCCGAGGGGTTCTCGGTGGAAGAACGTGATGAGTTGCTCGATGCTGGCTGTGCTTTAGCTAGGGGGACGTATCCGCTTTAACCATGAGACTGCCTTATATAAAGAGATGCTCGGCGAGCGGCAGTTAACGGCTGGCAAACGTTAGTCGGATCACAAGATGTGTAGGAAATGTGTACGCCCAGATTC
>UQUX01000146.1 GCA_900544425.1 uncultured Collinsella sp.
CGTCTTGCGCAGGACTGTAGAGCAGGAAACTTAGCCCGTGCCGGGGCCGCTGAGCCCTGACCGGCGGGATACACAGGTTCAGATGGGGCTTTGATGCATGGGTGGTCTGTTGTTGTGCAAATGGGTATCATACTGTGGTTATTGCATCGACTCTGCGATGCATGTTTGTACGTTCCCGGCGGTCGGTTTGCCAGAAGCGCCCCGTCGGTTGTTCCAGACCCGTTTCGAAGAAAGGAAACCACACTAACCTATGGCAGCTAAAAAATCATCTCCCTTGAAGATCATTCCGCTCGGCGGCCTTGACGGCATCGGCAAGAACATGACGGTCTTCGAATGCGGCGACGACATGGTGCTCGTTGACGCTGGCCTCATGTTCCCCGACGATTCCCAGCCCGGTATTGACCTGGTGCTTCCCGACTACACCTATGTTCTGGAGAACGAGGAGAAGCTCCGCGGTATCGTCGTCACCCACGGCCACGAGGACCACACCGGTTCGCTTCCGTATCTGCTGCAGGACCTCAACAATAAGGTGCCCATCTTCTCGAGCAAGCTGACGCTTGGCTTTATCGAGGGCAAGCTTTCTGAGTTCCGCATCCGCGCGCCCAAGTTCCGCGAGGTTAAGGGCGGCAGCCATGTCAACCTCGGCGGCATCTCGCTCGACTTCTTCTCGATGACGCACTCCATCCCCGGCGCTCTGGGTGTGTTCATTCGCACCAATCAGGGCACCGTTATGCACACCGGCGACTTTAAGCTCGACCAGACGCCCATCGATGGCGTCACGCCCGACTATGCCGCTATCAGCCGCTTTGCCAAGCAGGGCATCGATCTGCTGCTTTCCGACTCCACCAATGCAACGGTTCCCGGCTTTACCAAGTCCGAGGCCGAGGTTGGTCCCAACTTGCTGCACGCCATCAAGAACGCCCCGGGTCGCGTGTTCGTCGCGTCGTTCTCGAGCCACATCCATCGCCTGCAGCAGATCTGCGATGCCGCCCGCAAGTGCGGCCGTAAGGTCGTTGTGACCGGTCGCTCCATGCTCACTAACACCCGCGTGGCGCGTGAGCTGGGCTACCTCAACATCGACGATGCCGATATCATCGATGCCTTCGATATCGATAACCTGCCCGACGACAAGATCGTCGTCATGTGCACCGGTTCGCAGGGCGAGCCGCTGTCGGCCCTGTCCCGCATGGCCAATGGCGAGCACAAGACGCTCTCTATCCACGAGGGCGATACCGTCATCCTCTCGGCAACTCCTGTTCCCGGCAATGAGAAAGCCGTCCAGCAGGTCGTCAACAGCCTGGCCAAGCTCGGTTGCGACGTGTGGGATAAGAACCGCGCTCTTGTCCACGTCTCGGGCCACGGTAGCCAGGAGGAGCTCAAGCTCCTGATGGCCATGGCCAAGCCCACGTACTTTATGCCGGTTCACGGTGAAGCCGTGCATCTGCGCGCCCATGCCCAGCTGGCTCGCAAGATGGGCATCAAGGACGATCATATCTTTATCCTCGATAACGGCGATACGCTCGAGATGCGCGGCGGTATCGTCAAACGCGGTACGCCCGTCGAGTCCGGCGTCGTCTACGTCGACGGCCTGCGTATCGGCGATACCGACCCCATCGTCCTGCGCGATCGTCAGAAGCTCGCCAACGACGGTATGGTTACCGCTGTTGCCATCGTCTCGCTCAAGCACAAGAAGATCGAGGCCATCGAGTTCTCGGGCCGCGGCGTCTCGTTTGCCATCGACGACCAGTTCTCCGAGGATGCCTCCGCATCCATTATGAAGACGATCGAGAAGGGCAAGTTCAGCTTTACGAGCAGCGGTTCCGATGCCATTCGCAAGGCCGTGCGCGATTCGCTCTCTAACTTTATCTGGAGCCGTACGCGCACCCGCCCGATGATCATCCCGGTCGTCATGGAGGTTTAGTTTGGCGCGCGGATCTGCACAAAACGCCAAAGGCAATAAGGTCAACAACCAACCGGCATCTGCTAAGGGTGCCGGTTCCCATCTGCGTGCCAATAAGGGCCACGAGTCCGAGTTCGATGATTTCGAGCCCTTGGTCGAGCCCTCGGCCAACCGCGATATCGCCGGCGTGGTCATTGCCGTTTTGGCGATTGCGTCCTTTATTGCCGTGATTTCGCCGGCGACTGCGCCCGTTACGGCTGCGGTTGCCGGTTTCTACCACTTGGGCTTTGGTCTGGGCGCCTACGTGCTGCCGATCGTCATTTTGCTGTTTGCCGCCACGCTCTTTTTAGGCGAGGACTCGCCGCTCAACGCGCGCTCTGTTGCGGGCGGCGCCGTGGTCTTTATCGCCGTCGTCTCCATTCTTTCGTTGATGGTGCCAGGTACGAGCGACTCGTGCGACCTTATGTTCACGCCGCAAAATCTGTCCGCCTCGGGTGGCTACATCGGTGCGTTTATTGCGAGTGCGCTGCAAAATGCCCTGGGTAAGCCTATCGCGATGGTAGTCCTGCTGGGCCTTGTCGTCGTGGGCTTGGTCATCATTGGCTTTTCGGTGGGCGGCGTTTTGCGCTCTGCCCGCGACCGTGCGGCAGATTTTGCCGAGCGCCGTCGTGCCGACGTCAACGCGAGTCCGTGGGGTGACGATGAGGCCCTGTCGGTGCCTGGTGTCGCCCGTCCGCATCTGAGCATTCTTCGTCAAAAGGGCTCCGATGCGGCCGTGACTACGGTTATGGGTAGCGAAGTCGATCCGATTCTGGACGATGAGGACGTGGGCGAAGATCCGTTTGTCGACGTGTCTGAGGCCGTGGAGGCCGAGCGGGCCAAGACAACGCTGTTGCCGCGCCGCCATGCCAAGAAGGGCAAGGCTGCGCCCAAACTCAATACGAGTGAGCCCGACCCGTCTTGGTCCGAGAGCGAGATTGAGCTCACCGAGGGTGATGACGAGGACGACGAGGCTCCGATTGAGACCGCAAAGACAACTTTGCTGCCGCGTCGCCATGCAAAGCGCGACCAGGTAACCGGTCAGCTTTCGATGGAAGACGACCCCGATAAGATCGACGAGTCCGAGCCGCCGTTTGCCGTGAATCCTGTCTCGGCAGCACCTCAGATCCCCGACTTCTTGAAGCATCCCAAGGTTGCCGATGCGCCTGCCTTGAGTGCTGTCGAATCGGCTGCGGCCAGCGATGGGGGAACGGACGGCGGCGCCGCAGATAACGAGGGCGAAGAAGAGGACGGCCTCAAACTTCCGCCACTTGAGATTCTGCATGCCAACCCGCAGTTGGCTTCCGCTGCGTCTTCGGACAAGGAGCTGGAGCAAACTGCCGAGTCGCTGCAGTCGACCCTGCTTGAGTTTGGCCGCAGCGCCCGCGTGGTCGGCTGGATCGCCGGCCCCACGGTGACGACCTTTAAGCTGCAACCTGGCGAGGGCGAGCGCGTGAGCAAGATTTCGAGCCTCGAGGACGATATCGCGCTTTCGCTCGCAGCTCAGTCGGTTCGTATCTTTGCCCCGATCCCCGGCACGTCGCTCGTGGGTATCGAGATCCCCAATCGCAAGCGCCAGAACGTCAACCTGGGCGACGTGCTGCCCTATGTGAAGGGCGGTCCGCTCGAGCTGGCCATCGGTCGCGATGCCGAGGGTACGCCGGTCGTCGCTGACCTCGCCAAGATGCCCCACCTGCTGATCGCCGGCACGACCGGTTCTGGTAAGTCGGTGATGATCAACTCCATCATCACGACCCTGCTCATGCGCGCGCTTCCCGAGGACGTTCGCCTGATCATGGTCGACCCCAAGCGCGTCGAGCTTGCGGGCTATAACGGTCTGCCGCATCTTTACGTGCCTGTAGTGACCGAGCCCAAGCAGGCCGCGAGCGCTCTGCAATGGGCCGTGTCCGAGATGGAGCGTCGCCTGAAGGTCTTCGAGCGTCTCAATGTACGTAAGATCTCGACCTATAACGAAAAGCAGGCCGCCGGCGAGTTTGAACATTACGATAACCCGCCGCAAAAGATGCCCTATCTGGTCATTATCATCGACGAGCTCTCGGACCTGATGATGGTCGCCGGTAAGGATGTCGAGGCCTCGATCGTGCGTATTGCTCAGCTGGGCCGTGCCGCCGGTATCCACCTTATCGTGGCCACGCAGCGCCCGAGCTCCAACGTGGTGACGGGCCTCATTAAGGCCAACATCACCAACCGCATCGCCTTTAACGTCGCCACGGGTATCGACTCGCGCGTCATCATTGATCAGATGGGCGCCGAAAAGCTCACTGGTTTGGGCGACATGCTGTTCTCAAAGGTCGACTGGGGCAAGCCTCGCCGTATCCAGGGCTGCTTTGTCTCGGATGACGAAATCAACGAGATTGTCGAGTTCGTCAAGTCGCAGAGCGAGCCCGACTACCACGAGGAGATCCTGTCTGCCGTGGCGCCCGCTTCCATGTCCATGGCGGGTGGCGGCGGCATTGTCCGCACCGGAGTCGCCGA
>UQUX01000147.1 GCA_900544425.1 uncultured Collinsella sp.
CGAGCAGCGGCTCGAGCACCTCATAGTCGACCTTGATGAGCTTGAGCGCCTTGTCGGCAGCCTCCTCGGTCTCGGCGGCGACGATCGCCACCTCTTCGTTTTGGTAACGGACGAGGTTCTCGAGAATCAGGCGGTCGTAGGGACTCGGCTGCGGATAGCTCTGGCCGGCAATGGAAAAGCGGCGCTTGGGCACGTCCTCGTAGGTGTAGACGCCCACGACACCGGGCACCTTCAGGGCGCGCGACGTATCGATGGAGCGAATCTTGGCGCGCGCATACGGGCTGCGCTTGAGTTTGACGATGAGCGCGCCGGCGGGCACCATGTCGCCCGTGTAGACGGGACGACCCTCGAGCAGAGCCTTCGAATCCTTCTTGGGCTGCTTGTGAGTGATCTGCTTGTACGCGACACCATCGGAGCTGGTGTTATTGAGCGGCAGCTCGGGCATCTCGAAACCCACCTGCACGCCGGACTCGTTGAGAAAACGGACGATGGCGCGCAGCTGGCTCTCGTAGCCGCTGCAACGGCAGAGGTTGCCGGCAAGCTGGCGCGAGAGTTCCTCGCGCGTGGCGACGAGGCTTGGGTCCTCCTTGGCGGCGCGGGCAAGCGCCAGCACGTTCATGATGAGGCCGGGGGCGCAAAAACCGCACTGCTCGGCGCCTTCGGCAGCCATCGCGCGGGCCAGCGCCTCGGATTCGGCCTTAAGGCCCTCGAGCGTGGTGATGGTATGGCCCTCAACACGGGCGGCGGGAACCGAGCAGCTCAGCACCGGATCGCCGTCGAGCCACACCGTGCACAGACCGCAGTTGGTGGTCTCGCAGGCGCAGCGCACCGACGCGCAGCCCTGCTCGCGCAGCAGCGCAAAGAGCATGGTATCGGGGGCAATCGGAACCTTGACCTTGCGGCCGTTGAGTGTAAAGGAAAGATCGATGAGTTTGGCAGCCATTAGCGCACCTCGCTAGAATCGACGCCGGGCACGCGGCGGCAGGAATACTCGTCCGTGGCAAACTTAGGAATCTGCACGCACTCGAGCTCGCGGGCAAGCGCGACCGAAAGCTCGATGCCGGCGGCGCGACGCACAGCCTGGACGGCAAGCGGGGCCGAGATGCGGCGGCGGTAGTCGGCCGAGCCCCACAGGTTGGTGCCGTAGCTCAGCGCGCGCACGGATGCGGCCAGGGCGCGAAGCTCGTCCTCGGAAGGCTGCTCGTTGGTAAGGCCGCACGCCTCGCCCTGCAGCAGGGTCGCACGCAGCGGGCGGGCGCCCACGGTGACATGCCAGCTGTTGTCCCACCAGGCAGCGGTGACGTTCAGCGAGGGGAAATCGGTCGCGGCCTTGCGCACGGCCTCGTAGCTCGCGCGGTAATCATGCTTGACGACCACGACATGCTCGATCACGTCGCGCACGTAGCCCATGTCCACGAACTCGGCGAGCGGCACGCGACCGGCACCCGTCAGCTCAACATAGGAATCGAGCGCGAGGAAGGCGGAGAGAACGTCCGAGAAGCCAAAGCGGCCGTAGATGCTGCCGCCCACCGTGGCGGTATTGCGCAGCTGCACGCCCACGATGTCGTGGACGGCGAACTCAAAGACATTATTGACAAGCGCGTTGAGCTCGGCATGACGCTCGAGCTGGCGCAGGGTGCACATGGCACCGATGCGAAACTCGGTCTCGGTCTCCTCGATCTGATCGAGTCCGCAGGCCGAAAGGTCAATCGCCGTCGCCACACGACGCGAACCCAGGCGCATCCAGATGCCGCCGCCCACAATCTTGTTGTTGCGGTTCTTCTGCAAGAGCTCATAGGCTTCGGCCGCGTTTCCAACACGGACGTAGGTACCGAACTTGAGCACGTTCTCCCCCATCTCTTCACTTGTCCAGTACGTTTAAGTGTACCAAACGAGGGGCCGCACACCGTTTTAGGACAAAATCCACCCACCCATACATAACTTGCGGTGATATACGGACTGATTAGCCGTTCTGGGACGCTAAACAGTCCGTATATCACCGCAAGTTATGAGGAGTCCTCCGGGATAGAAAAGGCTCCCAGCAAGATAGCTGGGAGCCTCATCACATGCTATGTCAGGCAGGGTTTAGCAGACGCCCTGGGCGAGCATGGCGTCGGCGACCTTCAGGAAGCCGGCGATGTTGGCGCCCATGACGAAGTTGCCCTCCTCGCCGTACTCCTTGGCGGTGTCGTCCACGTTGTGGAACATGCCGCGCATGAGCTGCTCGAGCTTGCCGTCGACCTCCTCGAAGGTCCAGGACAGGTGCTCGGCGTTCTGGCTCATCTCCAGGCCGGACACGAGCACGCCGCCGGCGTTGGCAGCCTTACCGGGCATAAAGGCGACGCCGTTCTCCTGGAAGTAGGTCGTGGCCTCGATGGTCGTGGGCATGTTCGCGCCCTCGCCGACCACCTTGCAGCCGTTGGCGACGAGCGCCTGGGCGTCCTCGAGCAGCAGCGTGTTCTCGCGAGCGCAGGGCAGCGCGATGTCGCAGGGCAGCTGCCACACGCCGCGGCCGTCGCCCTCGTGCCACGTGGCATTGGGCTTCTCGTCGACGTACATAGCGAGCGTAACGCCCTTGTCGTGGCCGGAGCGCTTCTTGTTGTAGACATGCTCGAGCACGGTATAGTCGATGCCGTCGGGATCCTCGACCCAGCCATGGGTGTCGGAGCAGGCCAGCACCTTGCCGCCGAGCTGGGAGACCTTCTGGACCGCGTAAATGGCGACGTTACCGGAGCCGTGAACGACGACGTTCTTGCCCTCGAAGGAGTCGCCGCGGCTCTTGAGATACTCGTCCACAAAGTAGACCAGACCGTAACCGGTGGCCTCGGTACGGACGAGCGAGCCGCCAAAGGAGAGGCCCTTGCCGGTAAGGACGCCGGTCCACTCGTTGGTCAGGCGCTTGTACTGACCGAACAGGTAAGCAACCTCGCGGCCGCCAACGCCCAGGTCGCCGGCGGGAACGTCGGTGTTGGGGCCAATGTGGCGATAGAGCTCGGTCATGAAGGACTGGCAGAAGTGCATGATCTCGTTGTTGGACTTGCCCTTGGGGTCAAAGTCGGAACCGCCCTTGCCGCCGCCCATGGGAAGGGTGGTCAGGCTGTTCTTGAGGATCTGCTCCAGGCCCAGGAACTTGAGCATGCCCAGGGTGACCGTCGGGTTAAAGCGCAGGCCGCCCTTGTAGGGTCCAATGGCAGAGTTGAACTCGACGCGGTAGCCGCGGTTGACCTGGACCTTACCCTGGTCGTCGACCCAGGGAACACGGAACATAACGATGCGCTCGGGCTCGACGAGGCGCTCAAGCAGGGCGGCCTCCTCGTACTCGGGATGGGCGTCGAGCGCCGGCTGGATGGTGCCGAGGATCTCGGTCGCGGCCTGGATGAACTCAGGCTGCTCGGGATAGCGGGCCTTGAGCTCGTCGAGAACTTTCTGCGTGTAGCTCATGCTTCCTCCAATTGATGGAAAAGAAAAGTGTCGTTCGAGGCGCCCCATGCGCCGCGAGCTTTATCGAGTATGGATAATATCGCACTGTTGCAGCAAAGTTTCGCATAAGCTGACGAGCAGATGTTTCGTTTTGATTACGATGCAGGTAGATGCGTTTTTGAGCGCCCGACGCACAAATCGCGTGTTTCAAACCTGTTTCGTCCATATGGTCCATACCACCACATTGGGGACAGGCGCCTTTGTGGTGGTTTTGACTCGTAATGCCACAAGAAGGCCATTCAAGCAACGAAACCACCACAAAGGCGCCTGTCCCCAATGTGGTGGTGCTGGCGGTTAGAGGACGAGCTGATGGTAGTCGGCGGGGGTTATGCGGCCTTCGGTGGCAGCGCGGAAGGCGGCGAGCGCATCGCCCGAGAACGGCATGGCCCAGCACAGCCCGCAGCCGGCGGTAATGGAGCCGGGCAATGGCATGATGCGCCCGGGCACGCCGGCATCCAGGCACAGCTGCTCGCATTCCATCACATCGAAGGTGCTGTCAAACGACACGATGATCTTGCGCTCGTGGTCGAGGGCATCACCGGACGGGCCTTCGCGGTGTGCCTCACGATACGCCGCGGCGGCCGCTTCCTCTTCCGCGGTATGTCCACAGCCACTGCAGCCGCAGGTACAGGGCTCGGAACCATCGCAAGTGCAAGGCTCTCCCGTGTCGGGGCAAATATCGTGAGACATGGCAACTCCAATCGTCTAGGCGAGTAACTCGGCCGCCGCAAACTCCTCGGGCGTATTGACGTTCTCGAAGCAGAGCGTCGAGCCCGCGGCCTTAACGATTTGCGGCTCATCCATATAACCAGCCTGAACGCGATTGATCAGGCAGCGAATGCGCTGGCGGTCACAGGCGAGCAACTCTTGGGCAACCGGCGCACACGCGTCACGGCGCCAGACGGCGCAAAGCGGCTCAATCCCCC
>UQUX01000148.1 GCA_900544425.1 uncultured Collinsella sp.
TTGAAACGAGGTGGCATTGATCTTTTGATCATGCCGCCGAAGTTGAAAGGCAGATTGCCGCTCTGGCGGGTTTGCAGCGTCAACTGGTTACGCGGTTTGGTAAAACCGCGTAACTCTAGTAGTTGGCTTCGTAGCCGTTGCCGTCGCCGGTGGGCTCTTCGTAGTAGTCCGAATCGCTCGAATCGCTTGAGTCATCGGAATCGTCAGAGCTGACCGATGAGGTTGCGGTACCGTTTGCGTAGTCGTCAGACGTGTTGTTGTTCAGGTCGCCGATCGTAGAGCTGGAACCGTCGGAAAGACCCATGGTGTTGGGACCCTTGGGATCCTTGCCGGCATCGACGCGCTCCATCATTTTCTTGAGCTCGTCCTCGTAGACAAAGACGTAGCTCACTCCGTCGATCATGGTGCTGTCGTCGGCGTACGAGGGCAGGTTGGCCGAGTAGATACCGTCGACATCCATACCGCGCATGGCATTGACCGTAGCCACGATATCCTGAACGCTCATATCGGTTACGAGCATATCGGACAGCGAATTAACCAGGCCAAAGATCTTCGTGGCATCGAAGTTATTGAGAATCTGGTTGGCAAGGGCGCCAAGCACCTGACGCTGGTGGCGCATGCGCGTGTAATCGCCGTCGGCATAGGTGTAGCGGCAGCGGGCATAGGTAAGGGCGGTGGCACCGTCCATATGCTGCTGGCCAGCGGTAATCTTAATATCCAGGTGCTCGGGGTCGTCAACATCATCGGTTGCGTTAATGTCGATACCACCAACCGAATCAATCAGCGCCTGCATACCGTCGAAGCTGACCTCGGCATAGTGGGAAATCTGAACACCGCACAGCTCGTTGACCGCCTCGACCATGGCCTCGGCGCCGCCAACGGTATGGCAGGCGTTGATCTTCATGGTCTCGCCCTTGTACTCGACCTTGGTGTCGCGCGGAACGGAAATGAGCGTCGCCTGCTTTTGCGTGGGGTCGATGCGTGCCAGGATAATCGAGTCGGCACGATACGTATCCTCGCCCGGACGGCCGTCGGTGCCAAGAAGCAGCACGTAGAACGGATCCTTTGCCTCATCGGTGTCAACCAGAACCCGACGCAGATTGTCGGTAATGACATTAGAATCGCCGAGCTTGCCCATAATGGTGGCAAACCACAGGCCGGCAGCGGTAGTGGCACTCAGCAGCACACCAAGCACGACAATGAGCGCGACGTGACGAATCGTGTGGCTACGACGACGTTGACGAGCGCGCTCGGAATAGCGAGCCACGTTATCGCGACTGTAGATCTTGGCCTGCGCACCAGTTGAGGGTCTTCGGGCGGTGGTATCCGCGAGGGGCTTTTTATTAAACATAGGCAACCTGTATTAGTAGATGACGGGATCGGGGACGGTAGCATGCTCGACATGCGCGCCAAGCGCCTGCAGCTTTTCGACAAACTGCTCGTAGCCACGCTTGATGTGATGGATGGCCGAAACCTCGGTCGTCCCGTCGGCAATCAAGCCCGCTACGACGAGGGCCGCTCCACCACGCAGATCGGGCGAGGTAACCTGTGCACCCGAGAAGCCCTTGACGCCATGAATCATGGCATGATGGCTCTCGATACGAATGTCGGCACCCATGCGCACCAGCTCAGAGGCAAACATAAAGCGATTCTCGAAGATGTTTTCGGTAATAACGGAACTGCCGTCGGCAAGGGCGGAGAGCACCATAATCTGCGCCTGCATGTCCGTCGGGAAGCCGGGGAACGGAAGCGTCTGGATGTCGACCGGCTTGATACGCTCGGCACGGCTCACATGGACGCCGTCGTCGGTACGCTCGCAATCGATGCCCATAAGCTCCATCTTCTTGAGCACCATGCCCAAGTGAATGGGGCAAAAGCCCGTGACATCGACACCGCGATCGTCGGCCATCAACGCACCGGCGACGATAAAGGTGCCGGCCTCGATGCGGTCGCCCACTACGCGATGGGTAACGGGATGCAGCTCTTCCACGCCCTCGATGGTCACGACAGGCGTACCGGCGCCGACAATCTTAGCGCCCATCTCGTTGAGCATGTTGGCGAGATCGACGATCTCGGGCTCGCGGGCGGCATTGTCGATAACCGTGGTACCCTTCGCGCGCACAGAGGCCATGATGAGGTTCTCGGTCGCACCGACACTGGCGAACTCGAGCGTGACGGTGGTACCGCGCAGACCTTGGGGCGCATTAGCGTTGATGTAACCGTGGGCGGTATCGAACTCAACGCCCAGGGTCTCGAGACCAAGAATGTGCATATCGATCTTGCGAGCACCCAGGTTGCAGCCGCCCGGCATGGCGATCTTGGCGCGATGGAAGCGACCCAGCAGGGGTCCCATCACGGCTGTGGAAGCACGCATCTTGGCAACGAGCTCGTAGGGGGCCTCCCAAGAATCGACCTGAGAGGTATCAATCTCGAGCGTGTGCTCGTCGAGAACATCGATCGTAGCGCCCATGCCCTTGAGCACCTTGCCCATCACGTGGACATCGGAAATATCGGGCACGTTCTGCAGCGTCGTCTTGCCCGGCGCCAGAAGCGTTGCCGCCATGAGTTTGAGCGCGGAGTTCTTGGCGCCCGAGACGGGCACGGAGCCTCCGATGGCGTGGCCACCCTCAACGCGGATAATATCCAAGGTCTACCCTTTCAAAAAGCATGCCCGGGGTGGCTGGGCCATCCCGGGCATGATGTGTTCGCAAATGGTCGAACGCTAAATCGTTTGACTATTGGGCAAGCTTGAGCTTACACCATGCGATTTCATTATAGAGGTAGGCGCGGCGTGCATCATCCTCCGACAAATTACCCAGCTTCTCTTCAAAACCTTGAATATCAGCTTTAAGCTTGTCGGCATCGACGGTCGCCAAATCGCAAGCGCGCTCGGCGAGAACGGTCACGACATCGTCCGCAACCTGGGCATAGCCGCCGGCCACGGCAAACGTGTGGTCGACAGTGCCCATGGCCTTATCGGAAACGCGAACGTAACCGCGGTCGATCGTGCAGATCTCGCTGGAGTGAGCAGGCAGAACGCCAAACTCGCCATCCGTGGACGGAATCGACACAAACGCAGCGTCGCCCTCATAGGCGCAGCTCACGGGGCACACGATGCGGATACGCATAACCTACTTCTCCCCCATCTTGCGGGCGCGCTCGCGCACGTCCTCAATCGTGGAAGCATAGCGGAAAGCCTGCTCGGGCAGGTCATCGGCCTTGCCGTCGACAATCTCGGCGAAAGAGCGGACGGTATCCTCGACGCGGACGTAGACACCGGGGTTGCCGGTGAACTTCTCGGCGACGTGGAAGGACTGCGAGAGGAACTGCTGAATCTTACGGGCACGGTTGACCGTAAGGCGCTGCTCCTCGGACAGCTCGTCCATACCCAGAATGGCGATGATATCCTGAAGGTCGGAGTACTCCTGCAGGAGCTCCTGGACCTTGACGGCGACACGGTAGTGCTCCTCGCCGACGATCGAGGGATCGAGAGCGTCGGAGGAAGATGCGAGCGGGTCGATAGCCGGGAACAGGCCGAGCGACGAAATGCTACGCGAAAGAACCGTGGTGGCGTCGAGGTGCGTAAACGTCGTGGCAGGCGCCGGGTCGGTCAGGTCGTCGGCGGGGACGTAGACAGCCTGGACGGAGGTAATGGAGCCCGTCTTGGTCGAGGTAATGCGCTCCTGGAGGTCGCCCATCTCGGTTGCCAGCGTGGGCTGGTAACCAACGGCGGAGGGCATACGGCCCAGCAGTGCGGAAACCTCGGAACCTGCCTGGGAGAAGCGGAAGATGTTGTCGATGAACAGCAGAACGTCCTGGCCGCGATCGCGGAAGTACTCAGCGGTGGTAAGGCCGGCCAGACCGATGCGCAGACGCGCTCCGGGCGGCTCGTTCATCTGACCATAGACCAAGCAGGTCTTGTCGATAACGCCAGACTCGCTCATCTCGAGGAACAGGTCGGTGCCCTCGCGGGTACGCTCGCCGACGCCGGTGAACACCGAGGTGCCGCCGTGCTCCTGGGCGAGGTTGTTGATGAGCTCCTGGATCAGAACGGTCTTGCCGACGCCGGCGCCGCCGAACAGACCTGTCTTGCCGCCGCGGATGTAGGGCTCGAGCAGGTCGACGGCCTTGATGCCGGTCTCGAAGATCTCGGTCTTGGTGGTGAGCTCGTCGAAACGGGGCGCTGCATGGTGGATGGGGTAGAACTCCTCCACCTCGGGCATGGGCTTGCCGTCGACGGGCTTGCCCATGACGTTCCAAATGCGGCCGAGCGTCTTGGGACCAACGGGCATCTTCATGGGCTCACCGGTATCGGTGGCGATGAGGCCGCGCTGCAGGCCGTCGGTCGAGGACATGGCGACCGTGCGGACGACGCCGCCCGGAAGCTGG
>UQUX01000149.1 GCA_900544425.1 uncultured Collinsella sp.
GGCATCGTCCACGGCAAGTCGCGAACGCAAGCGGGCAAGCGTCTCGCCCTCGACCCATTCCATGACAATTGCAGGCACACCGTCGACCTCGCCCCAGCCATAGAGGCGGGGAAAGCCCTTAAGGCCCGAAAGGGCGCGATGGCATTCGTATTCCTCGCGAAACGCCGCCTCGAACTTGGCGACCAGCGCCTCGTGAGTTGCATCGTCGTCAAACTCATCGCGCGTCGGCAAGATGAGCTGCTTGAGTGCCACGGCCTCGCCTTGGGCGTTGACGGCACGCGTCACGCGGCCGATACCGCCACGGCGCATGGTGGCATCGTCGGCAAACAGCATCGTAAAACGACGCAGATAGGCAGGCAGTTCGTCCTGACCGAGCGCAATGGCCGGCTCAAACCCGTCGACACGCGCCAGGCGCAGGCCGACCATGGGATCGCGACCGAGCGATTGTGGTGTGGTGGATGCAAGATCGGTCATCATAGGGCAAGCGCCGCCACGTTATTGTTGAAGTTACCGAGCGCGACGTCATCATCGCCGTAATGGCCGACCCATTGACATAGGTTGGTGTAACAGCCCCACAGATTGGCATACTGCTGATACCACTTTGACCGGGGCGAGAATGTCTGACGACCGAACTCGGCTCGAATGACAAACATCTCCCCGACCAGGCTGTCGCACGGCCTGGGATCTCCCGTAGAGTTATAGGTCGAGACCACGTCATTGGCACGAGAAACATAGCCGTCGAGCATGTTGTACTTGGTCAGAAGCCAACTGTGAATGCTCTCTTCCTCAGCAGCGGAAAGGCCACCGGAGTTTGTATCGTTGTCAGTGTTGCCGCCCGTCGAGCCGCCGTTTCCAGACCCTCCGGTAGAGGAACCCGACCCAGAGCCGCCGCCCGAACTCGATGAATCCGAGCCGGAGCCAGAAGTATCCGAGCTACCGGGCTTTCCGGACTGCTGGGCGTCCTGCTCCTTTTGCTGCTCGACCTTATTCACCGTTGCCGCCACGCTATTGTTGGACAATCGATCGATGATCTTGGTGTTGGTGAGCACGATGGTTTTGCCATTGGCAAGCGTGACTTCGTTGTCCGGGGCCTCGGCGCCGTCCGCATCGTCGGTGCCAAACACAATATGCCCGACCACACTTGCCCAAGCATATCCAGTCGTGGTGCCCAGATCGCTTTTGACCTCATGCCCCACGCGCGGTTCGCGTGCGGCATGCGCCTGCATCATGGACGGCACGGTCATGCCATAGGCAGAAACGCCAGCTATGACCAGCACCAACGAGCACGATAGCAGTGCGTACGCCCGCGGCGCCAAGCCCAGTCGGCGTCGTATGCGCACCGCGGCGCCGCGCTTTGTCTGAGTGCCACCGGGCCGCATGCGTTCTCCTCCAACAAAAACACGCCGCTCGGGAGCGGCGCATTCATTCGAATCCATATTTGAGTGTATCAGCGAACCAAAAAGGTTGCGCAACGAATGGACAAATTAAGGATGCGAGCGGAAGCATCCATGCGATAAGCGGATACGAAGCATCTTTGTTGCACAACAAACTCACAGTCGCACGGGGAAATTATGACTACCCCGTGCGTCGCGAGGAAAACATACGGCAGGAGCAGGCTCGCCACCTAAATCGCGCGGCGGGCCTCGATGGCGCGGCCAAGCGTAAGCTCGTCGGCATACTCCAAGTCGCCGCCCACGGGAAGGCCGCTTGCCAGACGCGACACCTCGACGCCCAACGGCTTGATGGTACGGGCCAGATAGCTCGCCGTGGTCTCGCCCTCAATATTGGGGTTGGTGGCGATGATGACCTCGTGGATGTCCTCGTGGCCCAAGCGTGCCAGCAGCTCTCGAATGTGCAGCTGCTCGGGACCGATCTTGTCCATGGGACTGATCACGCCGCCCAGCACATGGTACAGGCCATGATAGCTGCCCGTGCGCTCGATTGCCTGGACGTCGCGCGGCTCGCCCACCACACAAATGCGAGTGGTGTCGCGCATCGAATCCTGGCAGATGGAGCACTCGTCGGCCGTGGCGTAGTTAAAGCAACGGCTGCAAAAGTGGACCTCTTGCTTAACCTCCAGGATGGCCTCGGCCAGACGGCGGGCCTCCTCGGCATCGGTCTCGAGCAGGTAATAGGCGATGCGCTGGGCCGACTTGGGGCCAATGCCCGGTAGACGGCCCAGCTCATCGAGCAGTTTTTGCAGACTGTGATTCGCACTCATATATATGCGTGTCTTAGAACGGCATGCCCGGGATGTTGAGGCCGCCGGTGATGGCGCCCATCTGCTTGTTGGCGAGCTCGTTGACGCCGCGGACGGCCTCGTTG
Source organism: uncultured Collinsella sp. (assembly GCA_900544425.1). Taxonomy (GTDB): domain Bacteria; phylum Actinomycetota; class Coriobacteriia; order Coriobacteriales; family Coriobacteriaceae; genus Collinsella. The sequence goes on from UQUX01000149.1 coordinate 2,326, forward strand.
ACGGCAGCCATGATCATATCCTGCAGCATATCGACGTCCTCGGGATCGAGGGCATCGGGATCGATGGTGAGGTTGACGAGCTCCATCTCGCCGTTAACGGTCACCTTGACCATGCCGCCGCCGGCAGAGGCGTCGACGGTCTGGGACTTGAGGTTCTCCTGCGCGGCGGCAAGCTGCTCCTGCATCTTGCGAGCCTGCTTCATCATCTGCTGCATGTTCATACCGGCCATGATGGCTCCTTTACGTGCGGCCGCGCGACGAGCTGCAGAGGCAGCCGGAGCGCGGCGGGACTTTCAAACTCAAAAATCGTACCACGGCGCGGGGCAAGCAAGCGGGGCGGACACGCTACCTCAGTCGATATACATGTCCTGGAGCGTGATGCGCCCCCAAGATTATGCAAAGTTGAATAATTCGCATCTGCATAATATTGAAAGCTAAATCTCGTAGAGCCGGAATCCGACATTTTCTGCATCCAGCTAGATAACAAAATGCCGAACCGCTGCTCGAGGCGGCGCTCATGATGGCAGGGTATAATTTGATTGCCACAGACAGCAATTTTGAGGTGCCCCCATGAATGCCCCCGACGCGCTCCAAAACATCCGCTCAAAACACCCCGTTGCATATGTGGTTCTCTATCTCTTTGTCGGCTGGGCATTACTGGTTGTCATCACCCATGCTATAGCCTTTGGAGCAGAACTGCTGATAGCCAGCTCGGACCAGCCCGTCGTCAAATGGGAAGCGACCGATGAGTGCACCGACGGGACCCGGACCGTTTACTACAACAGCCCGTCCCTTTACCAAGAGCTCAAGGTCAAGATAAAGGACTTCAAGATTGTCGATGCCGAGCTAGGCGTTTATTTGGCAATCGGAGCAACCATTAACGCCGAGCAAATCGAGTACACGGACAGCCATGCGACGTATCGTATCGACCTCAGCATCCTAGGCCGACCGTCACGCACCTGTCTGCTCAAATGCGACATACGCGGCACCACACTACACATGTCCGAAATACAGATGCGCCCGGACAAGGGGTCCTCTTCTTGAGCAGTATACCCGCCTGCGCAGCTACTCCACCGGCTTGAAGATGGTGGCCTGGCCAAAGACGCTGCGGATGAGGGCCTTGGCCTCGTCCTCGGTCTGCGGGATGCTCGGGGCTGCGCCCTGATGGCCGAAGGGGCTGCCAGCACCGGGATTGGATTCCCAGGGAGCGGCGGGGACGTCGTCGTTTGCAGAGGCTGCGGGTGCCACAGCAGCGGCCTTGGTCGCGGACGCCGCACCCGGCACGTCGAACGGGGGCAGATCGTCCCCGCCGGCATCGGCAGCAAAACCACCGACCATAGCATCGTCGTAGGGCACCTGCTCGGATTCCCATGGCGCAGCCTGCGCAGGCGGCTGAGCCATGGGGACGGACGCGCGCTCGGGCGCTCGGGGCGCGGGCTCGGTCGGGAGCTTGCCCGTGGCAGGAGCACCGGCAGGGTTGTCGGAGCGCAGCCAAGGGGCCTTGGCCAGGTCGGATGACTTGGGCGCAGGCGCGGCAGCGGACTTGGGCGCGGGGATCGGAGCAGCCGGTTTGGGCGCAGCGGGTTCAGGCGCCGACGGGGTCGGTGCCGCTACCGGCGCCGCTTTTGGCTGCGTCGCGCTGGCGCTCGAGGATGCAGGGGGCACCGAGGACACGGGTTGCGGGTCCGCAGATACCGCAGCCCGTGCAGATGGAGAATGCTCCTCATGTTGAGGAGCCGGCGCGCCACCCCCATCCAGGACATAGTCGACGGTACGACGACCGAAGACCGCGCAGACCGTCGGCAGGACCACCGACTGCGTATCGGCGCGACCGAGCATCTTGATGGCAAAAGTCGAACCCGCGGGGAACGAGACCGTGAGCTTGGAGCCGTCGTCGGCCGTGGCGCGGGCGTTGAGCAAAAGCCCTGCGTAGGAGGCCTGACGAGCCTTGACGCGCTCGACGACCTCGGCCCATTTGCGCTGGAGCTCGCCGGCGTCCTCAACCGCGGGGG
>UQUX01000150.1 GCA_900544425.1 uncultured Collinsella sp.
AGTCCCTTGCGGCGTAGTTCTTATTTAAGCCGTCCAAGTTTTGGGGTGCAGTTCATATTGGGGCGCGTTTTATCAGGTACTTTACGCCATCCTTGGAGGACCTGGCGGTAATGAAGCTCTATGCCTACCGCCCGAACGACATCGTCGATCTTCATAGCCAGGCATTCGTCGACCGACTTGATTGGGGACTGCTCGAACGGCTTATATTCGACGAGGGCGAGGCGCTGGCGTCGTCGCCTTCGGAGCGGAGTTATCAAGAGATGGTCTGCGCATACAGCCAATACAAAAAGGAGGTGCTCGGTTGAATCTGACCTTTGAGGGATTCTTAAAAGGCTATTGCCGAGAGCTATCCGGACAGCAGTCGCTCAGTTTTAGAAAACTGGTTAAGCAAGCGACGACGGTTGCGCCGCGCGTGGCGGAGCCCCTGTTTTTGCTCGCTTTGGCACAGGGTAAAGCCGAATACGTTCTGGGCTTATCCGAGGGTTTGTGGATGGAAGAGGGTTACCGAGGCGTTTTGTCCTTGTACGCCCAAACGGGTAGCCTGGCATCTCTATGCGCCGAGGACAAACTTCCTAATCGTTATGCCAACGTTTGGCGTGCGTATAGAGCGGTGAAGGAAAAGCCGGCGGTCGACAGAAGGGTGAACGCCCTGATGAGAAAGAAAACGCTGGAAGCATTAGAGGAATCGGGTGAAACGCGCTATGGCCTCTGCCGTGCTCTGCACCTGAATAAGGGAAACGTTTACGCATACTTAGCCGGTGATGACTCAAAGGTGAGCAGGAAGACAGCGCGCCGTATTATGGAATATGCGGAAGAGAGAAGCACCCAAGAAGGCGCCGGGCGCCCGGTGCGTGTGGCGGGGTAAGATTGATCGCGGTTTTGATTGGTGCTCGATTGGGTTTGTTGGGCGGAGTTTATGTCTGCTATTGATATTGTGCTTGTTGTGATCGCCTTGGTGGCGGTGGGGGTTGCTGTGGCTTGCGCCCTCCAGCTCAAGAGCCTGCGTGCCGAGTTGCGGGAGCGTGGCGACAGTAGCGCGGAAACGCTGGCAGCACTCGAGCAGGCCAACAGCGCGCTCGATGCCCTGAACGTCGCGCTGGCCGAAACTCGCCGCACGGCCAATGCCATCGCGCAGCAGCAGACGACAGATGCGGCCGTGGAGCAGCAACGTTACCTGACCATCGCACGTGAGTTTTCGCAAGCTGGTGACCGGATGGATGACCTGCGCCGCGAGACGGCCCAACAGCTCGGTGCCAACCGCGAGGGTATCGAGCATCGCCTGGACAAGGTGCGCGAAACGGTCGATGCTCAGCTGGGCGCCATCCGCAAAGACAACAACGTGCAGCTCGATCAAATGCGTGCGACGGTGGACGAGAAGCTCTCCCGCACGCTCAACGACCGACTGTCGGCATCGTTTAAGCAGGTGAGCGACCAGCTCGAGGCCGTGTACAAGGGCCTGGGCGACATGCAGTCCATCGCCACCGGCGTGGGCGACCTTAAGCGCGTGCTGGGCAACGTGAAGGCGCGTGGCATTTTGGGCGAGGTGCAGCTGGGTGCAATTCTGGCGGACATCCTTACGCCCGACCAGTATCTGGAAAACGTCGCCACCAAGCCCGGCGCCTCGGAGCGCGTTGAGTTTGCCGTCAAGCTGCCGGTGGACGAGGGCGATCCCGTGCTGCTGCCGATCGACTCCAAATTCCCGGGCGACGCGTACGAGCACTTGCTCGACGCGCAGGAGTCGGGCGATGCGGAGACCGTGGCGGCTGCGCGCAAGACGCTCGACACCATGGTCAAGCGCGAGGCAAAGGACATTTGCGAAAAGTACCTGAGTGTGCCGGCAACGACCAACTTTGGCATCATGTTCGTGCCGTTTGAAGGGCTGTACGCCGAGGTCGTCAGCCGCTCCGGGCTTATCGAGACCCTGGGCCGCGACTATCACGTCAACGTTGCCGGCCCCAGCACCATGGCGGCCATTCTCAACAGCCTGCAGATGAGCTACCAGACGTTTAGGCTGCAAAAACGCACCGACGATGTACTGCGAGTGCTCTCCGCCGTCAAGGCCGAGCTGCCGCGCTATCAAAAGGCGCTGCGCCGCGCCCAGCAGCAGATCGAGACCGCGGGTAAAACGGTCGAGGGCATTATCACCACGCGCACCAACGTCATGGAGCGCAAACTCAAGGATATCGACGCGCTGGAAGACGCCGACCAAGCCGATGAGATCTTGGGACTCACGCCCGCGGGCCTTTCCACAGACCAAGAAGACGAGGACTAATTGCAACAAGGCAGCGGGGCACCGGCGCAAACGCGGGCACCCCGCTGCCTTTCACATCGCGCTTGCCTGAAGTGCGCTTTAGTGTGCAACAATGGCGTTTCGCCCTATCAGACGCGAAAGGAAGCCCATGTCTCAGAGAAACACCAGTCCGCTGAAACGCTCCACCGTGCGCCGCACGCTGCAGCGGTTTTGGGGTGTCACGCGCACGCAGCCGCTGATTGTCTTTCTCTCGGTGTTCTCGTCGGCGGGCTACATCTTTTTGCTGACGTTTGCCAATACCTATGTGATGGCCCTCATTGTCGACCGCGTTCAAGCCGGTCCCGTGGCGGGTGATCAGGTGTTTGAGGTCTTCGGCCCCTATATCCTGGCGCTCGTACTCGTTAACCTGGTGGGCCAAATCCTCTCCAAGCTGCAGGACTACACCGTCTACAAGCTCGAGATTGCGGGCAACTATCACCTGGCGCGCCTGTGCTTCGACACGCTCTCCAATCAATCCATGACATTTCACACCAGCCGCTTTGGCGGATCGCTCGTGAGCCAGACGAGCCGTTTTATGAGCGGCTATACGGGGCTGGTCGACGTGACGGTGTATTCGCTCATCCCCACCATCACCTCGGTCATCTGCACGGTGGCGGCGCTCGCCCCGGTGGTGCCGACGTTTACCGTGATCCTGGTGTGCATCATGGCCGTCTACATCGCGTTTGTCTGGCTTATGTACAAGCGCATCATGCCGCTTTCGGCCGCGACGTCCGCCGCGCAGAACAAGCTCTCGGGCGTGCTCTCCGACGCGGTCACGAACATCTTGGCCGTCAAGACCTGCGGGCGCGAGGACTTTGAACGTGATCTGTTCGACGCCGCTGATCGTGCCGCGCGCGATGCCGAGACGGTCTCGATGCACGCCATGATGCAGCGCAACTTTACGACCTCGGGTCTTATCGTCATCACCATGGCCGTGGTGAGCGTATTCGTGGCGGGCGGCAACGCGTGGTTTGGCATCTCGGCCGGCTCGCTCGTCATGATCTTTACCTACACCTATAACCTCACCATGCGCCTGAACTACGTAAGCTCCATGATGCAGCGCATCAACCGCGCGCTCGGCGATGCGGCCGAGATGACGCGCGTGCTGGACGAGCCACGTTTGGTGGCAGATGACCCGGACGCCCCCGAGCTCAAAGTGACCGAGGGCGCGATTGATTTTGAGCAGCTGAGCTTTGCGTACCGTGACGCTGCGGCGGGCGAGAGCGTGTTCGATGACCTGACACTTCATGTGGCGGCGGGCCAGCGCGTGGGCCTGGTGGGCAAATCGGGCTCGGGCAAGACGACGCTCACCAAGTTGTTGTTGCGCCTGGACGATGTACAGGGCGGCCGCGTGCTCGTGGACGGCCAGGACGTCTCGCGCTGCACGCAGCAGAGCCTGCGCCGTCAGGTTGCCTACGTGCCGCAGGAGGCGCTGCTGTTCCACCGCTCCATTCGCGAAAACATTGCCTACGGTCGTCCCAACGCCACTGATGAGCAGATTCGCGAGGCGGCTCGCTTGGCTAATGCGACCGAGTTTATCGACCGCTTGCCCCGTGGCTTTGACACTATGGTGGGCGAGCGCGGCGTCAAGCTCTCTGGCGGTCAGCGTCAGCGCGTGGCTATCGCCCGCGCCATCCTAACCGACGCGCCGATTCTGGTGCTCGACGAGGCGACGTCTGCCTTGGACAGCGAGTCCGAGGCGTTGGTGCAGGAGGCGCTCGAGAATCTGATGCGCGGCCGCACCTCCATTGTGGTGGCGCACCGCCTGTCCACCGTGGCGGCGCTTGACCGCATTGTGGTGCTGGCCGATGGCGAGATTGTCGAGGACGGCACGCATACGCAGCTCGTCGAGGCGGGTGGCGAGTACGCGAGCCT
>UQUX01000151.1 GCA_900544425.1 uncultured Collinsella sp.
TCACCAGCCCGCTTCTGGAAGATGTGTCCATCGCCGGGGCCAAGGCGGTGCTCATCAACATTACGGCCAACGAAGATCTGCTCTTTGAAGAATTCAACGACGCGTCCGCCTACATCAATGACGCGCTCGGCGAAGCCGATACCAACATCATCATCGGGTGCGCCACCGACGAGAACGCCGGGGACGAGATCCGCATCACCGTCATCGCTACGGGCTTCTCCGACTCCAACGTCAACCGTCAGGACGAGCTCTTTGCTGCTCAGCAGTCTCAGAGCAAGGCCGCTGCCTCCGCTGAGCCGCAGCGCACCGCTCCTGCCACGAGCCCGGCTCAGGCCGCTCCGACCCGCAACGTCGGTGGCACCGAGCTTCCTAACTTCGGCAACGATCAGTTCGAGCTTCCCGACTTCCTGAAGCGCGGTAGCTTCTAAGTCGTTCTTTGCATTGTTGTGCACAGGGGCGTGTCCGTATGGACGCGCCCTTTTTATTTCGACTTTGTAAACTAGAACCTCCAATCTCTTTACGTTCCCTTTACGATTGCCTCCAGCGCAGCAGGTATCCTTTTAGAGAAGTATGACAGCCGTATAAACGCGGGCTGTAGCGGCGATGCCGCGGTACTTGTGTTATTAGGAGGCTTTAGTATGGCAGCACGTGCGGACAAAGTTTCGCGTGTCGACCATGATGGAGTTACGTTGGTGGAGGGCGCGACATCCGATGTTCGCTTTGCCTTCACCGAGCGCGCCGGTGGCGTTTCCGAAGATGCGTACTCCTCACTCAACTTGGGCTCGCATGTTGGCGATGATCCCTTTGCTGTTCAAGAAAATCGTCGCCGCGCACTCGAGGCTATGGGTGCCGCGGAGTGCGAGCACAACCTGCTCGTTCCCAATCAGGTCCATGGTGACCATATCGTTGCGGTGACCTCGAATGGCGCCGATGACCTTGAGGACGTCCGCGAGCAGATTGCCGCGGGCTGCGATGCCATCGTCTGTACGGCGCATAACGTGCCCGTGCTGCTCTGCTTTGCCGACTGCGTTCCCGTGGTGCTGGTGGCCCCTGGCGGATTTGCCGTGGTGCACTCCGGTTGGAAGGGCACGATTGCACGTATTTCTGCCAAGGCGTGCCAGGCGCTTTGCGATGCTGCCGGCTGCGATGCGGGCGACGTTTCCGCCTATATCGGCCCCCATATCTTGGGTGACGAATATGAGGTATCCCAGGAACTCATGGATCGCTTTGCCGCCGAGTTCTCTTGCATCGATGCGAGTACCTCTCGCATGCTCGATCTTTCCGCTGCCATTCGCGAGGCGCTGGTAGATGTCGGTGTCGACGCGGATGATATCGTGGATACCCAGCTTTCGACCGTGCGTCAGAACGACCGCTTTTATTCCTACCGTAACGAGGACGGCACCTGTGGGCGCCATGCTGCGATCGGCGTGATGCTATGAGAAAGATCGTATCGGTCCTGAGCGCCGCTGTGCTTACACTTACGCTGTGTGCCTGTTCTTCGGGATCTTCTACCTCTTCCATTACCGTCGCTGGCTCCACGACCTGCCTTCCTATCGCCGAGATTGCGGCCGAGGGCTTTAAGGAGGAGACCGGCATCGACGTGCTCGTTTCCGGTTTGGGTTCTTCCGCTGGCATCGAGGCCGTCAGCGCCGGAACGGCCGATATCGCCAGCTCCTCCCGTGGGCTCAATGCCGACGAACAGGATCTGGGCCTGACCCCCATCGTAATTGCCCACGACGGTATCGCGGTCATCGTGAACGACGATAACCCGGTCGATAACCTCTCGACCGAGCAGCTCCGCGATATCTACGCCGGCAAGATTACCAATTGGAAAGAGGTCGGTGGCGAGGACCTGAGGATTCAGGTCATCAACCGAGACGAGGCGTCCGGTACGCGCGAGGCCTTCCGTACCATCGTGATGGATGGCACGCCGTTCGATCGCCGCTCGGCTGTTCTTTCGGGTACGGGCCAGGTGCGCGACGTGGTATCTCGTTCGCGTGGGGCCATCGGCTACATTTCGCTGGGCTTCGTCGATAGCCTCAACGCCAAGACCTCGGTCAAGGCCGTCTCGGTCAATCATGTTGAGGCGTCCGAGAAGACGGTCGCGAGTGGCGGCTATCCCATCTCGCGCGACCTTTACTTCTTTGTGAAGGGTGCGCCTTCGCAGCAGGCGCAGGATTACATCGACTATGTGACGTCCGAAAAGATGGACAAGCAGATTCGCGAGGCGGGCTTTATTCCCGTCACCAACGACGAGAAGGGGAGTGAGTAGCATGGAAGCACAGGAAAACTCCCAGACTGAGCAGAATGTTCAGACGCCCAAGAAGCGCGAGCTGGCGCTCGTATCGCGCAGTACCTATATCAAGGAGAAGGCGCTGCAGTGGATCTTCTTTGCCTGCGCGTTCTTGGCGGTCGTTACCGTCATCCTGATTTTTGTCTTTACCACGTACTCGGCGCTGCCCGTCTTTACTGACATCGGTCTGGCGGACTTCTTTAGCTTTACGTGGGCGCCTTCCGAGGGCCACTACGGCATCTTGTCGCTGCTTGCCGGCTCGGGTCTGGTGACCGTCGGTGCGCTCGCCATGGGCGTGCCGCTGGGCGTGGGTACGGCCGTTTACCTGGTCGAGATTGCCAGCAAGCGCGTGCGCAAGCTCATCAGCCCCGCCGTTGACCTGCTGGCGGGCATACCCTCCATCATCTACGGCTTCTTTGGCATGATCATCATCCGCCCGTTTATCGCACAACTGACCGGTGGTCTTGGTTTTGGTGCGCTGACAGCGTGGTTCGTGCTCGCCATCATGATCGTCCCTACCATCACGACGCTTACCATCGATGCCCTCAATTCCATTCCCATGGGCATTCGCGAGGCATCGTATGCCATGGGTGCTACTAAGTGGCAGACCATCTATAAGGTCGTGCTACCTGCCGCCAAACTGGGTATCGTTGATGCCATCGTGCTGGGTATGGGCCGTGCCATCGGTGAGACCATGGCCGTGCTCATGGTCGTGGGTAACGCTCCGGTTATTCCCGACAGCATTGCGAGCCCCATCTCGACGCTCACGAGCCAGATCGCGCTCGACATGAGCTATTCCTCGGGCCTGCACCGCTCGGCTCTGTTCGGCATGGGCGTGGTCCTGTTTATCATCTCCGCCATGCTGGTGGGCATCGTCCGTCTGATTTCCAAGAAGAAGAGGGGGTAGGCTATGTCCGATTCCGTTGACACGACGGTCGATACGACCTCGTCGCGCGAGCGCATCAAGCGTGCCCTTTCCCACGGTAAGAAGGGCCGTATCAACAAGGACCTGTCAAACAAGATCATGCTCGGCGTGTTCCGCGCCGCGGCCTACATCACCACGCTTGTGCTGGTCGCTATCATCGCCTACGTGGTTGTTAATGGCTTACCGCATATTTCGCTCGACTTTATCTTCGGTTGGCCCCAGGGTGTCAACGCCGAGGGCGGCATTTGGCCTACGATTGTCTCGACCATCTACGTGACGGCGCTCGCCATGCTCATCTGTACGCCGGTCGCCGTGCTAGCGGCCGTCTATCTGGCCGAGTACGCCAAACAGGGCAAGGTCGTCGAGCTCATCCGTTATGCTGCCGATGCTTTGGCCTCGGTGCCCTCCATCGTTATGGGTCTCTTTGGCTACGCCTTGTTTGTCGAGGCCATGGGCCTGGGCCTTTCGATGGTCTCGGCTGCCCTGGCGCTGGCGCTTCTGATGCTGCCTATCGTCATGCGCACCACCGAGGAGGCTATTCGCGCCGTGCCGCGCTATATCCGTTGGGGCGCATATGGCTTGGGCGCCACTAAGTGGCAGGTCGTTTCCAAGATCGTGCTTCCTTCCGCCTTTGGCCGCATCGCCACCGGCATCGTCCTTGCCATCGGCCGTGCCATCGGCGAGACCGCGGTTGTACTTTACACCATGGGCCAGGCCATCAATCTACCTATTTCGCCGCTCGATTCCGGCCGCCCCATGACGGTCCATCTGTACCTGCTTGCCAACGACGGCATCAACATGAACGCAGCCTACGGCACCGCGCTCTTGCTGATGGTGATCATTTTGGCCTTCAACCTGTTTGCGCGCTTCCTGTCGCGCAAGCGTCGCTAGTTAAGGAGTCCCATGTCCGTTTATCAGTCCGCTCCCACGTTGGAGCAAGCG
>UQUX01000152.1 GCA_900544425.1 uncultured Collinsella sp.
TGGATCTCGTCGGCCCAATCGACGCGGCCGCCTGATACGTCACGCCAGCGAACTTCACGGGACGAAACCTCGCACGCGCCCGAGAGCAAATCCTCAAACCAACCGACCGCATAGCAGCCCATGTCATATAGACAGCCGCCCTGCAACGGATCAAGCAGATAGCCCGAAGGAAACTCGCCGTAATCGAGCTTTTGCACGCTTTCAATCGAGACAATACGGCCAAGCTCACCCGACGCAAGCAAGTCCTTCACGCGAGTGTGCATCGGGCAAAACCGATTCTTCATCGCCTCCATAAACAGCACGCCGCGCTCGCGAGAGATGGAGGCAATCGAGAGAGCCTCTTCCTCACTCAAAACGGCCGGCTTTTCGCACAGCACGGCCTTTCCGGCGCGCAGCGCGCGACAGGCCCAACGCGTATGCATGCCATGCGGAAGAGCCAAGTAGATTGCATCGACATCGGGGTCGGCGATCAGCGCGTCATAAGCCGCATCGCCGTTATCGTCGACCGAGGCATGGCCATGCGCAGCATCGATCGAAAACGCTCGGCAAAATTCCTCGACATGTGCAGGAGTGCGGCCGGCCGCAGCCACAAGCCGTGCCCCGTCCACCTCCTTGAGCGACGATGCAAATCGATGCGAAATGTGCCCGGCGCCCAAAATGCCCCAACGAACCTCACGCGAATCATTACGTAAACCTCGGTCACCCACGATAGCCTCCCATCAGTTGCGGTGAAATAGTTCCTGTTTGGTCCCTATTCTGCCGCAAACAGGAACTATTCCACCACAAGTTATAAAAGGGGCATCAGGAGCGCGTTTTGCCGAAGGCCTTAAGCATGGCCGTTACGGGGCCCGGCTGGAAGCGCCGGCGCACGTCATCGAGACGCTCGGGGATATCGATATGCTGCGGGCAGTGGCGCGTGCATTTGCCGCACTTGACGCAATTGCTCACCAGCTTGGGCTCGCTCGTGCGCACCGCGCTCGCCGTAAAGTATTGAGACAGCCCCGTAAACCAGCTGTGCGCGTAGCTCGCGTTGTAAGCGGCAAAGCAGCCGGGAATGTTAATACCCTTGGGACATGGCATGCAGTAGCCGCATCCCGTGCAGGGCACGCGATTCGATTTTTCAAACTCATCCAGCACGTGCGCGATCGTGTCGAGCTGGTTGGCAGTCATCGAATTCGGCAACGCGAGGTCTGCCAGTGACGAATTCTCATCCACCTGCGCGGTATCGGTCATACCAGAAAGCAACATGGTCACCTGGGGATGATTCCACACCCACGAGAGCCCCCAAGCGGCAGGCGTATGCAAATGCCGGTCGCATGCACCGTCGAGAACAGCGCGCGCCCGCGGAGGCAATTTGCCTGCCAAGCGTCCGCCCAAAAGCGGCTCCATCACAAACACCGCGAGGCCTCGCTCGGCGGCGGCCATGAGCCCCGCTGTTCCCGCCTGATATCGCTCTCCAGCGTAATTGTACTGGATCTGGCAAAAGTCCCACTCATACGCATCGAGCATCGTGAGGAAGTCCGCCGCGCTGCCGTGGTACGAAAAACCGATCTGGCGAATGCGCCCCACCGCCTTTTGACGAGCGATCCAGTCCTCAATGCCCAACGCCACCACACGTTCCCACTGGGCGGGCGAGGTAATGTTATGCATGAGGTAATAGTCGATATGGTCGGTCCGCAGGCGCCGCAGTTGCTCATCGAAGAACCGGTCGAAATCCTCCGCGCACTTGCACGAAGCATGCGGCAACTTGGTCGCCAGCAACACCCGGTCACGCAGCCCCAAGCGCTCAAGCGAGGCGCCCACGCACGCCTCGTTACCGGGATAGAGATACGCGGTGTCCAGATAATTAATCCCCTGCTCCACCGCACGGGAAATGATGGCATCGGCTGTCTTCGCATCCGGACGTCCCGGCGCACCGGGAAACCTCATGCAGCCCAGACCCAGAGCGGATATTCGGTTACCACTTTTGGGGTCAACGCGGTATTGCACGGCCCCTCCCTTCGCCATCAGCGCCCCGACAAGGCGAAACACAATGGTCACGCAGCCGAAACATCGTGGAATCGCAATCGAGAACGTATCGTAACGCAGCAGAAATCGAGCTGTCACGGCACCGCTTTAACATCAGCAAAAAGCCCGATGAAAGGAGGCAAGCGTGACCACGCGTGAGAACGCCCCTACCCCGGCGAGCAGTACATCCTCTCGGTCGACCGCTATCAGATCGAGGTCATGGACCATCTAGACGAACTTCCCGCCACAGGCGCTGTCATCTTCTGCACCTTCCCCAAGGTGCGCGATGGCGTCGGATACCCTGCGCGTGTTTTTGCGATCTGTCCCGCGGCATAAGCGCACAGTGCAATAGTTTCTTTTTCATAACAGCAGCCCCACGCGCTTACCAAACGCCCCGGCGACATACAATCCATCAGGCGCCCCTTACGCGGGCGCCTTTTATATGGGGAGATGATTCGCATGCAGATCAACAAGGTCGCCTTTATCGGCAAGGGCGGCGTCGGCCTGCTCTACGGCAGCATGATCGCCAGGGCGCTCGGCAACGACGCCGTCGAATACGTTATGGATGACGCACGTTTTGAGCGTCACGCGAGCGATGCGCTCACCGTCAACGGCAAGCCCTGTGCGCTCAAATCCGTCCGTGTCAGCGAGGCAGTGCCCGCCGATCTGGTCATTCTCACGGTCAAGACCACTGGACTCGATGTGGCGCTCAAGACTATGGAGCGCGTCGTGGGGCCCAATACGCTCATCGCCTCGCTGTGCAACGGCATTACGAGCGAGCAGAAGATTGCCGAGCGCTTTGGCTGGGAGCATACCGTTCTTGGTATTTGCCAGGGCATGGACGCCGTGTTCCTCAACGGAGAGCTCACCTTTACCAATGCGGGCGAAATCCGCTTTGGCGCGGCGGCCGGCACCGAGCTCGCAACCGTCACCGCCATCGACGAGCTCTACACGCGCTGCGGCATCGCCCATACCGTCGAGAGCGACGTTGCGCACCGCATGTGGGCCAAACTCATGCTCAACGACGGCATCAACCAGACGTGCATGGCCTACGGCGGGACCTACGGAAGCGCCACGGAGCCGGACTCCGAGCAGCGTCGCTGCTTTGTTTCTGCCATGCGCGAAACGCTTGCGGTCGCCAACGCCGAGGGCATTGAGCTGACCGAGGCAGACCTGACGCAGATGGTGCACCTCATCGAGGGAATCAACCCCACCGGTATGCCCTCGATGGCGCAGGACCGCATCGCGCAACGAAAAACCGAAGTCGAGGAGTTCGCGGGCACCATTTGCCGCCTGGCCGTCAAACACGATATCCAAGTGCCGCAAAACGATTGGCTCTATCAGCGCATCCGCGATATCGAGAAAAGCTGGTAACGCCCGGCTCACCACGTCAACAGGCTCAACAGCAAAGCCGCCGCAAGGGAACCTTTCCCCTGCGGCGGCTTTCATCTTCGTCTATGTCCGGCAGCAACCTCACAACAGTTAGCGTTGCGACTCAGGCACCTCGTCCTCGCCATCGCGGCAAAGAACTACACCCGCACTTCCCAGCAGCGCAGCCGCGATCAACGCACCGACCACGATAGAGGCAGCCCCACAAGACCCCTGCATACCCGCGACGAGCGCGGCCGTAGGACCAAGGCAACCAAGCGTCAATGCAACGGCGGCAACGGCGATATCTCGAGCGTTCACAAGACCACTTCCTCCACGAGAAAGACTTTGTTTCTCGTGACTTAGTGTGCCCCGCGCCCATATGCGCGGCGTACTGCCACGGTAAGCGCTCTGTTAACTCAAGCACGCACAAAAAACGGGCGCCCTTACGTTGCCCAAAGGCTCGGTAAAGACGCCCGCCCGTCATGTCCTATTGGCTTATGGCAGATTACCAACCGGTATAGTAGTCGGTGGTTCCGGCAGCGCAGCCGGAGTCATAGACCTTGCACTCACCCTTGGAGCCGGTAAACGTGGAGCCTTGGGCCTTATCGCCCGCGGCCACGACGTAGTAGCCATCGGAATCGCGCCAAAAGCCCTCGGAATCCTGCGTCCATTCGCCCGTGCGGTGATGGTAGAGTACGTTGCTGCTGTAATAAGTCTCGCGGCGGCCGTTATAGTTATTGA
>UQUX01000153.1 GCA_900544425.1 uncultured Collinsella sp.
TCACTAGCCAATTTGGAACGGGTAGTTAATTTGAGACGCGCTAGAGCTCCAGACGCTCTTCGCTGCCGTCGATATCGCAGAAGCGGGCGACGATATTGCGAACCGAGAAAAACGCAAGGCGACCGTCGTTGGCGCTCTCGTGATTCTCGCCAATGCCCACCATGTGTTTAAAGCCAGCTTCGCGAACGCGGTCGCTCACTACCGCATCGTCCTCGAGCGCAGCCTCGCCGGTCAATACGATCCAGCACTCCCCCGGTTTCCAGCCCGAAAGCTCAAACTTGGGGTTCGCGCCGAGCTCTGCCCACACGTCCTTGTCGCGCGACGTGCAAAACCACAGCTTGCCGTTATCGACCATGGCAAACGAAAACGGCCTTACGCGCGGCTGATGCCCATCGTTCGCATCAGTCGTAGCCAGAAACCACGCGGGGATGCGCCTGAGGTATGTGCAGGCGCGCTCGAGTTGGGCCGTGCGGTCGATATCGGTCATAGGAATCCCTTTCTTGCGCTCGAATCGCGCCTAAACAAGTTGAAGATTGATGGCGATGACGCAGATGAGCAGCAACGCCGTCACCACCGCCGCCAACGCATCGCCGCGGCAAAATGCAAGCGCATGCAGTCGCGTACGCCCCTGCTCGCCATGGTAGCAACGTGCATCCATAGCGGCAGAGAGTGTCTCGGCATGACGAAACACACCCGTGAACAGCGGAATTGCCACGCTGGCGAGCATGCGTACACCGCCGAGCGGACCGCCCGTCACGCGCGCGCCGCGACTTGCCTGCGCGTCCGCCGTCTGCTTCATCTCGGTGGCAAACTGCGGCATAAAGCGCAGCGCGATGCCCATGATCATGCCGAGCTCGTGTGCCGGGAGCCCCACGCGCGCAAGTGGCGCGAGCAAACGCTCAAAGCCTGCAGTGAGATCGAGCGTGGGCGTGGTGAGTGTAATGGCGCTCATGCCGGCCATCATCAGGGTCAGGCGGCACGCCATAAACCCGGCGGAATGCAGCGAGCCCTCGCTTATCTGCAGAAAGCCGAGCTGCCACAGGATCAGCCCGCTCTGGTCGGTAAATAGGTTGAGCACCGCGACCACCACGACAATCGCCAGCAGCGGCGCCATCGATGACAGGACACGGCGAAGCGGCACCCGGGACACGGTATAGATCAGCACAATGAAAATTGCGACCGGGACCAGTCCGCGGAAGCTACTGACCGTGAGCGTCGTGATCAGAAACACAAAGCCCAAGAGCAACTTGGTTCGCGGGTCCAGGCGGTGGATTGCACTATCGCCGGGATAGTAGCTGCCAAACGAAAACGCCTCCATTAGCAGCCCTCCTCTCGCGCGATCGTTTCAGATTTGGCCTTGTCCGAGACGTTAGAAGAACCGTCTGAGCGACCGATCAGCAAATCTGCCAACTCGTCGGCCAACGACTCAACCGTATAGAGCCCGTCGCAACGCAGCGGAACGCCCGCTTCCGCAAGCGCCAGCGCCATGCGTTGGGCAGCGGGAACGCCCAAACCAATCGATTTAAGCTCATCCGCATGCGCAAAAACCTGAGCGGGCGTGCCCTCGGCAAACACCGCGCCTTCGTTCATCACAACGATGTGGTCGCAGCAATTGGCCAGGTCATCCATACTGTGCGAAACCATGACAACGGTCAGGCCCTCATCATGAAGACGGCCAATGAGCTCCAGGAAATCCCTGCGGGCCGCCGGATCGAGACCTGCCATGGGCTCATCGAGTACCAGGACCTCGGGCTCCATAGCGAGCACGCCGGCAAACGCCACGCGCCGCTGCTGTCCGCCCGAGAGTTCAAAGGGACTCTTGTCGCCTATCGTGGCAAGGTCGAGGCCCACGCGAGTGAGCGATGACGCAACGCGGCGCGCGACTTCCTCTTGCGACAGGCCAAGGTTGTGCGGACCAAATGCCACGTCCTGCACCACGGTCTCGGCAAACAGCTGGCGCTCGGGATACTGAAACACCACGCCGACCTTAGCCTTAACCGCGGCGGCGTCTTTCTTGCTTGATAGGTCGAGCCCCAGCGCGCAAACGCTCCCCTCCTGCGGACGGATTAATCCGTTGAGGTGCTGGACCAGTGTGGATTTACCCGAACCGGTATGGCCTGCTAGCCCCAGGAACTCGCCGCGACGCACCGTCAAAGACACGTCGCGCAGTGCCCACGGGCTGCTGGGGTCGTTTCCCCAGAGAGCCTGTTTGCTCGATTTGCCCGCAGTGGCCGAGCGCTTATGCCAGCGGCGGCGCTCGCGCGGACTGAGCGAATAACTGTACGAAACATGGGATAGCTCTATGACGGGCTCCGACGCGTTGCCCTCGTTGTCTACCGGAACAGTGCCGTCAGCGATTTCCAACTGGGATGCGGAAGACTGCCCCGCGGTGCCTGCCCCACTCCGCTCGGCATAAGCCTGCGCAATCTCGGCGACCATATCCGCCTCACGCACCTGCGCGCAAACGGACACGCCCTTCGCACGAAGTGCCCTACCTAGACAGCACGACGCCGGCATATCCAAGTTGAGCTGCGCAAGTTCGTCCGCCCGCGTCAAGATTTCCTCGGGCGTACCGAGCATGGCAACGCGCCCCGCCCGAAACACCGCGACACGATCGGCCTCGGCGGCCTCTTCCATAAAGTGCGTAATCATCACGATAGTCATGCCGCGATCGTGGAGCGCATGACAGGCCTTCATAAGGCCCTTGCGTCCGCGCGGATCGAGCATCGAGGACGCCTCGTCCAAAATGAGCACGCGCGGTTCCATGGCGAGCACGCCGGCAAGCGCCACGCGCTGCTTTTGTCCGCCCGAAAGCGCGTGGGTCTCATGGCGCTCAAAGCCCACCAGGCCCACGCCCTTCAGCGCCTCGCGTACGCGCTGCGCAATTTGCGCCGATGGCACGCCAAGGTTTTCGGGACCGAACGCAACGTCATCTTCGACAAGCGTTGCCACCAGCTGGTCGTCGGGATTCTGGAATACCATGCCCGCGGTCGAACGAATGTCGTAAACCAGCTCGGGGTCGGACGCATCCATGCCGTTGATGCGTACCGTGCCCGCATCGGGTTGCAACAACGCATTCAGATGCTTGGCAAACGTCGACTTGCCCGACCCATTGCCACCGAGGATGCAGAAAAACTCCCCGTCCTCGATCCTCAGATCGACACCATCGAGTGCCGACACGGCACCGTCATAGCTAAAGGAAACGCCCCGACACTCAATCATGCGCGCCCTTTGACCTGGTCCTTTTTAGGCGTGATGAGGTTGGAAACTGCTTTATACACCACCAGCGTCAACACCGAGTTAAGCACGGTCTTGATAAGGTTGAACGGCAGTACGGCAGGAATCATGAGCGGGGCGATCACATCGACCGAGCCATACCAGAACCAAACGCCAATGGTAAGGTTTGCGACCATAGACAACGCCGTAGCGGCAATAACGCCGAGCACCAGGCCAATCACGGCACCCTTATAGGTATGCATCTTCTGATAGACGATAGCCGCAGGCAGAATGTAGCCCAGCGTGGCAACCAGGTTCATAAGCGCGCCGACCCAGTCACCCGTGGTGAGCGCATGGATAACGATAGCCATAGCGGCAACAGCAGTGCCGGCGCCAGGACCATACGCAAACCCGCACACCATCGCCGGCACCAGCGACGGGTCATACGTCAAAAACGGCGCCGAAGGAAGGATAGGCAGCTGCACGTACATAAACAGGGCGCCCAAGGCGCACATCAACGCCATGGTAACGAGCTGTTTGGTGCTCCACCTATTCGTGTTCTCAAAATGGATATGCTGCGACTGTTCAGACATAAGATCACCTGCCTCTTTCATCCGGACTCTAACCGTTGGTACTGGGATCTCACCAGTTCAGCCGGCATGCGAACCAACGCACACACGGGTCGCGGACTCATCGGCTCGGTCGCAGGCATCTCACCTGCGCCACGGTACCCCTTTGGCACCGCCCGATTTACCGCCAGTGGGGAATTCCACCCCGCCCTGAAACAGCAATTGCAAGTGTAGCACGAGCAGGTTTTCGCGCAAGTATGCCAAGGGTAATTTGTGGCGGAGATCAGTTGCCGCAACAACCACGTTCCCCACCCATCCCAAAGTAACGCGCC
>UQUX01000154.1 GCA_900544425.1 uncultured Collinsella sp.
CCTTTTCCAGTGCCTCGCGCACCAGCTTGTAGTTCTCGGGCTTGCGATATTGGATGAGCGCACGCTGCATGGCCTTCTCGTGCGGGTCGCGCGCCACGTAGATCGGCTGCATGGTGCGCGGATCCACGCCGGTGTAGTACATGCACGTTGACATGGTGGACGGCGTGGGGTAGAAGTCCTGCACCTGTTCGGGCATGTAGCCCATGTCGCGCACGGCCTCGGCAAGGTCTACGGCTTCCTTCATGGTCGAGCCGGGGTGGCACTACGTACTGCTTGAGTCCGTATTCGCGGTTCAGGCGTTCAAATTTACGACAGAACGCATCGTAGACGGCGCGGCTCGGTTTGCCCATCACGGACAGCACCGCGTCGCTCACATGCTCGGGCGCTACGCGCAGCTGGCCCGAAACGTGGTGCTCCAGCAGCTCGCGCAAAAACTCGTCCGAGGCGTCGGCCATGGTGTAGTCGAAGCGGATGCCGCTGCGGACGAAGACCTTCTTGACGCCCGGCAGCTGGCGCAGGTCGCGCAGCAACTGTGTGTAGCCGCTCTCGTCGACCACCATGTTCTTGCACACACTCGGCCACAAGCAGCGCTTGTTCTTGCACACGCCGTGCTTGAGCTGTTTGTCGCAGGCAGGGCGGCTAAAGTTTGCCGTCGGTCCGCCCACGTCGTTGATATAGCCCTTAAACTCGGGGTCGTGCGTGAGCAGCTCGGCTTCGCGCATGATCGAGTCGTGGCTGCGCATCTGCAGCACGCGACCCTGGTGGAAGGTGAGCGCGCAAAACGAGCACTCGCCAAAGCACCCGCGGTTGGAGCTAATGGAAAACTTGATTTCGGCAAAGGCCGGCACGCCGCCTGCAGCATCGTAGTCGGGATGCCAGTCACGTGCGTAGGGGAGTTCGGCCACCTCATCCATTTCGTCGGTGGTGAGCGTCGCCGACGGCGGGTTCTGCACCACGAACACGCCGTTGGGGTAGGGCTCTACCAGGCGGTGTCCGGTGATGGGGTCCATATTCTGCTGCTGCACATTGAAGCTGCGTGCGTAGTTGAGCTTGTCGGCGGCAAGGTCGTCCCAGCTGGGCAGCAGGTCGTAGTCGTAGACCTCGTCGAGCGAACCCGTGCGGTAGACGGTGCCGTTGATATAGGTGATCTGATCGACGGGCAGTCCCGCGTCGAGCGCGTCGGCGATCTCGACAATCGCGTGCTCGCCCATGCCGTAGATGAGGATGTCGGCGCCCGAGTCGAGCAGTACCGAACGCTTGAGCTTGTCCTGCCAGTAGTCGTAGTGGGCCAGACGGCGCAGGCTCGCCTCGATGCCGCCGATGATGATGGGGGCGTCCTTGAACGTCTGACGGATGAGGTTGCCGTAGACCGTGACGGCACGGTTGGGGCGGTGGCCTTCCTCGCCGCCGGGGGTATAGGCGTCGGTGTGGCGGCGGTGCTTGGTCACCGAATAGTGGTTGACCATGGAGTCCATGTTGCCGGCGCTGACGAGAAAGCCCAGGCGCGGCTCACCGAGCACCGTGATGCTGGCGGGGTCGGTCCAGTCGGGCTGGCAGATGATGCCCACTTTGTAGCCGTGCGCGTCGAGGACGCGGCTGATGATGGCCATACCAAAGCTGGGGTGGTCCACGTAGGCGTCGCCGCAGATGTAGACAAAGTCGCACTGGTCCCAGCCGCGCGCATCCATGTCGGCGCGGCTGACGGGGAGGAACTTATCGCGGCCCGGGCGCCAGGGGCGTGTGGGCGCTGCTGGGGTATGCGTGGTGTGCCCACCCTGCGCCTTACCGCCGCGCTTTTGCTGCTGGCCGCGCTGGGCATGCTTGCCGTGCTGGTTGTGCTGAGCGTCCTGGGGCTTTTTTGCCACGATTCCTCCCATTGTTAGTATGCTGCACGTAATTGTAACCAGTCTTTTTGGGACGGGGCTAAAAAGACTGGTGGAGTACACGAGGCGTCGGCGCCGAGCCCGCCGTTTGTTTCCAGACTGTGTATCTGCGCGCTGGGGAAGCCGTCTCGCGCGCACGCCATGTTGTCAATGGGTTACAGTATGAACGGCGGCTATGTTTCCGCCAACGCACGAGAGAGTCGTCAACAAGGAGGATGCACGACGATGCAGCGTGCCAAACAGATATCGGAGTCTATTGAGCTGGGCATCATCTTGGCGCTCGCCGGTGGCTTTATGGACGTGTATTCGTACATTGGGCGCGACCATGTTTTCGCCAACGCACAGACGGGCAACATCCTGCTCGTGGGCGTGAGCATCTCGGAGGGCAACTGGGCACTTGCGGGGCGCTACTTCTTCCCTGTGGTGTCGTTTGCCGTGGGTATTATGCTTGCCGATCTGGTACACGAGCGGTTTGGCAGCGTGATCCACTGGCGCCAAGTGACGGTGTTCTTTGAAGCCGTCATCTTGATGGGCGTGAGCTTTATCCCCGGTGGCGGTTACAACCTGCTCGCCAACTGCCTCACCTCGTTTGCCTGCGGTATGCAGGTCGAGAGCTTCCGCAAGATCCATGGTCACGGCATCGCTACGACCATGTGCATCGGTAACCTGCGCAATGCACTGCAAAACGTGGACGATTACATCATCACCCACAGGCGCGGCTTTTTGGAAAACGGCCTGCTGTACTTTGGCGTGATCTTTACCTTTGTGTTTGGCGCCGTGTTGGGCAACTGGTGTATTGAGCGCATGGGCCTGCACGCCATCGTCGTGGCGAGCTTGCTGCTGTTTGTCGCGTTTGCCATCATGTTCATCGACCGCGAGCGCGACTTGCGCTTACGCTGGAAGGTTGCGGCCGAGGCTTGGAAAGAGGGCTGCCGAAAGTAACCGAATGCGGCAAAGGGGTTGTCCCTTTGCCGCAATATTTTTCATCTTCTGTTGAAACGCTTTAACACTTTTGACGTTCTCACGCGTTTTTTGTTTCAAAAGCGTTAGGATGGGACTTATAGCGCGGGGCGTAATGGGTGCCCCGCACACGATGGGAGGCTATCAATGGCTAATCGTTTCGTTCTCAATACCATCTCTTATCATGGTTCCGGCGCCATCAAGGAGATCCCCGGCGAGCTCCAGCGTCGCGGCTACAAGAAGATCTTCGTCTGCTCCGACCCCGATCTGGTCAAGTTTGGCGTTACCGCTAAGGTAACCGACGAGCTCGACGCCGCCGGCATCGCTTGGAGCCTCTACTCCGAGATCAAGCCCAACCCCACCATCCAGAACGTCAAGGACGGCGTCGAGGCCTTCAAGGCCGCCGAGGCTGACGCTATCGTGACCATCGGTGGCGGCTCCTCCATGGACACTGCCAAGGCCATCGGTATCATCATCAACAACCCCGAGTTCGCCGATGTCCGCAGCCTCGAGGGCGTTGCTCCGACTAAGAACCATGCCGTGTTCACCATCGCCGTGCCGACGACCGCCGGTACCGCCGCCGAGGTGACCATCAACTACGTCATCACCGACCCCGAGAAGGTCCGCAAGTTCGTGTGCGTCGACACCAACGACGCCCCCGAGGTCGCCGTCGTCGATCCTGACATGATGGCTTCCATGCCCGCCGGCCTCACCGCTTCCACTGGCATGGACGCTCTGACCCACGCTATCGAGGGCTACACCACCAAGGGTGCTTGGGAGCTCTCCGACATGTTCCACTTTGAGGCTATTAAGCTGATCAGCGAGAACCTGCGCGACTCCGTCGCCGAGGCCAAGTCCGGTCAGCCCGGCTCCGGCCGCGAGGGCATGGCTCTTGGCCAGTATGTTGCCGGCATGGGCTTCTCCAATGTTGGCCTGGGCATCGACCACGCCATGGCTCACACCCTGTCTGCTCACTACGACACCCCGCACGGCGTCGCCTGCGCCATGCTGCTGCCGATCGCCATGGAGTTCAACAAGCCGGTTTGCGCCGAGCGTCTGGCCAAGGTTGCCGTCGCCATGGGCGTTGACACCACGGGCATGAGCACTGACGAGGCCGCCGATGCTGCCATCGCCGCCGTCAAGCAGCTTTCTGCCGACGTGAACATCCCGCACGTCTGCGAGGCCATGAAGGCTGATGAGATCGAGGTCCTGGCCAAGGACGCCATGGCCGACGCCTGCTTCCCGGGCAACCCGCGCGAGGC
>UQUX01000155.1 GCA_900544425.1 uncultured Collinsella sp.
AAGGCGTCAAAAACAGTTGGCCTTCCTCGATGGATGTAATGCCGTGCGCAACCATAATGCGCGCCACCAGCCCGGGTATGCCCAGGCCAGCCGAAAGCTCCTTTTCGAGCTCGGGGTTTTGCCGAGCGACCGCCCAGCGATGCGTCGTCTTAAGCGATGACATAGGCGCCCACCCCCGATAGGGGCAGGTCGCCGCGATACCTCTCACGGTTCATAGCGATGAGTCCTCTGTGTATGCCCGCTTCGGCAGGCAGATCTGTTGAACGGATTTATTATACCGTGCGGCACGGACGCAAAACGCCGCGGTGCGCCGCGGTTTCGGCAAACGATGGCGGTAATGGCCTCGAAATAATCGAGCGTTTCAGCCGCACGGACGCATACGAGCGTCTAGCATATCCATACAAACGAGTTCGCGGATAAAGGGAGTCACGGGACATATGAAGCAATGGGCTGGACTGGGAAAGTTCCTCGCGGGGCATATGCAGATCATCGTTCCGATTTGCGTGGCGCTCGGAGTGCTCTTTCCCCAGCAGATCGGCGTGCTCAAGCCCATTGTTCCCGCCCTCTTCGCCTTTATGACGTTTCAGGGCGCGCTCAGCAACACTTTTCACCAGGTAGCCGAGGTGTTCCACCGTCCGCTGCACCTGATTCTGGCGCTGCTGGTCTCGGCAGTGCTTATTCCCATCGCGGCGTACGCCATAGGGTCACTCTTCTTTGGCTCCAACCCCAACCTTGTCTGCGGCATCGTGCTCGAGTACAGCGTGCCCGTGGCCGTCACCGCTTTTATGTGGATCAGCATGTTCGGCGGCAACGGCCCGCTCGCGCTCACTATCATCCTGACGTCCTCAGTTATCTCCCCTGTGACGATTCCGCTCACGCTTAAGCTCTTGCTGGGTGCCACCGTCTCGATCGATGTGCCGAGCATGATGCAAGACATGGCCTTTATGATCGCCATCCCCGCCGTGCTCGGCATCGTGATCAACGAGCTCACGCGTGGATGGGGACACGAGAAGCTCTCCCCCGCGCTCTCGCCCGCCTGCAAATTCATGATGATGGGCGTTATCGCCTCCAACTCCACCGCCATGAGCGAGTACGTGCTGCACATGAACGCGGTGCGCCTGGAAGTCGCCCTCTTTATTTTGACCTTCGCCATCAGCGGCTTTGTCATCGGTTTTCTGGTCGCCCGTGCGCTGCATCTGCCATATAGCGAGACGGCTACCATGTGCTTTACCTGCGGCATGCGTAACATATCTTCGGGCGCCGTCATCGCCACGCAATACTTTCCGGGCGAAGTCGTATTCCCCGTCATGTGCGGCACGCTGTTTCAGCAGGTACTCGCCTCGCTTATCGGACATCTCTTTGAGCGTCTAACCGGCGAGGAGCGCGCCGCCCAGCGCAAGCGGGTCGAGGCCGGCCGCGACGCCATGGGACGCTAGGCTGTCCGCATTACGCGGGTGTTAGTCTTACTATACGAACGTTTCCAGATGCGCACGCAGGCGCTCAGCATCGACATCGAGCGTTGTCTCGGCATTGACCTGGGCTAAACGATAGCCGACGAAGTAGGGCGAAACCACCCAACGCGGCAGCGCCTTGGCAATGGTCCGACCGCCCAGGTGATAGAAGAACAGATTATACGACCCTGCGCGACCACCGTGGTGCTCGTTCAGGATATAGCGCAGAGCTACCTGGACTGCATCGGCGAAGAGATCCGCCTCGGCTTGATCTCTCGTGTCATCGCTGGCAGAGATTCCCTGCGGGGCTGAAACGTTGATCTCAAAGAACCCCATGATGGGTTCGGTTGAGATGTTGGCCGAGATCCTCCCCTGTTGCCAGACATTGATGCCTTCGAAATTGGCGGAAGTCAGCGAAGCATAGCCGTCTTCCTGCTCCAAACCCACAATCTGCATGTGCGGATGAACGAGGCTACCGCCCGAGAGCGGACCCTTGTTCTTGTACATGAGCACGCTTCGATACTGCTGTGAATCGATCATCTGCTGCCAGCAACCCAGGGCAAACCGCATCACATGGTGGAGTTCATCCGGCTCATAGGTCACCAGGTCGGCATCGTGATCGGCCGACTCGATCAGCACGGTTTGACGGGTGGCGCGCAGGGTCTTGAACTTATTCTCGAGCCAAATGCAATCGCCATCACGGCGAATGATGTCGGTGAGCCCTTCTGTATCGCAAAAGGGACACGCGGTGCCGGGGCGGCGGTTGTCGTCGGGCTTACCGTTCGCCTGCTGAACGTCAAATACCAGCGCCACGGGTTATACCTCCAGCGGCACAATCTTGGTGCCATGGAGCTCGGAGGCGCCCAGTGCCGCCGCCACGGTATCGCGGTTGGCCGTGGAAATGCCGCCGCCGGGAAGGATGGTCAGGCGGTCTCCCGCACACTCGATAAGACGCGACAGATGCTCCAGGTTGTCCTCAATCGGCGTGCCGGCGGCACCGCCGTGCGTCAGGATGCGCGTAACGCCGCAATCGACGAGTGTGTCGACGGCATCGAGCTGAGCCTCGGGCGAGAGCTGGTCAAACGCCATGTGGAAGGTGATGTCGATGGGCTCACGCTTGCATTCCTCGGTCGCGCAGCCCGCGGCCATCACGAGGGCGCCCAACGTAAGCTCGTCGAGCGCCCATCCGTCAGCGCAGGGCTTGCAGCAGCCAAAGACCAAGCCGTCAACGCCGGCGCTCACGGCAAGGCCCAGGTCCATCTCCATCATACGCAACTCGTCCTGGTTGTAATGAAAGTCGCCGCCACGCGGACGGATCATGCACATCACCCGTGCATCGTGCTCGTGGGCATAGCTGGTCGTAGCGCTGATAACACCGGCCGAAGGTGTAGTGCCACCGACGGCAAGGTTGTCGCACAGTTCGATACGCTTTGCACCGGCATCGATAGCCGCCGGCACCCGCTCAAAGTTCTCGGCACAAAACTCGTACAGCATAGATAGACCCCCAAAGACAGCAGATGTTTTCCGACGGGCATTGTCACACATCCCCATGAAGTTGCGGTGGAATAGGGACTCTTTTGGCCTCTGGAGCCCGTATTCAGTCCCCATTTCACCGCAACTTAAAAAGGGGCGCTGACTGAGATAGTCAGCGCCCCTTTTGTTAGGTGGGTTAGCCTCCGAGGTAGGCTTTGCGGACGTTATCGTCGTGCAGGAGCTCTTGGCCGGTACCGGTCATGGTGATCTTGCCGGTCTCGAGCACGTAGCCGCGCGTGGCGATGGAAAGCGCCATCTGCGCGTTTTGCTCGACCAGAAGCACCGTGGTGCCAGCCTTGTGCAGGTCCTCGACAATCTGGAAGATCTGTTCGATCAGAATCGGTGCCAGACCCATGGAAGGTTCGTCGAGCATAAGCAGTTTGGGGTTGCTCATAAGGGCGCGGCCCATAACGAGCATCTGCTGCTCGCCGCCCGAAAGGGTGCCGGCGACCTGGCGACGGCGCTCCTTCAGGCGCGGGAACTGCTCGTAGACGCGCTCCAGGCCCGGAGCCACCGTGGACTTGGGCTGTGTATAGGCGCCCATCTCCAGGTTCTCCTCGACCGTCATCTGCAAAAAGGCGCGACGGCCCTCGGGGACCTGAGCCAGGCCCTTACCCACCAGCTTATCGGCGGGCGTATGAGTAATGTCCTCGCCCATAAACTTGATGGAGCCGGTCTTGGAACGCAGCAGGCCCGAGACGGTTTTAAGCGTCGTAGACTTACCGGCACCGTTCGCACCGATCAGAGCAACGATCTCACCCTCGTTGACGTTAAAGGAGATGTCCTTGATGGCGTGGATGGCGCCGTACCAGACGTTGATGTTGTAGACGGAAAGCATCGGCTCTGCCATTTAGTTCTCCCCCTTATCCTGCTTACCCAGATACGCCTCGATAACGGCGTCGTTGTTCTGGATTTCCTCTGCCGTGCCCTTGGCGATAACCTTGCCAAAGTTAAGCACGCAGATGCCCTCGCAGATGTTCATGACGAGCGACATATCATGCTCGATAAGCATGATGGCGATGCCGAAGGTGTCGCGAATCTTGACGATGTTCGCCATGAGCTCTGCGGTCTCGGACGGGT
>UQUX01000156.1 GCA_900544425.1 uncultured Collinsella sp.
CCGCCGACAAGGGTAGCGCCGCTGCTGCCGAGTCCGTCTCCGGCGAGGTGACCTACGACGGTGCCTCCTCGTTCCAAGCTCTCGTCGAGGCTGCTGCCGAGAAGTTCATGGATGCCAACCCGGACGTCTCCGTTTCCGGCTCGGGTAACGGTTCGGGCAAGGGCCTGACCGCTGTCGCCGCCGGCACCGTCACCATCGGCAACTCCGACGTCTTCGCCGAGACCAAGCTTGAGGCCGATCAAGTCAAGAACCTCGTCGACCACGAGGTCGCCGTCGTGGGCATGGGCCCCGTCGTCTCCAAGAACGTCAAGGTCGACGACCTGTCCCTCGAGCAGCTCAAGGGTATCTTCTCCGGTCAGATTACCAACTGGAAGGAGGTCGGCGGCGGCGACGCCACCATCGTCGTCCTCAACCGCAAGGCCGGCTCCGGCACCCGTGCCACCTTCGAGGCCGCCGTTTTTGGCGACGAGGCCGTCGACTTTAAGGGCGACGCCGAGCTCGACAAGTCCGGCGATGTCCAGACTCAGATGGGCAGTACCGACAACGCCATCTCCTACCTCGACTTCTCGCACTTCGATGACTCCAAGTTCAACGCCATCAAGGTCGAGGGCGTCGAGCCCAAGAGCAAGAACGTCACCGACGACTCCTTCAAGATCTGGGCGACCGAGCACATGTACTGCTCCAAGGACGCCGACGAGGCCACCAAGGCCTTCCTGGAGTTTATGCTCTCCGACGACGTCCAGGGCAAGCTCGTCGAGGAGCAGGGCTTCATCCCCGTCTCTGCCATGAAGGTCGTCAAGGACGCCAGCGGCAAGGTCTCCGCTAAATAAGTAATCGCCCCGGAAAGGTTTGCAATGGCAAAACAGCTGCCAAAGCGCGACCTTGAGAACGTGGGCCTGGGCGTCACGGGCACGTGCGTTGCGCTCGTGACGCTTGTCGTTGCCGCGCTCATCTTTATGGTCGCCCAAAAGGGCCTCTCGGCTTTTGTCAAAGACGGCGTCTCGGTCGTCGAGTTTTTCACCGGCACCAAGTGGGACCTGGCCAACACGGCCAAAAACGGCCTGCCCTACACCGGCGCCCTGCCCCTGATCGTCACCTCGTTTGCGGTCATGGCGCTCTCCACGCTTATCGCGCTGCCCATCGCTATCGGCTCTGCCATCTTTGCGGTTGAGATCCAGCCTAAGTTTGGTTCCAAGGTCTTTCAGCCGCTTATTGAGCTTTTGACTGGTATTCCTTCGGTCGTCTTTGGTCTGATCGGTTTTCACGTGGTCGTCGGCCTTATGAAGAGCGTTTTCCACGTAAGCACGGGCTTGGGCATCTTGCCCGGCGCCATCGTGCTGGCCGTCATGATCCTGCCGACGATGACCACGCTTTCGGTCGATGGCCTGCGCGCCGTGCCCGACAGCTACCGCCAGGGCTCGCTCGCGCTGGGCTACACCCGCTGGCAGACCATCTGGCACGTGGTGCTCAAGTCCGCCATGCCGTCGCTCATGACTGCGGTCATTCTGGGTATGACCCGCGCCTTTGGCGAGACGCTCGCCGTGCGCATGGTCATCGGCGGTATCGAGGCCATGCCGACGTCGCTGCTGTCGCCGGCCTCGACCATCACCACCACGCTCACCACGTCCATGGCGGTCTATGCCGAGGGCTCGGCCCAGGACGATGTTCTGTGGGCGCTCGGTCTGCTGCTGATGGGCATGAGCCTCATCTTCATCCTGATCATCCATCTCATTGGCCGCAAGGGGGCGAAGGCTCGTGGCTAGCACGCGCATCCACATTGACGAGGCGAGACTCGGGCGCGTCCAAAAGCAGGACCGCATCGCCACGGGCGTGCTGACGGCGATCGTCGCCATCGTCATGCTCATCGTCGTCTCCATGGTGGCCTATATCCTGTTTGAGGGCGTCTCGACGCTGTTCCAGCCGGGCTTTCTCACGGAGCCGTCGCGCGCCAACGGAACGCAGGGCGGCGTGCTCTACCAGCTGTTCGACTCGTTCTACCTGCTGCTGATCACCCTGATCATCTCGGTGCCCATCAGTCTGGGCGGAGCGGTCTTCCTGGTCGAGTACGCGCCGGACGGACCCATCCGCGACATCGCCTCCACCGCCATCGAGACGTTGTCCTCGCTGCCTTCCATCGTCGTCGGCATGTTCGGTTTTCTGGTGTTCTCGGTGCAGCTGGGCTGGAAGTACTCCATCATCTCCGGCGCCGTCGTGCTCACCATGTTCAACATCCCCATCCTGGCGCGCGTGATCCAGCAGGCGCTCGAGGACGTGCCGCAGGCCCAGCGCGATGCGTGCCTGGCCATGGGCCTCACTCGCTGGGAGGCCACGCTGCACATCCTGATCCCCGAGGCCATGCCTGCCATCGTGACGGGCATCGTGCTTTCGGCCGGTCGCGTCTTTGGCGAGGCCGCGGCGCTGCTCTTTACCTCGGGCATGAGCTCGCCGGTTCGCCTCAACTTCTTGAGCCTTAACCTGTCGAGCCCTACTTGCGCCTGGAACGTGTTCCGCCCCGGTGAGTCGCTCGCCGTGCATATCTACAAGATCTATGGCGAAGGCAGCCCCGAGGCCCAGCAGATCGTTTGGGGTACCGCGGCACTGCTGATGATTTGCGTGCTGCTGTTTAACGTAATCGCCCGCATTGTGGGCAAGCAACTGGCAAGGAAGATGACGGCCGAATGAGCGAGATGAATGTAACGCCCGCAACCGAAGCGGCATCGTCCGACACCCGGGACTTCCTGTCGAGCGTGGGGGAGAGCGAGAAGCGCGTGCGCGTGAGCGGCAAGGCCGTGAGCGACGAGGTTGTGCTCTCCACCAAGGACGTCAACGTGTACTATGGCGACCACCATGCACTGCACAATACGTCGCTCGACTTCCACAAGGGCGAGATCACGGCGCTCATCGGGCCTTCGGGCTGCGGTAAGTCGACCTTCTTGCGTAGCCTCAACCTTATGAATCGCGAGATTCGCGGCTGCCGCGTGGAGGGCGAGATCAACTATCGCGGGCGCAACGTGAACACCAAGACCGAAAACACCTACGAGCTGCGCCGTTCCATTGGCATGGTGTTCCAGCAGCCCAACCCGTTCCGCAAGTCCATTCGCGACAACATCACGTTTGCGCCCAAGCGCCACGGCATCACCGACCGTGACGAGCTCGACCGCTTGGTCGAGGAGAGCCTGCGCGGCGCGGCGCTGTGGGACGAGGTCAAGGACAAGCTCGACAAGAGCGCCCATGCGCTTTCGGGCGGTCAGCAGCAGCGCCTGTGCATCGCGCGCACGCTGGCGCTCAACCCCGACGTGATCTTGTTCGACGAGCCCTGCTCGGCGCTCGACCCCATCTCGACGCTGGCGATCGAGGACCTCATGTCGTCGATCGTTGCCGACCGCGCCATCGTCATCGTGACGCACAACATGGAGCAGGCGTCGCGTGTGTCCAACCGCACGGCGTTCTTCTACATGGGCGATATGGTCGAGTACGACGAGACTGACGAGATTTTCCAACGGCCCAAGGACAAGCGGCTGAATGATTACCTCACCGGCATGTTCTCCTAGTCCGGGACATGCTTGAGGCCCGCGGTGGCCACGGTCGCCACGGGACTGATTGGAGAGGCGGGTCATCTCTTGTGAGAGATGGCCCGCCTTTTGCTCTGCGACCGAAACGACCACCACAAAGGGGACAGGCGCCTTCGTGGTGGTTTGGGGTGGGGCTCGCTGCTATCATGGACAACGTTGAATTTCTACGAAGGAGCAGGGCATATGGCGATTCTTTTGGGATGCGATTCCGTCAGCCTAGAGTTTCCCACCAAGCATATTTTCGATAGCGTGACGCTCGGCGTGGACGAGGGCGACCGTATTGGTATCGTCGGTAAAAACGGCGACGGCAAGTCGACGCTGCTGAGTGTGCTCGCCGGCACGCTGGAGCCCGACGATGGCCGCGTGACGCACCGCCGCGACACCACGATCGGATTGCTCGGCCAAAAGGACAACCTGGCCGATGCCGACACCGTGCATCATGCCGTCGTGGGCGATACGCCCGAGTATG
>UQUX01000157.1 GCA_900544425.1 uncultured Collinsella sp.
GCTCACCAACGGCACGTTTTCGGTCGTGGCGGTACACCCCGAGACCGGCTATACCGAGCAGTCACTGCTTGAGGTCGCGGCCCTTGCCGAGTCGTTTTCCGATCACCCCATCGCACGGTCCATACGTGCCGCCTACCAAGGCGAGCTCGACCAGAATCGCGTGAGCGACTCCGCCAATGTCGCGGGTCACGGTTTAACGGCAACCATCGACGACAAGCGCGTCGTCGTCGGCAATGCCAAGATGCTTGCTGCGGCCGGTATCGACGCTCCCAATTGCGAGGTCGTCGGTACGACCCTCCATGTACTGGTCGATGACACGTACGCCGGCCATATCGTAATTGCCGACACCGTCAAAGCCGATGCAGAGCAAACGATTCGCGACCTGCACACCGCCGGTGTCAAGCGCACCGTCATGCTCACGGGCGACCGCGAGGAAGTGGCGGCCACCGTGGCCGAGCAGCTAGGACTCGACGAGTTCCACGCGCAGCTCATGCCAGGCGACAAGGTCGAGCGTGTTGAGGCATTGCTGGCGGCCGAATCGGGCAAGGGCAAGCTCGCCTTTGTAGGCGACGGCATCAACGATGCGCCCGTGCTCACCCGTGCAGACGTTGGCATTGCCATGGGCGCCATGGGTTCCGACGCCGCAATTGAGGCCGCTGACGTGGTGTTGATGGACGACAAGCCTTCCAACATTTCCCGCGCGATCCGCGTGGCGCGCAAGACCATGACGATTGTTTGGCAGAACATCATCTTTGCACTGGGCATTAAGCTGCTGATCCTTGTGCTGGCAGCGCTGGGCATCGCCAATATGTGGCTTGCCGTCTTTGGCGACGTGGGCGTGGCGATCATCGCCATCCTGAACGCCATGCGCGCGATGGGTGTCAAGAACCTGTAGCGTCCGTAGTCCCTCCGGCCGGGACCTGGCTTGGTTTTGAAAACGTCCTCGCGCATGAGGCCCGCCTTTCCTGCTCCTGCGGAGCAACGGAAAGGCGGGCCTCGCGCTGCGGAATGTTTTCAAAATCAAGCCAGGTCCCGGCCTGCGGTGACGTTGTTGGTGGTTCTTGGGCATCGCTTGCTGGCGGGGCTCCTTGTCTGAGTTGGACTTAGTTGGTGGGGCTACTGATCCCGGTCGCTGGTTCGCACTTTGCGCGAACTCCGCGCTACTGTGGGTCAGTTAGGCTTCTGTTGTTGAACCCGCTACATCTTCCCGGCCCAACATCGCCCGTAGCTTCTCGAAGCTCTCCTCGCTCAGGCAGTGCTCCATGTGGCAGCCCTCTTGCGACGCGACCTCAGCCGAAACACCCGCATCCTCCAGCAGCCCCACGAAAAAGCAGTGACGTTCCCACATTTGACGAGCGACCTCCAGCCCTCGCTCTGTCAGATGAACATCTCGTTTGCCCATTTCGACATAGCCGTTGCTTTCCAGCGTCGCCATGGCCTTGGAAACGCTCGCCTTGGTTACGCCGAGGTACTCCGCAACGTCGATCGAGCGCACGATGCCCTGACGTTCCGACAGAACGTAGATCGATTCGAGATAGTCTTCTCCGGATTCACGTAGGGCCATGGGCCGCCTTTCGCGATGGCTTCTAGTTAGCCTTTGGATACTTTTGCTTGATTTACTTTACCGCAAAAGTTGCCCATGTCTTACTACGTTGTTCAAAAAGTTAACCGTGTTTCACAAAATGCGCGGGGTAAGCAAGGCGACACGGCACGCAGCGCGCAAGGAGTGTCCCCCTCTGCCGGCAGAAAAAGGAACGTCCCCAAGTGCCGAATCCGCAGCTACAGCAGACCAAAGTGCTTCGCGGCGTTGTAGATCCCGTCGTCGTCCACGGCGGTCGTCACATAGGTCGCCGCAGCTTTCACCGTGTCCTGCGCGTTACCCATGGCCACGCTCGTGCCCACGGCGGAAAACATCGACAGGTCGTTCTCGCCGTCGCCAAAGGCAATCGCCTCACTCGCGTCGACACCCAGGCGCTCCAGCGTCGCTGCCACGCCCAGGTCCTTGCCGCCGTTAGCAGGGATAATGTCGCAGAACAGATCACACCAGCGCGTAGTGAGTGAGTGCGACACCGCATCGGTCACGATATGTTCGTCGACCGGGTCCACAAAGGCGCAAAACTGGTAGACCGGTGCGTCAAAGGCGTGCTCAAACGGCTCCTCGTGGTAGACGATTCCCGCGTTGCTGCCGGCCGCCACCACGCGCTTGGACAGACAGTTCACAAACGAATTCTCGCCCTGCATGCACAGTGAGTCGTAGCGCCCCTGCGCCACCTGGTCCACAATCACCGCAACGTCTTCCGGGTCGATCGGACAGCTGCGGTAGACGCCCTTGGCATCAAAACAGTGCTGGCCCGAAAGCGTAATGTACGCATCCCAACCCAAGTCGAACAGCCAATCCGGCATCTGATAGGTCGGGCGACCCGTGGCGATTATGCACGCAATCCCCTGCTCGCGAAAGCTATCGAGCACCTGCTGCGCCGACGCCGGAATCCGGTGGGTCTTAAAGCTCAGCAGCGTGCCGTCGATATCGAAAAACGCAGCCTTGATCATCCTCGCCTACTCCTCGCCCTCGAGCTTCTCGCTCGCCTCGAGCCACGCCATCTCCAGCTCGTCCATGGCGGCGTGGGCCTCGTCGATCTTTGCCTGCTGCTCGCCGAGCGCCGTGTAGTTGGTGGGGTCAACCTGTGCCATCGCGGCCTCGGCCTCCTCCACGCGGGCGCGCTGCGTCTCCATTTTGCGCTCGAGCGAGCTCACCTCGCGGCGGAGCTTCTGGCGCTCGGCGTTGGAAAGGCCATTGGGCTGGCCGCTCGACTTGGGCTTTTCGGCCGCAGCCGCCGCAGCACCAGTGTCAAACGTGCCGGTCTTGGCGCTCGGCGCACCCACGGGCTCGCCCTCGGCGGTAGCGTTGCACAGGCGCAGGTACTGGTCGACGCCGCCGGGCATATGCGTCAGGTGGCCGTCGACCAGCGCCCACTGCTGGTCGGTCACGCGCTCCATCAAGAAGCGGTCGTGCGTCACCAGGATCAGCGTGCCGGGCCAGCCGTCGAGCAGGTCCTCGACAATCGCGAGCATGTCGGTATCCAGGTCGTTGCCCGGCTCGTCCAGGATAAGCACGTTGGGCTCGTCCAGGATCGTCAGCAGCAGCGACAGGCGACGGCGCTGGCCGCCCGAAAGATCGCCGATGCGGCTCCAGAGCTGCTGGGTCGTAAAGCCCAGGCGCTCGCAGAGCTTCTCGGGCGAAGTCTCCTTGCCGTCGATGACGTAATACTTCTTATAGTTGCCGAGGACCTCGCGGATCGTGTCGCCCATGTAGGGTTCGAGCTCCTCGAGCTGCTGCGACAGCACGCCAAAGCGCACTGTCTGGCCAATCTTCACATGGCCACGCGTGGGTTCAATCTTGCCCTGAATCACGTCGAGCAAGGTCGACTTGCCGGCGCCGTTTTCGCCCAAAAGACCGTAGCGGTCGCCCGCACCGATGAGCCAGGTCACATCGGAGAGCACCTGCTTGGGCGCACCATCGGTATCCGCATAGCCGGCGTCCACGTCGACCACGTCGATGACCTGCTTGCCCAGGCGGCTCACGGCGAGGCGCTTGAGCTCCAGCTCGTCGCGCACGGGCGGCACGTCGGCGATCAGCTCGCGAGCGGCATCCACGCGAAACTTGGGCTTGGTGGAGCGCGCCTGGGCACCGCGGCTCAGCCACGCGAGCTCCTTGCGCGCCATGTTGCGACGGCGCTCCT
Organism: uncultured Collinsella sp.; assembly: GCA_900544425.1. Classification (GTDB taxonomy): domain Bacteria; phylum Actinomycetota; class Coriobacteriia; order Coriobacteriales; family Coriobacteriaceae; genus Collinsella. Next base: position 3,741 of record UQUX01000157.1, read on the forward strand.
CGGTAACCGCGGCCATGCGGTCGCGCTCTACGCGCTGAAGGATATATGCAGAGTAACCGCCCTCGAAGGGATCGACCTGGCCGTCATGGACCTCCCACATACTGGTGCAGACCTCGTCCAAGAACCAGCGGTCGTGCGTGACCACGAGCATCGCGCCCTGACCGCGCTGCCAGCGGGCCTTTAAGTGGCGCGCGAGCCAGTTGATGGTGCGCATGTCCAGGTGGTTGGTGGGCTCGTCAAGCATAAGCACGTCATAGTCGCCGATCAGCAGGCGC
>UQUX01000158.1 GCA_900544425.1 uncultured Collinsella sp.
AGTAGCCCTTCTCACAGCCGCCCGAACCATGGTCAGAAGCCATGGCGACGCAGTTCTCGGCGCCGACAGCCTGGCCGATGGGGCCCTCGGGCTTGGTCATGGCGTAGACGCGAATGCCCTTTTCCTTCATCTTCTTGACGGCCTCGAGGACCTCGGGGGTGGTTCCGGACTCGGAGGCGGTGAGCACGACGGACTTCTCGGTCATGCGCTTGTGGCCCATGGCGTTCCACTCGGCGGCGTGGATCAGGTAGACCTCGAGGTCGCGGTCGCCGAACTTGTTCATGAGGTACTCGAGCTGCATGAGCTCGTCCCAGGTGCCGCCGACGCCCATCAGGAACACGGCGTCGTAGCCCTCGTCGGCGACCTTGTCGGCGAGCGCGGTCATCTTCTTGCCGGTCTCGTAGAGCGCCTTGCCGTCCTCGAGATAGCCCTCCTGGTCGAAATGCATGATCTCGATCTTCTCGGTTTCCTTCATTTGTCTCTCCTTTCTGGGGTTGTTTCCACATCCCCCATGCCAACGGGCATCAAAACCCGCTTACATTCCGTAACACTCGGCCGCTTTGGCCTTAAGCGCATTGACTGACTCTTCGTAGCCCTCTGCCTTGACCTCCATTTGCTTGGAGACGGCATCGAGATACGGGTGCACGTCCCATGACTTCAGACGCTCGGCTATCATGGCCGCAATCGTCTGGAAGAACACAAGATTGGGAATTGCGCTGAGCAGCGGAGCCACCTGAGGCACCGCAACCTCGTGAGCCCTACCCTTGGGATGGGCCGTGAGCAGCACCGTTTTTGTCGTAACGTTCGATAGCGCATCAGCGATAATCGCAAGACGCTCCGACCCCTGCGGATCGTCGACGATAAACACCAGATAGCCCGGAACGATCTGCATCTCGGGACCGTGGACGAACTCCTCGCCTTCGTGATGCATGGCAGGAATCTTGATGGTCTCGCTCAGCTTGAGGGCCGCCTCTTCGGCAACGCCATAGTTGGGGCCGTTGCCGACGACCATGGCGGGCGTGTGCTCAGAAAGCTCGAGCATGTGGTCTTGGACATATGCCTCGGCGGTCTTGCACATCACGGCATTGGCCTGGATGGCCTCGCGCAGGTCGTCAAGACGCTGGGCAACGCCCTTGGCGTCAATCGTTCCGCGCGCCTGACCGCCGTAAATACCAAAGAGCACCAGGTACTCAACGAGCACCTCGACGCCCAGAGTCACAAAGTCCACCGACTCGACGCCCACACCGTAGTCAAGAACGATGTCAGCGTGTTCCTTGATGGGTGCCTCGACGTTTGCCGTGAGCGCAACTGCAGCCATATCGTGTGCGCGCATGTAATCGAGCGCCGCAATCGTATTGGTCGAATAGCCACTCTGCGAAACGGCAATGTTGAGCGCATGCTGCGGATAGGTGTGTTCAAAATCAACGAAGGCCTCGGGCGTCACAACGGACACCTGCATTTGCAGGGCATCTTGCAGGTAATCGCGGGCGCAATCGGCGGCATGGCGCGACGAACCCGAAGCAACGATGCGCAGCGCGTCAAAAGAACCGGACTGGAAAATATCAACGAGCTGCGCTACCAGCTCAGACGAACGCTCGAGGTTCTCCCCCATACGCACATGGGCAAGCTGAACGTAATCGAGCATCTTCATCGTCTCACCTCGTAACAAATCATTAGTATTTGATACCAATCACAGTTACAGGTTACGGCTTTTTGATACCTCTTTGTCGATTAATTTATCCCCATCGGCAAACGGTCGATTTTGAGCCCTGTAAGGTTGTATATACAGCTGACCCAACGATCAAAACTGGTTAGTTTCCCAGCCGTTATTCACAAAATACCAGCTAGTACGTATAGGTGTAGCCGCCCGTATCGCCACGATTGAAGGACTTTACATACTCGATAGCCTGACCGCTCGCGTCATAGCTCACGCATTCCAAAAGCAAAACAAGATCGCCCTGTTCCAGTCCAAGGAGGCCGGCATCTCGTGCGCCCAGCGCTTCGATATCGAGCTTTTCCTGTGCCATGACTGGCTTTCGGCCCAGCATCTCATAGGTCTCATACAAACTGAAGACCGACACGTCAATATCTTCGATGGTTGGGAACAGCAGGCAGGGAATCAGCGCCGTCTCAATCGATACGGGGCTACCGTTTATGCAGTTCAGGCGTCGAACGGAATAGAGCAGGTCGTCCTCGGCGATGCCAAACAGGTCGGCGTAATATGGCCCCGCATAACGCTTGGAACGCGCGAGAATACGGACGGACGGCTCGCCGCCCGAAGCACGGACCGATTCACGGAAACCGACCGTGCGTTCAAAAAAAGCAGGTACTTTCTGCGCCACAAAGGCACCTTTTCCCCGAACACGGCGAATCTGCCCGCGCCGAACCAGCTCATCGACAGCGCTTCGGATGGTCAAGCGTGTCGTACCAAATTCCTCGGCAAGGTCTTTTTCGGACGGAATCATGGAACCCGTGGGATATATACTGCGCTCGATACGTTCCTCGATGCGGCGTCGAATGCGCATATAAACCGGGGTGGCATCTACTGTTTCAGCCATTGTTCACCTGCCACGCTCCTCATGCCGTTCTCTTCGCCGTTATCGGCAAAGCGGAACTTTGTGGGCAAAATCACCGATTTGCAATGCTCCACAAAACGCATGTCCTTATCAAATTCGATCGAGCTCTCATAGAACACCGGCGTTCCCTCTTCTTGCTGGAGCAGCTCGGCCTCTTCGGCGTTCAAACGCGAGATGGAGATATGCTCACGTCCATGCTCAACACGCACGCCACCTTCTTTGAGCAAGACATCGTAAAGGCTCTCGCACTCAAAATCGTGCTCGATAAGCGATGGGCACAGGGACAGGTTAACGTGAGCCGTCTCGATTGACGTCGGCTCGCCCTCAATAAGTCGAACGCGCTGCATGCGGAGCAAGGGAGCGCCTACAGCCACCCCAAGCTTGTCGGCAAGCGCCTCATCCGCCTCGATGGTCCCGGTGGAAACCAGACGAGAAGAGGGGTGCAGGCCGGCAGTCCGCACAGCATCGGAAAAGTTATACGTTTCCTGGAAGATATTCAGCGGCTTGAGAGGACACACATACGTGCCCGATCCGCGACGGCTCTCGAGCGTTCCACACGAGATAAGCCGCGTGATACCGGCACGCAACGCCGTACGCGAAACGCCAATCTCTTCGCACAGCACGCGCTCGGCCGGCAGGCGATCGCCGCCGGCAAGCTGATGGTGCTGGATATACCAAAGAATTCCCTCAACAGCACGATCTTTGGGGGGAATTGCATAAGATTCGCCTGCCATTGCACAGACTCCTCATTCAGACACGTATGCCGCCAAAATTAGGTCAGCCCTCCCATGGCATCAAATTCGGCCTTGATCTTCTCGGCGACATTCCGATACGACTTATATAGACTTGAATCGCGTTTGACCTCGTCGGTCATAACGGGAATCTCTAATTTGGAAACCTCGTCTTTTCCCGTCTGAACCGCCACAACAACGCCCATACCAAGACACATATTACGCTTGGCAGCATTTATTTTTGCTGCCTTGGCAGGATTTGCCAGGATACGCCGGGCAAATTCCTGTTTAGAGACCGCTTCTTCGGCCTCCGGATCGCCCGCCTCGGCTACTTCGCACTGCAGCACGTCCGCATAGTCAAAAATCTTCGGCTCGCCGCCGCGCTGATGTACAGCCCACTTGCGATGCGTGGCATCCTGGTAGATAGCCGGCAAAAACGTAAACCGCGGCGGGTCCAAAATCGTATCCGTGATGGTAAACACATCGGGATCAAAGGCATCCTGCGGGTTTTTCTTCTTGAACAGCCCCATATCAGCCTCCCGTACTAGCATTAAACAACTCAAGCTGAATATAGCACCAATTTCAAGCCGCCACTTTACCGTATCGGTACGCGGCGTCTATGGCTCGCCCAGCGGAAGAGTTTACGGACGAGAACCGGGGTGCCTGCCTTGTTTTGAGAAGTGGGCTCCGCGAACTTCTCAAAAC
>UQUX01000159.1 GCA_900544425.1 uncultured Collinsella sp.
CCCCCGCAGATGCGACCGCAGCCGCCCGTGCAATCGCCGAGCTTAAGGTGCAGCCCCGCCCTGTGGCACTTACCTACGAAGCCTCGCCCGTCATGGATATCATCCTCGGCGCCGCCAAAGAGGGCGCGTCGCTCTATGCCGTCACCGACCCCTCGGGCATTACGCACCGCGTGTGGGAGGTCAAGCGCGAGGACGCCGTTGCCGCCATCCGAGCCATGCTCGATCAGGCACCGGAGCCGACGCCGGCAGACGACCCCGCCTACGCTGCCGCGCTGGCAGGGGCGGCGCAACTCCTGGCAAACGAGGCCTGCACAGCTGGCACCTACACGGGCAAAGAGCCGTTCAACTTTGCTGTAGCCGCGCTGTTCCCCGCCGCGCAGGTCGCCGGCGGCGCACCGCAGGTTCCAACGGGTTTGCTCACCCACCAGATCGCACGGTTCTAACAGGGCGTAAACGCCCAGCACAAAGACTCGGCAGTTCAACAAACAAGGGGCGGGGATGCAATACATGCGCATGCATCCCCGCCCCTTTCACATCGAGCAATGCTGTCGGCGATCCGCATCGCCACGCCCGCGCTACCCGCGCTGCGGACCCGCGGCAGTCACAAGTGGCTCAAGCCCCAGCTCGCGCGCATAATCTTCCTGTGTAAAGACTTCGACCAGTTCAAACGTATCGGTCGCATCGTCAAACACGAAATGCAGCACCGAGCAGTTGCCCGGCACGCGCTCGTGCTCGTCGGCCGCCGCGCCCCTCACGTGGTCCAAAAACTCCTTGATTGCCGAGGCATGGCTCACCGCGAGCACGCACGAATGGTCCGGGCGTCGCATAAGATCGGTTAACGTCGCCACCATGCGCTCGCGCACCTGCATCTGCCCCTCGCCGCCAAACTGACGATAAAAGTCACGCCACGGACGCACGGGCATCAGCATCACGCGCTCGGCCTCAAAGTCGCCAAAATACCACTCGCGCAGGCCATCAAGGCGCTCGTAGGCAAGACCCGGCCACAGGCTGGCGATGGTCTGCTCGGTGCGGTACAGCGTAGAGGTGTAGGCGTGGTCGGGCTCAATGCCACGTGCGCGCAAAAACATGCCGGCGCGCGCCGCCTGGTCGCAACCCAGCTGCGTGAGCGGCGAGTCGCTCCAGCCCTGAATAATGCGCTTGAGGTTGAATATCGTCTGTCCATGACGGACCAGATACAGATCTTTATTCATAGGGGTCCTTTCGTTTGTTACCAACCCAAGAGCGAAAACGCCCCGTCGAAATAGCCAAAATGAAGCACGGCACCGTTGTCGGGTTGCTCTCCCCCGCCGGTCACGCATCTAAGAAACTCATGGCAGGCAGAGCCATGAGAGACCGCAAGCACACAATCGTGCTGCGGTCGAGCCATAATACGAGTCAGTGCCGCAACCATGCGCGCCCGAAGCTCGCCTTCCGACTCGCCACCAAAGGCCACCGGATAATCACCCCAGGGCTGCGGCGGCATATCGCGATTTGATGTGCCTTCCAGCGAGCCCAGGCGCCACTCGCGCAGGTCGTCGACCGGCTCTATGGGAAGGTCCTCGCCAACAATCAGCTCGGCCGTGTGACGTGCCCGACCCAACGGAGACGAATACGCATGGTCAAAGGAGATGCCACGCGCCTTAAACGCGGCGCGCGTCGCCAGCGCCTGCTCGCGCCCGCGCGCCGTAAGCGGCGAATCGTGCCAGCCCTGCAAAATGTTCTGCACGTTGAGCTCGGTCTGCCCATGCCGCACCAAATACAGATCGGCCACACGCCCTCCCCTCGCACCACCACAAAGGAGACAGGCACCTTTGTGGTGGTTTTACTGCCGGATCTCGCCGCAACGACGCGCAACTACACCAGCACGTCGGCAAGCGGGCGCTTGGGCACGTGGTGCACCTGCGCCTCGTCACGCCAGTAATTAATTGAGCCGTCGGGGTTGGAATCGATCGCATCGATGATCTGCATCTCGGCCGGCACGCCAAAGGCCATGATCAGCTTGAGCTCGTATTTGTCGCTATCGAGCCCAATGGCGTCGATCGCGCGGGGCGTAAAGGCCTTGAACATGCAAGCCGCCACCTCGGGGGTGGCGCTGCGGGCGGCGAGCATCATCGTCTGAGCCGCGATGCCCGTGTCGACCTCGGTAATAGGCGCGGCGGGCTTGCCGGGAACGGCGCGCTCGGCAAGAATCGCGATGTAGCCGGTCGGGCGTTCGCCCTCATTGGGACCCGACCAATCCTTGAGCGCACCGGCCCACGCGAGCTCATCAAATACACGCGCGCAGTCCTCAGCACCGCTCACCACATGAAAACGCAGACGCTGAGCATTAGCGCCGCAGGGAGCCAGGTGCGCCAGCTCTGCCAGCTCGAGCAAAAACTCGCGCGGCACGCGCATGGACTCGTCAAAACGGCGGCATGTGCGAGCGCGACGAACCAGCGCATCAAACGTATCCAAGCCAAGCTTTTCACAGCCTTGCTTTGCCATCGACTCCGCACTCGACGGCGCCGCGGGAACAGCTTCGTTCATAGAGACCCCCAATACAAGCCAATTGTTCTTAGAAAATCTAACCTAAAACGCAGACAATAACGAACAGAGCCGCAATGTTCTACACCTGTTGAATAGAAAAACGCGACATGGGGAACAACGAGAACAAATCGGGACCTTTGGGTTACACTTCGCCCTCCCCAACCCATACGCCGGTGCCTTTAGGCGATACTTGTTGTAGCAACTGCGGCATACGCCGCAAAAACAACAATGACGGCAAACGCCGTGCGGAAAGGAGACCTCATGGGCATCTTTAAGAACGACGACCAGCAGTCGAATCTGTTTGGATTTGACGAGAAAAGCATGGCAGGCAAGGCAATCAAGGCCGTGCGCTGGATCTACGCCGCCACGGGCGTCATCGCACTGCTTGCCGGCATCGCGCTGCTGTTTGCGCCCGCCAAGTCCCTCGTCTTCCTGACGACCGTCCTGGGCTTCTACTTTGTGATCACGGCTGGCGTCAGGCTGTTCACCGCCATTTTTGAGCCGCTGCTGCCCGCCGGCTGGCGCGTCACGAGCATCATCTCCAACCTGATCATCATTCTGGGCGGCGTCATAATCCTGCGCAATCAGGCCTTCTCGACCGCGACGCTCACCACGCTCGTGGTGGTCGTGGCTGGCTTTGGCTGGATCGTCGAAGGTGTCATGTCCATTCTGGAGTCCGAGCTTTCGTCCAACCGCGCCCTCGCCATCCTGAGCGGCGCGCTCTCCATCATCGCCGGCATGTTCGTGTTTATCTATCCGCTGTGGTCGGCAAAGATGCTCGTCATCTTTAGCGGCGCCGCGCTCCTGGTGTTTGGCGTGACGCTGATTATTCGCGCTATCCGCTTTGGCAAGCTGGTGCACTAGATGCCGCGGACGCTGTTTATTGATGCCGACGCCTGCCCGGTTACGCGCGAGTCGATCGACTGTGCACGGCGGGCGGGCGTCGCCGTGGTGATTGCCGGCAACAGCACGCAGAACCTGGAGCGGCACATTCGCCGCGACGATCCACGTGATGCCGAGCACGCACGACACGGCTTTTGGGTCACGACGCTCGACGTGAGCGTGGGCGCCGATAGCGCCGACTTTGCCATTGTCGAGCGTCTGCAGGCGGGCGATGTGGTCGTGACGCAGGACATTGGCCTGGCGAGCATGGTGCTCGGCCGCGATGCCGCCGCCATCGGCGTGCGCGGGCGCGTGTACGACAAGGCGACCATCGACATGCAGCTGTTTATTCGCCACGAAGAAAAGAAGGTGCGCCGCGCTGGCGGTCGCACCCGCGGGCCGGCAGCCTTCACCGGCGAAGACCGCGCCCGCTTTAAGCGCAACCTCACCGAGCTGCTGCGCTAACCAAGGCAGATTTTTGGGACATACCAAAAAATCTACCTTTTTGTTTTGGGCGGTGTGAGCGCTCAGGATCCATGGCTCAACAAAAAACGGGCTTCAAAATGCCATGCGTCGCCGCATCGTGCAAGCGCCGTGCATG
>UQUX01000160.1 GCA_900544425.1 uncultured Collinsella sp.
ACGAGTTTATGGATACGCTCGAGGGCGCGCCCAAGGGCGATATCCGCGGTGCCATGGCGCTGCTCATCGACAAGCAGGACGATCCGCGCCGCGTCGAGGTCTACTCGGCGCTGCAGGATCTGGTGCTGGCCGGAGGTCGCTAGATGGAGCTCACGGACCGCTCTGGTTACTTTGCGGGCCCCGGCATGCTCGGCGGCTCCTTTGGCGATGCCTCGCGTGCAAGCGTCGAGGCCGCCGAGGGCGTCGCCGACCCCTGCCTGGGCCACGCGCCCGACCAGGTGGTCTTCTACGAGCTCACGCGTAAGTTTGTGGAGACCGAGGAAGACGTTCCCCAGGAGGCCTGCGACGTGCTGTACTACACGCTCGCCGTGGGCCACCACACCGGCGTGCTCGACTGCTTCGAGCCGCGTCTGTCGGTGCCGGTGGATGTGTTCTATTCGCTCGTCGACGCGTTGCCGGAGGGGGAGGCCCGGACTAAGTTTGAGGCCATTCGCTCCTTTGGCGAGTGCCAGCTCGACAAGGCGGCGGTGCCGTCGCTGCTCGAGGCCTGCGACACATTACTCGACGAGCGCGGTTTTCGCGGGTCGGCCAAGGCCGGCATCTCGGTGTTCGATGACGACTTTGGCCAGCATGCCCAGCAGGTCGCGTTCTTAATGAAGTTTCGCGACCTGGTTGAGCGCGTGCGCGATGTGTCGGGCGTGTATCTGACGGGGAGGTTGCAGTAATGGGTCGCGTTGTGGATGGATGTGTGAACGGCGCCCCGTTTGCGGGTATCGTGCTCACGGCGGGAAGCGTGCTGCGTGCCGACGATGCCGCCGGCCCCGTGCTCTCCAAAAAGATGGAGGACGCGCCCATCGCCGGCTGGTATACCATCGACGGCGGTCAGACGCCCGAGGACGACATCATCGAGGTCAAGCGCGAGCGTCCGCCGCGTCTGGTCTTGGTCGATGCCGCCGATATGGCGCTGCCCGTCGGGTCCATCCGTTTGCTCGACAAGCGCGATGTGGCCCGTAAGTCGATGTTCACCACGCATTCGCTTCCTTTATCGATTCTGATCGAAGAGATTGAGCAATCGTGCGAAGATATCGTCTTCATAGGGATTCAGCCGGGCGATACGGAGTTCTATAACCCCATGTCCCCGGAGGTCTTTGAGGCCGTCGACGCCGTGTACGACGCCGTGGCCGCCAACGACTTTTCCCACTTTGTCCGCTTGGGGCAAGAGCAGTAGGAGCACTTGTTCCATTTTGTTAGGAAAGAAGTGATTGACATGGCAGATTCCAAGGTGGAGTACCCCGCTCCCGATTGCCTGGCGCCCGCCGCGATCGAGGCCAAGACCGAGGCCGCCGGCGTGACCAAGGCTAACCTGCCGGTCGCTAAGGCCTTTCTGTTGGCAATGTTCGCCGGCGCGTTCATCGCCTTCGGCGGCCTGTTCTTTACGGTGTTTTTGAGCGACAGCACGCTGGGCTGGGGTGCCCAGCGCGTCGTGGGCGGCCTGTGCTTTTGCCTGGGCCTGGTGCTGGTGCTGGTGTGCGGCGCCGAGCTGTTCACCGGCAACTCGCTTATGGTCTGCGCGCTCAAGAGCAAAAAGATCACCCTGGTCCAGATGCTCAAGGCCTGGGTCGTCGTATGGGTCGGTAACTTTGTCGGTGCCCTGTTCATCGTCTTTTTGGTGTACATGGCCGGCATTTACAAGCTCAACGGCGAGGCGGTCGCCAATTCCATGGTGAGCGTCGCCGCCGGCAAGGTGACGATCGACTGGGTGACAATCTTCTTTCGCGGCATCCTGTGCAACATCTTTGTGTGCCTGGCCGTGTGGATCGGTACCGCCGGCAAGACCGTGGTCGATAAGGTTGTGGGCATTCTGCTGCCCATCGCCGCCTTTGTGGCCTGCGGTTTTGAGCACTGTGTTGCCAACATGTACTTTTTGCCCATGGGTGCCGTGATGCACGCGTGCGGCTATGGTGCCAAGGTCGCCGGCGCCGATGCACTCAACGTCGCGGGCATTGCGTTTAACCTCTCTGCCGCCACGCTGGGCAACATCGTGGGCGGCGCGGTTCTGATCGCGCTCGGCTACTGGTTTATCTACGCCAAGAAGTCCGAGGCGTAAAGTACCGCCTGTTTGACGTTGGGCCTCCCGCGGGGCGTTGCCGTGCGGGAGGCTTTTTGGGTCTGGGGCTTGTTGCCGGGCTGTTGGCCTGTTGTGTTTGGCTGATGAAAGGGGTAATCGAGATGGCATCTGCTGTGGAGCGTGACGGTCGCGCTGTGGTGACCACATGCGGGGGATGCTATGCCGATTGCGCCTTTGCGGCACGCGTTGAGGATGGGCGTGTGGTGGCCGAGTTGCCGGTGCCGGGGCATCCGTGCGCGGCGCGTGCCCTGTGCGCCCGCGGACGGCATCGCCTGGCAATGCCGTTTGACGAGCGCGACCGCATTGTGCACCCCATGCGACGCCGCCGGGATGGCTCGGGGTTTGATGCGATTACCTGGGACGAGGCGTTTGCTCAGATTGCCGAGCGCCTTTTGGGGATTGTTGACGAGTGCGGGCCTCGTGCGCTGGGCATGACGCTCGGCGTTCCCTCGTTCGACCGCTACTGGGCCTATCGCTTTATGCATGCGCTGGGCTCGCCCAACGTGTACGGTGCCGACGGTGCCTGCGAGGTGAGCCGTCTCACTGGTTGGGAGCACAGCCTGGGCTACAGCCCCGCCTCCGACCTGGCACATACCGATTGCATCATGTATCTGGGGCGTTCCATTGTCGATTCGTCGACGATGGGGGCCGTTGATGCGCTCAACGATGCCCGTCGCCGTGGGGCGAAGATTATCGTGGTTGACCCCCGGCGCAGCGGCTCGGCCGCGCTTGCCGATCGCTGGCTCCGCGTGCGCCCGGGCTGTGACTTGGCGCTGCTGTTGGGTATTGCCCACGTGTTGATTGCCGAGGGCCTGTACGATCACGAGTTCGTGGACCGCTATACCACGGGTTTTGACGAGCTGGCGCAGGCGGCCCGTGCTTGGACGCCCGAGTGGGCCGAGTCGATGTGCGACGTGCCGGCCGCAGAGATTGTCGCCACGGCGCGCGATCTCGCTGCCGCCGCGCCTGCCGCTGTGGTGGATGCGGGCTTTCATGGCGGCATTGGAATCGCGTATGCCAATAGCACCCAGACCGCGCGCGCTATCTGCTTGGTCGATGTGCTGCTGGGCTGCATCGGACACGCGGGCGGTGCGCTCAACCCACCGACGCCGCTTGTATTGGGCGACCTTGATCCCACGCGCTTTGCGACGCCGCCGGTGCCGCGCGAGCCCAAGTTGGGGTCCGAGCGCTATCCACTGGTCGATCCGGTTCGCGGCCTGTGTACGACCATCGGTCAGTCCATTCTTGCCGGCGATTTGCGTGGGCTCATCGTCTATGCCAGTAACCCCGGTGCGGGCTATGGCAATGCACAGGCTTGGTTGGGTATATTGCAGCGGCTCGACTTGCTCGTGACGATTGATATACGCTGGTCTGAGACGGCGCGCGCTTCTGACTTCGTGCTGCCCGACGTGACGTATCTGGAGGCCGACCGCGGTGTAGGCACGGTCGTGGGCGCCAACGATTCGCGCGTGTTCTACCGCAACGCCGTGCTGCCCATTTTGCATGACGACACGAGACCGGGGCGGGAGATCTTTGCCGGGCTGGCTGCGGCCTGCGGCGTTGGCGAGTGCTTCGACTTTACGTCCGACGATCTGGCCGCTTCTCAGGTGGCTCCGTTTGGGATTGATCTTGCTGCACTCAAGGAGCGCGGCTGGGCCGACACGGGTGTAGCGTTGCCGTCGCGTACGGGCGAGCCGGCGATTCCCTTGGATGGCGGTAAAATTGCGCTGGCAAGCGACGTGTGGGAACGAGCCGGTCTGGGTCGAATACCCAACTGGATCGCTCCCATGGTGGAGCCCGACTCGGGGATGTTTCGCCTCATTAGCGGCAACCGTCCCTTTGAGTCGCATACCTCGCGCAGACACCTTAGAGATCGGAA
>UQUX01000161.1 GCA_900544425.1 uncultured Collinsella sp.
CTGGTCCTGTCCAAGAAGCGTGCCGAGTACGAGCGTGCTTGGAACCGCATCGAGGAGAAGTTCAACTCCGGCGAGAACGTCGAGGGCGAGGTTATCGAGGTTGTCAAGGGCGGCCTGATCCTCGACATCGGCCTGCGTGGCTTCCTGCCCGCTTCCCTCGTCGACCTCCGTCGCGTCAAGGACCTCACCTCTTACATGGGCACCCGCATCGAGGCCCGCGTCATCGAGATGGACCGCAACCGCAACAACGTCGTCCTCTCCCGTCGCGTCGTGCTCGAGGAGTCCCGTAAGGCCGAGCGCTCCGAGATCCTGTCCAAGCTCAAGTCTGGCATGCGTCTCCAGGGCACCGTTTCCTCCATCGTCGACTTCGGCGCCTTCGTCGACCTCGGCGGTATCGACGGCCTCATCCACATCTCCGAGCTTTCCTGGAACCACGTCAACCATCCTTCCGAGGTTGTCAAGGTCGGCCAGGAGGTCGAGGTCGAGGTTCTCGACGTCGATCTCAACCGCGAGCGCATCTCCCTGGGTCTCAAGCAGACCACCGAGGATCCGTGGCGCGCACTGGTCAAGAAGTACCCCGTCGGCGCTATCGTCGAGGGCACTGTGACCAAGCTTGTCCCGTTTGGCGCTTTCGTCGACCTGGGCGAGGGCATCGAGGGCCTGGTGCACATCTCCGAGATGGCCAACAAGCACGTCGACCAGCCTTCTCAGGTCACCCACGTGGGCGACAAGGTTCAGGTCAAGGTCATGGAGATCGACCTCGACCGTCGTCGTATCTCTCTGTCCATGAAGTCCGCTGCTGAGACTCTGGGCGTCGAGATCGAGGTTACCCCGCTTCCTTCCGAGAAGAAGGACGAGGAGACCGACGCCGAGTAAATCGGTTTGACGATCACTTGTTTTAAGGGATCCGTCCGCAATGGACGGGTCCCTTTTTGCTTTCGCTGCTGATGCACGCGATGCTACCCGGGCTGTCCACAGGCTATTGGGTTGTCGGTGAATAAAAAAATGCCGACATCCCGCCTCGGGGAGGAGGCGGGAACGCACCGAGTAGACGGAGGGGTGCGGAGCGCGGTCGCGTCTCGACTGACGACATTGCCCATCGACAACCCTATTGTACTGCATGGCCTGGTTCTTGGTTTATCGTGTCGAACGCTTGTGTTGTGCCATTGCCTGCGGCAACGGTGTGCTACACTCTTGCACTGCTGAGTGGGCCAGACGGTCGCGCGATGTGCTGTTTGCAGTACGCGTGAGGAAAGTCCGGGCTCCAGAGGGCGGGATGCCGGCTAACGGCCGGGCGGAGTGATCCGACGGAAAGCGCCGCAGAAAAGAAGACTCCCACCTGCGCCGCAAGGCGTAAAGGGAAAAGCTGAAACGGTGGTGTAAGAGACCACCAGCGTCGTGGCAACACGGCGGCTTGGCAAGCCCCATCCGGAGCAAGCGCGAATAGGAACGCTATGGGCCGGCCCGGTCCGCGTTCGGGTAGCGTGCGTGGAGCTGCACGGTAACGTGCAGACAAGATAAATGACCGTTCACGACAGAACCCGGCTTATAGGCCCGCTCAGCACTTTGCTGACGCTGCGAACCCGTCAGCGCGGCAATCTGCCTTTCAAGCCTTCGGGCATGACCATAAGGTCAATGCCCTCGTCTTTCAAGGCACCTTGCTCGCGCTGACGGGTTCTCGCTTTCGTTGACGGAATCATAGGTGGCTTCGTTCTTTTTACCGAGGTTATCGGTACGGTCTTTGCCGTATTATTGAGGCTGTTTGTTGCTTTGCTTGTTGTTGAGGGGCTTTGTTGGACAGCTATTTTACTCTGCAATCGAATATTGAGGCTTCGGGCGAGTTTGTGGACCGCAAGAGCCGGTTTATTGCCCAGCTGGTCCATATTGAGTCCGAGGATGAGGCGAATGCCTTTATCGAGATGGTTCGCAAGCGTCATTACGACGCTCGACACAATGTTCCCGCGTGGATTTTGGTCGATGGGCGCGAGCGCCAGAGCGATGATGGTGAGCCGAGCCGCACGAGCGGCATGCCGACGCTCGAGGTGCTGCGCGGTGCGGGGCTCAAAAAAGTTTGCTGCGTGGTGACGCGCTATTTTGGTGGCACGCTGTTGGGGCCTGGTGGCTTGGTACGCGCCTATACCGCGGCGACGCAGGCGGCGGTGGCCGCGGCTCAGGAGGCAGGGCAGATCGTTGAGATGACAAGCGTCGTGCCTGTTGACGTGCATGTGGCCTATCCGCAGTATGAGCAGGCGCTTCGTTTGGCGCAGGATTCGGGTGCCAAGGTTTCGGATACCGATTACGCGGATGCCGTGACGATTCATTTGGTGTTTAAGGCGGGGGAGCAGGAGTCATTTTGCGCTAAGATTCGCGAGCTTATGGCGGGGCGCGAGGAGATTGAGGTCGGCGCTCCCGAATTTGCCGAGTTCTAACGGCGACGGCCGGCGTGCTTTTGGATGGATCCCAAGCGCACGCCGGCCTTTGTTTTTCCGTTGCTGCCGTTTACTCGGCGAGCTGCTTTAGCACATCGCAGGCGATCTCGACGGCATCATCGATGCAGCCGGGGCAGCTGCGGAGCGGACCCTTGTCCGATCCGATGCCCTTGAGCGTGCCGCAGACGGTCGTCGTGTTCTTCTCGCCAAAACGCTTGGCGATTTCGCGCGACAGCTTGTAGGTCTGGCCCTTGGTTTTTGGGTTTTCCATGCCGTCGCTCATTACAAAGCCCATGATGGCCACGGCGCCCGAGATGGCGCCGCAGGTTTCGGTCATGCCGCCCATGCCGGCACCAAAGCCCTCGGTGAGGGTAAAGGCGGTCTGGGGGTCGAGCCCGACGGCGGGTGCAAGCGTACAGGCGACGGCCTGTGCGCAGTTGAAGCCACGGGCGTGGTATTCGGCGGCCTGAGCCTGGCAGGCTGCGGTGTCGAGCTGGGCGATATCGATTTGCTTCATAGTTGTCTCCTTGGTTACGGTGTACTCGCCTATGGTACCCGTGACGGTGCATGTAATCATCGAGAGCTTCATGTATGCCTCATTTTTATCTATCGAATAAATGCCTAAGGCTGAGACGAATGCCCCTGGTTCATTTGTCCAATAACCTATCGGCGGGATGGGTTGAGAGGGGTGCAGGGTAGCGGTATCGTGAACCGAATAAAACGTAACCCAGGCAAGGGAGCTAGATATGAGCGAGCAGACTATCGGTACCACATGTGTTCAGGGCGGCTATCGCCCAGGCGACGCGGAGCCGCGCCAGGTGCCCATCTACCAGTCCACCACGTGGAAGTACGACACGTCCGAGCACATGGGCAAGCTGTTTGACCTGGAGGAGTCGGGTTACTTCTACAGCCGTCTACAGAACCCCACGTGCGATCTGGTTGCCGCCAAGATCTGCGAGATGGAGGGCGGCACTGCCGCTATGCTCACGAGCTCGGGTATGGCTGCGAACTTCCTCGCGATCTTTAACGTTGCCGGTGCCGGCGATCACGTGGTCGCGAGCTCTGCCATCTACGGCGGTACCTATAACCTGCTCGCCCATACCATGGAGCGCATGGGTTTGACCTGCACGTTCGTTGCCCCCGACTGCACCGACGAGGAGCTCGAGGCAGCGTTTGAGCCCAATACAAAGCTCGTCTTTGGCGAGACGATCGCCAACCCCGCCCTTGCCGTGCTCGATATTGAGCGCTTTGCCAAGGCCGCGCATGACCACGGCGTGCCGCTGATGGTCGACAACACCTTCCCGACGCCCGTGATGTGCCGTCCCTTTGAGTGGGGCGCCGACATCGTTACGCACTCCACCACCAAGTACATGGATGGACATGCTGCCTACCTGGGCGGCGTAATCGTCGACCACGGTCAGTTTGACTGGATGGCTCATGCGGACAAGTTCCCGGGTCTCACCACGCCTGACGAGAGCTACCACGGCGTGACGTATGCCGAGAAGTTCGGTCGCGAGGGCGCCTTCATTACCAAGGCCACCGCGCAGCTCATGCGCGATCTTGGCCCCA
>UQUX01000162.1 GCA_900544425.1 uncultured Collinsella sp.
CATCAAGGACGCCGAGGAGATCGAGCTCATGCGCCATGCGCAGTCGATTACCGACGCCGCCTTCCAGCACATGCTCGGCTTTATTAAGCCCGGTATGACCGAGAAGCAGGTTCGCAACGAGCTCGAGAACTTTATGTTCGCCAACGGCGCCGACAGCCTGGCCTTTGGCTCTATTGTGGCAAGTGGTCCCAACACCGCCAACCCGCATGCCGTCCCGAGTGACCGCGTGATCGAGAAGGGCGACTTCGTCCTCATGGATTACGGCGCGGGCTACTGCGATTATCGTTCCGACATGACGCGCACCGTCGTGATGGGCGAGCCTACCCAGGAGCAGCTCGACCTGTACGCGCTCGTACGCCGCACCCACGAGGAGTGTGTCGCTGCTATCCATCCGGGCGTCGAGGGCAACGACATTTTCAAGCTTTCCAAGAAGATCATCGGCGATGCCGGCTATGGCGATTACTACAACCATGGCCTGGGCCACGGCGTCGGTATCGACATCCATGAGCTGCCCAACTTCAACCGCAGCAAGAATATCATCGAGGTTGGCTCGGTTGTCACCATGGAGCCCGGCGTGTACCTGCCCGGTGTGGGCGGCGTGCGCCTGGAGGACTACGGCGTGGTCACCGAGAACGGCTACGAGCCCTTCACCAAGACCCCGCACGACCTGCACGTCATCGATTGCTAGTCTACTTTGTAGATAGTTTGGTGCGGGGCGTTCGAAATGATTCGGACGCCCCGCGTTCTCTTTTTATGCGCTCGCTGCAGGCGAGCTCTGCAAGTGTATAATTTTGGTCGTATGTAATTTGGACGCTTGTGCGTTCTGTCCATAACAAGAAAGGTCGCTATGCCTACCATTTCTACCGCCGACTTCAAGAACGGCCTCGGTCTCCGCATTAAGGACAAGGTCTACACCATCGTCGAGTTCCAGCATGTCAAGCCGGGCAAGGGCGGCGCGTTCGTGCGCTACAAGACCCGCGACATCAAGAGCGGCCGCGTCGTCGAGAACACCTGCAACGCCGGCACCAAGTTCGAGAGCGTCATGCTCACCACCCGTGAGTTCCAGTACCTCTACAACGATGGCGCCGACTACATCTTCATGGACAATGAGACCTATGAACAGGTTCCCGTTCCCGAGGATATGGTGGGCGAGAACTCCAAGTGGCTGCGCGAGAACGACATTTGCCAGCTGCTCTTTGCCGACGACGAGCTCATGGGCGTGACCCCGCCGATGTTCATCGAGACCACCATCGTCCAGACCGACCCGGGCTTTAAGGGCGACACCGTCCAGGGTTCCACCAAGCCGGCCACGATCGACACCGGCGCTGTCATCCAGGTCCCCATGTACCTCAACGAGGGCGAGGTCATCAAGGTTGACACCCGCGACGGCAAGTTCGTCTCCCGCGTCTAGCAACCAACTCTTCTAGGAGGACTCATGCCCCAGGAAATCAAGATTGACGGCATCGGCATTTCGCCCGATGTTCTGACCGCCATCGTCTCGCGCGCCGTGTCGGATGTCGAGGGCATCGCCTCCGTTGGCGTCAAGGACCTTGCCACCAACCTTGTCTCCATGATGCTCTCGTCCAAGGCCCCGGCTTCCGAGCCGGCGGTCGAGGCCGAGGTCGTCGGCGACAAGCTCGCACTCACCGTGCGTGTCGTGGTGTTCTTTGGCTATCCGTTCAAGAAGCTCGCCGAGGCCGTTCGCGCCGCCGTGGTCGCCGCCATCGATGCCCAGGTGGGCGTCGAGGTCGAGCGCGTTGACGTTTGCATCGACGGCCTCGTTTTCCCCAAGGAGTAACCTTTGAGCCTTAAGGTTTATCGCGGGCGCACGCTTGCCCGCAGTCAGGCGCTGCAGCTGCTGTTCCAGGCCGAAGCCACGGACAGCCCGCTCGAGCGCGTCCTCGAGGGCGATTTCCTGATCTCGAAGGGTCCCCTCGACCCCTATGCGCTGGAGCTTTGCCGCGGTGCCTACGAGCACATTGATCGCATCGATTGTGCCCTGCGCGCCGTCGCCAAGAACTGGGATCTTATGCGCATGCCCGGTGCCGACCGCAACCTGCTGCGTATCGCCGTCTACGAGATGCGCTTCCTCACCGACGAGGAGGTCTCGGACGCCATCGTCATCAACGAGGCCGTCGAGATCGCTAAGGCCTATGGTACCGACCAGTCCGCATCGTTTGTCAACGGCGTGCTGGGCAAGATCGCTCGCAGCGAGGAGCTGCCGGGCGAGGACCTGTACCAGGAGCTGCTGGCCGAGGATTGCGCTCGCGAGGAGGCACAGGCTGCCGAGGCAGCCGCCAAGGTCGCTGCTGCTCAGGCTGCCGCCGGTGTACTTGACGAGGATGCGGACGCTGCTGGGGCCGTCGAGGCCGACTCCGTCGAGGAGTAGCCATGCCAGAGGGTTCCGTCCGCAACTTCGATGAGATCTCGGATCGCCTGGACCAGATCATCGCCACCGTTCGCTCCAAGGATACGTCCTTGGAGCGTTCGCTCGATTTGTTTGACGAGGCGATTGAGCTGGGCTCCCGAGCGGTCGATATGGTCGACAAGTTTGAGCTGACGCCGCGTGAGGCCGACAAGCTCGAGCAGGAATACGATGAGGATGCGGCAAACGAGTCCCAAGATAGACAGGCTGCATCTCCGGATACGAATGGTTGATGGCATTCATGAAACGCGTGCGTCTCGATGACGAACTGATTTCACAGGGCATCTGCGCCGATCGCGCGGATGCCCTTCGCACTCTTATGGCCGGCTTGGTTTCGAGTGGCGGTGAGCGTTTGACCTCTCCGGGGCTCAAGGTGACGCCGGGCCTGCCACTGCACGTTAAGGGGCGCATCCCGTATGTTGGGCGCGGCGGCCTTAAGCTCGAGGGCGCGCTCGATGCGTTTGGGATCGATCCGACGGACCTTGCTTGCCTCGATGTGGGATGCTCCACGGGCGGCTTTACTGATTGCCTGCTCAAGCGCGGCGCCGCGACCGTTGTCTCGGTCGACGTGGGCCGTGCCCAGTTTGATTGGTCGCTGCGCCAAGACGATCGCGTGACGCTCCACGAGCGCACGAATGTGACGCAGTTGCCCGAGCTCGGCTACGGCGCTGCTATTGACCTGGCTGTGTGCGATGTGTCGTTTACGAGTATCGCGAATATCATCGACGCCGTGCTGGCGTGCCTGAAGCCTTCGGGTTCGTTTTGCACGCTCGTAAAGCCGCAGTTTGAGGCGCCGGCTGCGCTGGTGGGCGAGGGCGGTATCGTGACCGACCCTGCCGTCCGCCGCGATACACTCGTGGCGGCGATTGAGCTCTTTGCCGCCAAGGGCCTGTTCCCGCTCGATGTGTGCGTGTCGCCAATCCATGGCGCTAAGGGCAACGTTGAGTTTTTCCTGTACGGCACGAGGTTTGCCCCCGGCGAGCGCGCCGAAGATGAGTTGCAATCCCAGGTATCGGCTTTGAGCGAGAAAGCGGCAACGCTATGAAGGTCTTTCTGGTTCCCAATTACTACAAGCAAGAGGCGGTCGAGAGCGGCCTGATGCTCGAGCTCTGGCTGACGCGCCAGGGCTACGAGGTTGCATGGGCTGCCGACCAGCGCTCCAAGATCCAGAGCACGCCCGATGTTGACGATGCCGACTTGGTCATCACGCTCGGCGGCGACGGCACACTGCTGCGCGCCGCCCGTATTCTCAACTACCGCGAGATTCCCATTTTGGGTCTTTCCTATGGCCACCTGGGCTTTTTGACGGCGGCCAGTCCCGAGGAACGCGATATTTTGCAGGTTGTGAGCGATGCCCTGTCCGGTGAGCTCCACGTGAGCCGCCGCGCCACCATCGCCGCGGATATCGTCTCGGTGCGCGATGACGGCACGAAGGATGTCGTGCGTTCGTTCGCCCTCAACGATATGGCGCTCACGCGTGGGCCCCTGTCCGATATGGTCGAGTTTGACATCACGGTGTCCGGCCATCATATCGATC
>UQUX01000163.1 GCA_900544425.1 uncultured Collinsella sp.
ATGTTCCCGCAGGGCGGCGACGTTGCTCGCAACCTGGTGTGCAGCGGTACCAGCGATTATGGCGATCTGGACGAGGCCTTCGCCCAGAGCGACATCGTCTTCACCCGCACTTACACCAGCCAGGCCACGCAGACCGCGCCCATGGAGACCTTCCGTGCCTTCGCGACGACCGATGCGTTCGGCCGCATCTCGGTGACCACCTCTACGCAGGTGCCCTTCCACGTGCGCCGCATGGTCGCGCAGTCGCTCGACATTCCGCAGTCGCAGGTGCAGGTCATTAAGCCGCGCATCGGCGGCGGCTTTGGCTCCAAGCAGACGGGCTGCTGCGAGATTTTCGTGGCGTTCGTGACCCAGCAGACCGGCCGTCCGAGCTATTGCTGCTACACCCGTGAGGAGACCATCACCGCGGGCAACTCGCGCCACCAGATGCAGATGACCGTTAAGTTGGGCGCCATGAACGACGGCACCATCACGGCCATCGACCTGCACACACTGTCCAACGCCGGCGCGTACGGCGAGCACGCCACCACGACGATCGGCCTGTCGGGCCACAAGAGCCTGCCCATCTACAACCATGTGAAGGCGAGCCGCTTTAGCTGGGACGCCGTCTACACCAATACCAACCGCGGCGGCGCGTATCGTGGCTACGGTGCCACCCAGGGCCAGTTTGCCGTTGAGAGTGCCGTCAACGAGCTCGCCGACATGCTGCACATGGACCCGGCCGACCTGCGCCTTAAGAACATCGTGCGCGAGGGCGAGATCATGCCGCAGTACTACAACGAGAAGCTCAACGCCTGCGCGCTCGACCGCTGCCTGCTGCGCGCGATGGACATGATAGGTTGGCGCGACAAGCCGCTGGCCGTGGACCTGGGCGACCGCGTGCGCGCCCTGGGCTGCGCGCTCACCATGCAGGGTTCGGGTATCTCCAACGTGGACATTGCCGGCATCGACATGCGCCTGGAAGAGGACGGCTTCATTACCATCGGCACCGGCGCTACCGATAACGGCATGGGCGTCGACACCATCCTGGCGCAGATTGCCGCCGAGGAGCTGGGCGTGGAGAGCTCGCTGATTGTGGTGCGCGGCGTGGACACCGACGTGTCCCCGTTCGATGCCGGCTCGTACGCGAGCTCGGGCACGTACGTGACGGGTCTGGCAGCCAAGAACGCCGCGACCGAGCTGCGCGAGAAGATCTGCGCCAAGGCCTCCCAGATGTGGGACGTGGACGCCGCCGATGTTGTCTTTGATGGTCAGTACGTGCGCCTGTCCGACGAGCGTGCCGCGCGTGAGCAGAACCGCTACCTCACGCTGCGCGACTTTGCCAACCTGTGCGTCAAGAACATCGCGGGCGGCGACGCGCTCACCTCGCACGCCTCTGCCTGCCTGCCCGTTTCGCCCCCGCCGTTTATGGCCGGCATTGCCGAGGTCGAGGTCGACAAGGCCACCGGCAAGGTGACTGTGGTGGACTATGCGGCGGCTGTGGACTGCGGCACCGTGATCAACGAGGCGCTCGCGCGCGTCCAGGCCGAGGGCGGCATTGCCCAGGGTATCGGTCACGCGCTCTACGAGATCGTCGAGCATGATGACCGCGGTCGCCTGCGCACCGGCAACTTTATGAGCTACAAGCTGCCCACGCGCCTGGATATCGGCAGCATTCGCGTGGCCTTTGAGCCGAGCTACGAGCCGACGGGCCCGTTTGGCGCCAAGTCGATCGGCGAGGTCGTCATCAACACGCCGCTCGCCGCCGTTGCCTCGGCCGTGGCGCACGCCACCGGCCACCAGGTGCGCTCGCTGCCGATCACGCCCGAGAAGGCCCTGCTGGGGGAGTAGCGGGTCAGCGAACAAGTCGTAATGGGCGGGGCGGGGCAACTCGTCCCGCATTTTGCACTCGTGGTGAGGTCGTGAGCTTGTAAAAGGTGTGCGTGCGCTTGCCGTTCGTATCTGCTATCATTCCTAGTCTGTGCGCTCATGCGGGCGTGGCGGAATTGGTAGACGCGCCAGATTTAGGTTCTGGTGGGATTCCCGTGAAGGTTCGAGTCCTTTCGCCCGCACCATCGCACCTGCGTCGGCCCTGGCCGTCGCGACACTTTGTTGCATAAAGGTACCAGCACCTCAGATAAGCTGGGCAGTATGAGGAGGAACGTGTTGAACATCACCGCTTCTGACGTCAAGGACGCCAAGCTCACCGCTACGGTCACCATCCCGGCCGCCGACGTCGACGCCGCGATCAAGAAGGCCTACAAGGACACCGCCAAGAAGTACCGCTTCCCGGGCTTCCGCGCCGGCAAGGCTCCCCGTCCGGTCATCGACTCCGCTCTTGGCGCCGAGGCTACCCTCGCTCAGGCCACCAACGACCTGATCGCCGCCAACGAGCCCGCCGTCCTCAACGAGCTGGACATCGTCCCCACCAAGAACGGTGACTACAAGGAGCTCGACCTCGCCAAGGATCACGAGGACTACACCTACACCGTCGAGTTCTCCCTGCGTCCCGCCGCTGAGCTCTCCTCCTTCGACGCCGTCGAGATCGAGATGCCCCCTGCGGAGGTCACCGAGTCCGAGATTAACAACCAGGTCGAGATGCTCCTCAACTACCGTGCCACCTTCGAGGACGTCGAGGGTCGCGCCGTCGAGGCCGAGGACTACGTCACCGTCGACCTCAAGGCCGTCGAGAACGCCGACAACTTTGCCGCCGAGGGCCGCATGCTCATCGCCGGTAGCGACAGCAACCCCAAGGAGTTCAACGAGGCCCTGATCGGCGCCAACGTTGACGACGTCAAGACCGTCACCTGGACCGACGAGGTTGAGGAGGGCGAGGAGGCCGAGACCCACACCGTCGAGGTCACCGTCAAGGGCATCAAGGTCCGCAACACCCCCGAGCTCACCGACGAGCTCGTCAAGTCCGACTTTGGCTTCGACAGCATCGACGCTATGCGCGACGCCATCAAGCTCGAGATCGAGCAGGACAAGGCTTCCCGCCTCCCGGCCGAGAAGGAGAACCGTTGCGTCGCCGCTCTCGCTGAGCGTCTGCAGCTCGACGAGATGGACGCCGACTACGAGCAGTCCGTCTTTGAGGAGCTTGGCCAGAACTTCCTGTCCAACCTCGCTGCCCGCAGCATGACCCTCGACACCTGGCTGCCGGCTTCCGGCCTGACCATGGAGCAGTTCGTCGGCGACCTGCACAAGCAGGCCAACGACGTTGCCCGCGAGTCCCTGGCGCTCGACGCCCTCGCCCGTGAGCTCAAGATCGAGGTCACCGAGGACGATGTCAACGCCGAGTTCGAGAAGGCTGGCGTCAAGGACGTCGAGGCTTCCAAGGCCGAGTTTATCGCCGATGGCCGTATGCCTGCCGTCCGCGAGTCCATCCGTCGCTCCAAGGCCGTCGACCACCTGGTCGAGAACGCCAAGGTGACCGAGGTCGACGAGACCGCCAAGGACGCCGAGTAATTCTCGCCACCTTGCCCGCGAGCGCATGCATGTGCCCGTGATGGGGTAAAGTTATACACCGGTTATCCGGTTGCTTCGTACGGTGCCAGCCAATGCATAGCATGCGGGCACCGTACGCTTATCTAGAACCACTATTGGTCCGTAAGAGAAATGGAGATGCGTATGATCGCTAAGTTCGATTCCGCCCTCGTGCCATACGTTATCGAGCAGACGCCGCGCGGCGAGCGCAGCTACGATATCTATTCGCGCCTGCTCAACGACCGCATCATCTTCTTGGGCGAGGAGATCAACTCCGTCAGCGCCAACTTGGTTGTTGCCCAGCTGCTGCATCTTGAGAGCCAGGATGCCGAGAAGGATATCTCGCTCTATATCAATTCGCCCGGCGGCGAGGTCTACTCCGGCCTGGCGATTCTGGACACCATGAACTTCATCAAGCCGCAGGTCTCCACTATCTGCGTCGGTATGGCCGCGTCCATGGCCGCCGTG
>UQUX01000164.1 GCA_900544425.1 uncultured Collinsella sp.
GGGCGGCATTCCCACCGTGCATTACGGCTACCTGACCAGCGGTGTCGAGGCGACCAATATGTTGCTCAACACGCTCGATGGCGCGGAGGGGGAGAACGGCCTAAAGACGCTCAAGCTCGGCCATCAGTTGATGAATGTCTAGGCTTTGGGCATGTCTGCCGGCTTCTGATTCTCTGTTTTTGTCTCAAAACTACCTTTCACCGTCAATTATCGACCGTTTACCGCTATATGAAAACGATTACAGATATATGAAACTGAAAACGATTACAGTATAAGTGTCAAACATGGCCGGGTGCACATGCGCCCGTTGGAGGAAAGGGAAGTCATGGACTACCGTAAATCAGCCCAAGAGGTGCTCGACAACATCGGTGGCGCCGGCAACGTTGTTTCGGCTGCACACTGCGCCACGCGTCTGCGTCTGGTGATTGCCGATAACGCCAAGGTCGACAAGGAGGCCCTTGAGAATATCGACGGCGCCAAGGGCGTCTTTGAGGCCCAGGGCCAGCTCCAGATTATTTTTGGTACCGGCACCGTCAACAAGGTCTACGAAGAGTTCATCGCGCTCAGCGGCGTCGAGGCTGCCACCAAGGCCGAGGTCAAGGAGGCCGCGGCGCAGAAGCAGAACATCTTTATGCGCGCCATTAAGGTGCTCGGCGACGTCTTTGTCCCCATCATCCCCGCCATCGTGGCTTCGGGTCTGCTGCTGGGCATTATGAGCGCCCTCAACTTTATGGCCTCCAACGGCTTTATCGCGCTCGACACCAATAACTTTATCTACAAGATCGCCGACCTGGTTTCGGGAACGTCCTTTGGTATTCTGCAGATCCTGATCGGCTACTCCGCGGCTAAGGCCTTTGGCGCTAACCCGTACCTGGGTGCCGTCGTCGGCGGTGCGTTCATCAATTCCTCGCTTCAGAGCGCCTACACGGTTGCCTCCGAGGGCGTGCAGACCATGGTCACCGTCATCCCCGGCGTGTACAGCTTTGAGTGGGTCGGTTATCAGGGCCACGTGATCCCCATCGTTATCGCCTGCGCCATCCTCGCCTTTTTGGAGAAGCGTCTCCACAAGGTTGTCCCCGAGATGTTCGACCTCTTTGTGACTCCTCTCGTCTCCGTGTTCGTGACCGTGCTCGTGACGCTCGTTGCCGTCGGCCCCATCTTCGTGTGGGCCGAGAACGCCGTCCTCGGTCTGATTCAGGCCCTGCTGACCCTGCCCTTCGGCATCGGTTCCTTTATCGTCGGCCTGTTCTATGCCCCCACGGTCGTTACCGGTATCCACCAGATGTACACCGCCATCGATCTGGGCCAGCTCGCCCAGTACGGTGTGACTTACTGGCTGCCCATCGCCAGTGCCGCCAACATCGCTCAGGGTGGTGCCGCGCTCGCCGTTGCCTTTAAGACCCGCGATGCCAAGATCAAGGGCCTGGCGCTTCCTTCGGCCCTGTCCGCCTTCATGGGCATTACCGAGCCTGCCATCTTTGGTGTGAACCTGCGCTTCTTTAAGCCCTTCATCGCCGGCTGCATCGGCGGCGGTTGCGGTGCCCTGGTCTGCGCGCTCACTTCGCTGGCTGCCTCCGGCACGGGCGTTACCGGTATCTTCGGTATCCTGCTGTGCCTGGCCCAGCCCGTGCAGTACGCGATCATGTTTGCGGTCGCCGCGCTGGTTTCCTTTGCTATCTCGTTTGTCCTGTACAAGGACGAGCCCAAGGCTTCCGAGCAGGCCTAAGAGCTTTTGATTGAGGAGATGCCCGCGGGTCGTATGCTCGCGGGCGTTTCCCGTATCTGGTGCCGATCTCTGGTGCCTTGTTACTTTCGATCCGTTAGGACTTTGATATGTCTAATGCACTTGGTCGCGACCTTGCAAAGTTGGTTGCCGCTGTTGACGCTGCCGCCTCTGAGTGCGGTCATGGCGTGTATGGCCAGCACTTCCATATTATGCCGCCGGCGGGTTGGCTCAACGACCCCAACGGTCTCTGCCAGGCGGGTGGCGTGTTCCATGCCTATTTTCAGTATGCGCCGTTTGATGTCGAGGGCGGCGTTAAGACCTGGGGCCATGCGACGAGCCGCGATCTTATGACGTGGGACTACGTTGGCGCCCCATTGCTGCCCGACGAGCCGTTCGATTGCCATGGCGTGTATTCGGGCTCCGCGCTTGCCGAGGACGGTCGCATTCGCGTACTTTATACGGGCAACGTTAAGCTTTCCGATTCGGACGGGACGTACGACTACGTCAATACCGGCCGCCGCGCCGATACTGTTTATGTCGAGAGCGTTGATGGCCTTGCCGGTCGGGAGTTCAGCCAAAAGCGCGTGGTGCTGGCGTCCGAGGATTATCCCGAGGATTTGACCTGCCATGTGCGTGACCCCAAGGTGTGGCGCGATGATGATGGGCGTTACCACATGGTGCTGGGCGCGCGTCGTCGCGTGGACGGTCCGCATGTCGATAGTCGATTTTGCGCCATGCACGGCGAGGGTGCCGGGCGCGATGTGGGTGAGATCCTGGTGTATGGCTCGGCCGATATGCTGAGTTGGGAGCTCGAGAGCCGTGTGTCTACGCCCGAGCGCTTTGGCTTTATGTGGGAGTGCCCGGGATACCTTGAGCTTGAGGCGGATGGCGGTGTACCGGCAAGGTTTCTGTCTTTCTCTCCCCAGGGGCTCGAGGGCGGCCGTTGGGACCGCGGCAACGTATACGCTGCTGGCTACATGCCTGTAACGGGCGACATTGCCGGTGGTGACGGTGCCTATGAGCTGGGCGAGTTCCGCCTGTGGGACGCCGGTTTTGACTTCTATGCGCCGCAGGAGTTCACGGCCGAGGACGGTCGCCATATTCTAATCGGCTGGATGGGCATTCCCGATGAGCCGACCTATGGCAACGCACCGACCGTGGTGTTCGGCTGGCAGCACTGCATGACGGTGCCGCGCGAGCTTACGGCCGGTGACGGCGGCGTGGTACTGCAGCAGCCGGCGCGCGAGATTGAGCACCATTATGCCTCGGTGCGTGTAGGGGAGGGCTCGTTGGAGGTTGCCGGCGATACCTGCTTTGACGTTGTTGTCGACGGTGTTGACGGTGCGTTCACCGCGACCGTTGATGGCGAGCTGAAGCTGGCGTTTGTGCCCGCCGAGGGCGAACTGCCCGCGCGCTTTGAGATGCGATTTACCGATGAGGGCCGCGCTTCTGCCGGTTGCGGTCGTACTGTGCGCTGGGAGTCCGTCGACGAGGTTCGTAACGTGCGCATTGTTGGCGATGCCTCGTCGGTCGAGGTGTTTGTGAACGATGGTGCGCTCGTGTTTTCGACGCGCATCTATCCCGAGGCCTATGGCGTGACCGTTGACGCTCCGGGTGCGAGCGTGACCTATCACGCGCTCAATATCTAGGAGATTCGTCGCATATCGGCGCTATACTGCAGCCGTTGCCCACGATGCGGGAACATCCGCATCGTGGTTTTTTGTTAATGAAAGGAGGTTGCCGTATGGGCGTACAGCGGCTAGAAGAGGCCTGGGCTTTGAGGACCGGCGCGCGTGAGGCGCGGTTGCTTGCGGCTTCGCATGTTCCGGCGGCGCTGTCTCTGTTGGGGATTGTGCGTCCCGGTGACCGCCTGGTGGCCTTTGCGGACGACTTTGCCGATGCGTTTGCGCACGGCTTTGATGGCTGCGATGTCGCGCTGGTGGGCTCGCCGTCTGCCGAGGCGTTTGCCGCTGCGTCCGAGGGCTTTGATGCTTCGTTTGATGCCGAGGGTCCGCACTTGTGGTGGTTCGTCAACTCCATCGGCGGGTTTGGTCTGCGTGTGCCTGACCTTCGCACTCTGGGCCGTGCGGCTCGCGAGGCCCATGCGCTGCTGGTTGTGGACAACACCGTGGCGTCGGCTTTTGGCTGCGATCCGCTGCGGCT
>UQUX01000165.1 GCA_900544425.1 uncultured Collinsella sp.
GGACAGGTGTGACACCAGCGCGTTACGGCCCGGTGCAAAGCCCAGACAGTAGCGGCGGCAGACATCGCCGCCCATGCCGCGGCTGGCAAAGTACTCGCGCGGACGGCCGTCCTTACCGCGCATAAGCATAGTGTGATAGAACTGAGCGGTCTCGGCGCACAGATCGTAGATTCGGGCACGCTTGGTACCGCGCTCGCGGCGATCTCCGGTGTCGTGCAGCTCAATACCCGCGCGATCGGCCAAATAACGGATTGACTCGGGAAAGCTCAGGTTCTCGCGCTTCATGATATAGGTGAAGACGTCGCCACCCTCGCCGCAACCAAAGCAGTGCCACACCTGCGTGGCGGGGATAATGTGGAAGGACGGCGTCTTTTCGCCATGAAAGGGACAGCAGCCCCAAAACTCATGGCCGCGGGGCTTGAGCTCAACCGTTTCCTGCACGATGGCGACTAAGTCGGACGCAGCGCGTACCTGGTCTTTTTCCTCATCGCTAATCACGGATGCTCACCCCCTGCTCACCCAAGTTGTGACGAATGTCCTCGATATTACCCTCGACGGTCGCAATCAACTCATCCAGCGAATCGAACACACGCGAGGGACGTAGCCAGCGCGTAAACGCCAGCGAAACGGAAGCGCCATAGAGGTCGCCCGTATAACCAATTAAATTAGCCTCAAGATGCGCAGATGCCGCATCGTCGGCATACGTCGGCGGCAGTCCGACGTTCACGGCAGCGGGCCACACGGTGTCATCGACCAGCACCAGGCCCTCGTAGACGCCATCGGCAGGCACCTGAAGGCCGTCGGGAACTTGCAGGTTTGCCGTGGGAAAGCCCATGCCAGAACCCTCGTGACGGCCGCGAATAACACCGCCGCGCACCATATACGGGCGGCCGAGCAACTCAGCAGCCAGCTCCACATGGCCCTGTCCGAGCTCATGACGAATGCGGGTGGCGCAAATGGCCTCACCGCCCTCGCAAAGCAGGTCGTGACCGTACACGTCAACGCCGTGCTCGGAACCCCAGGCGCGCATCTCGGCAACACCAGAAGCACCGCCACGACCCAGCCTAAAGTCACTGCCAACGCGAATCGATCGAATGTCGACCAGACGCGACACCAGCGAGAGAAAATCAACATGGTCAAGCGCCGCAACCTCAGGCGTAAAGGGAACGGCCACCACCGCATCGACCCCAGTTTGAGCCAGGGCATGCAGACGGTCGGCCGTCGTCATCAATTTTTGAGCGGGCGAAGGGCTCACCACAACGTCCGGGTCGGGATCAAAGGTAACCACGACCGCCTTACAGCCATGGGCACGGGCATCACGGACAAGCGCTTCGATGAGTTCCTGGTGTCCACGGTGAACGCCGTCGAACACGCCGATGGCAATCGATGCGGCACCCAAGTGCTCACACTCATCAAACGCATCGGCAGTAACGATGCGAGCCTCGTCCGACTCACCCGCGAAAAAGACACGCGCGAGCTCGCGAGCGGACAACATCATCGAACACCGCCGATTGCCTGCGGAAACACGTGCTCCATGACAAAGCGGCCACCCTCAATGCGGGCGAGCGCCTTGAGTCCCCCATCGAGCACCAACGCAAACGGCGGCTTCGAGGCATCGAAATCGGCAAGCGAACGCTCAACGGGAATGCGTCGGCCGCAGAGCAGGTCGTCGGCAAGATTACCCGGCAAGTCAACACGCGTGGCGCCCAGGGCCGCAATGGGATCCAGGGCAAAGCCAGCGGCGGACTCGGGAGAAAGCTCCTCCACCGCATGACAGGCGCCAATGGAAACAACACCAGAGGCCGTGCGGCGCAGCGCGGAAATGTGCGCGGCGCTCTCGCAGGCGCGGCCCAGGTCGCGAGCGAGCGCACGAATGTAGGTGCCCTTGCTCACCGAGAACGCCACGGTCCACACGCACGTATCACCTTCGCCGCCCACGGCGATCAGGTCGGCGGCATAGACCTCGACGGGACGCGGAGGTAGGTCCACCGCATTGCCCTCGCGAGCAGACTTGTAGGCGCGAACGCCATTGACCGAGATAGCCGAAAACGCCGGCGGCACCTGCATCTGCGGACCAAGCATGGCGGCCAAGCGCTCACGGGCATAGGCAGGATCGCGGAGCTCGTTGGTAACAGTCACCGTGCGGACCGCCTCGCCCTCCGCATCATCGGTATTTGTCTCGGCGCCAAACGAGATGTCGGCGACATAGCTTTTGGTATCGAGGGTTAGCATGCCCAGCAGACGGGTGGCCTGGCCAACACCCACCACCATGACACCCGATGCCATGGGGTCGAGCGTGCCGGCATGGCCGACGCGCCGCTCATGGAGGGCGCGTCGGCATTGCGAAACCACGTCGTGGGACGTGCAGCCCACCGGCTTATCGACGGCGAGCAGCATATTCAGTTGAGAAGGCGTACGACGAGCCATGTACCATCCAAAAAGTTAAAGCTCGACGGTCACCGAAGCGGGATCCTCCCCTACCAGTTCAGCCAGCATGGGAAGTGCCACGGTGAGCGTCTCGAGAATCGTTCCGTTGTTGGAGAAACCGGCGGCGGCGGGATGTCCGCCTCCGCCAAATGCAGCAGCGATCTCGGACACGTTGAGGTCGCCCTTGGAGCGCAGGTTGCCGCGCACCTTGGTATCGCCCTCAATGCCCTTCAGGAACAGGCAGACCTCGACGCCCATCACCGAGCGCACCACGTCAACCAGGCCGTCGCACTCATCCGAGGTGACACCGCAAGCCTCAAGGTCACTCTGGTACGCGTAACTATACGCAACGCGCCCGTGGGCCACCGTCTTGATGCGGCCCATAACGATGGACTTGAGGTGCAAAAACTCAACGCGCATGCTCTGGTAGACCTCGAGTGCCACACGCGCCGGATCGGCACCGTGGGCAACAAGACGCGAGGCTGCATGGAACGCGGCGGCATCGGCGTTTTGGTACTGGAAACGGCCGGTATCGGTAACCAAGCCACACAGCAGGCAGGTCGCAACGCCATCACGTGCGACAATGCCGCAATTGTCCAAGAAGCGGTCGATGATCATGGCGCAGGCTGCAGCTTCGACGCGCCTCAGGCTGAGCTCGGCAAACTCCTCGCGCGCTGGATGGTGATCGAAGCACACCACATGCTTGGAGCGACGCAGCACCTCGGCGGAATTATTGAGACGCTCGACGACCGGTACGTCCACCGAGATGAACAGGTCCGGATTGCCGGTATACGCAGATGCCGGCACCAGGCGATCGGAGCCTTCCATAAAGCGGTAGATGCGCGGAACCGGGTCATCGTCTGCCAGCAGCAGCGCAATGTCCTTGTTGGGGAAAAACTTCATGAGGGAAAGGCCCAGACCCAAGACGGAGCCCAAGGCATCGCCATCGGGAGAAGTATGTCCAGAAATCGCAATGGAGGACGCACCCTCGATAAGCTCGAGGATGCGTCGTTGAATATCTGCAGACTCGCACGAGGCGAGGTCGGCGGAATTAGTCATCTAAAGCTGCCTCCTGGGCGGCATCCGCTATCGGATAGCCGTCCTCGTCCTTTTCGATCGCAAGCGTGGCGGGAACGTTTTCCAGCGCACGCGTGATGCGCTCGGCCTCATCGGTCGAACGATCGATGCGAAAATCGAGCTCGGGCGTGACACGCCAATCGAGCGAGCGAGCCAACAGGCTGCGAATACGGCCCTTGGCGCTTGCGAGCGCCTCCATGACCTCGTCGTAGCGGCTCGCATCGCACGACACGAACACGCGCGCGAACGAACGGTCCACCGCGACCTCGACCGCGGTCAAAGTAACCAGGTCGAGACGCGGATCGGAAACCTCAAAGAGCAGGATATAACCAAGCTTCT
>UQUX01000166.1 GCA_900544425.1 uncultured Collinsella sp.
GGCGGGGTGGTTCCCCGCGTACGTGCCATCTGAGTAACCGAGGGGAGGGCGCACATGGGAATGACGGGTGCATACGAGCGCAATCTCGATGCAAAAGGCCGTCTATCCCTGCCTGCACCCCTTCGCGAGGAGCTTGGAGAGCACGTTCGCGTGTTCAAAGCCCTGGATGTCGATGCTCTGTACGTGTTCTCTGCCGAGGCCTTCGATAAGTGGGTCGAAGGACTCTTCGCGGGTCGTGAGGGCCACGAGGGTTTTAACCCGCGTGACATCAACGACCAGAAGCTCATGAGGGCGATCAACAAGCGCACCACGTCGATGGATGTGGACAGCGCGGGTCGTATCGGTCTTTCTGAGTCTCTCCGCAAGCAGGCGAACCTCGACCGCGAGGTCACGGTTGTGGGCAACTACGACCACCTTGAGGTTTGGGACCGCGCTACGGCCGATGAGGACGATGATGACGAGGCCCTGCTGGACCTCTTCTTCTCGTAAGGGCAAGGCACGAGTAACGGATGGAGCGTGGGATCTTGACACAAGAATATCGGCATGAACCTGTCATGCTCGGCGAAGTGCTTGAGTCGCTGCAGCTAAAGAGCGGTTCCGTCGTCTGCGACTGCACCCTTGGCGGTGCCGGCCATTCGGTAAAGATGGCCGCGCAGGTGGGGGAGACCGGCCTTTTGCTCGGCGTCGATCAGGACGACATGGCCCTCGAGGCCGCTGGCGCCCGTCTGGACCGCGAGGTTCCCGGCGTACCGCACCAGCTGCTGAAGGGCAACTTCGGCGACTTGGACGAGCTGCTTTGCTCGGCCGAGGTGCCCGGGGTCGATGGCTTCCTGTTCGACTTGGGCGTTTCGTCGCCGCAACTCGATATCCCTGGCAGGGGCTTTTCGTACAACGAGGACGCCCCATTGGACATGCGGATGGATCCGGGTAACAACACCTTAAACGCAGCTGAGGTCATCAACACCTATAACGAACACGACCTCGCCCGGATTCTACGCGTCTATGGCGAAGAGAAGTTCGCCTCGCAGATCGCGCGTGAGATCGTGCGCCGCCGCGAGCATGAGCCGATCGAAACCACCGGTCAGTTTGTCGAGATCATCAAGGCTGGTATCCCCGCTGCCGCTCGTCGGCATGGCGGACACCCAGCCAAGAAAAGTTTCCAGGCCATTCGCATCGAGGTCAATCACGAACTCGATGTGCTCGAGCGAGGGCTTGACGCCGCCACAAGGTGGCTCAACCCGGGTGGACGCATCTGCGTCATCTCGTATCACTCGCTCGAGGACCGTATCGTAAAGAACCACTTTAAGGAGATGAGCCAGGGGTGCACGTGTCCGCCGGAGATTCCGGTGTGCGTGTGCGGCAACGTGCCGATACTCAAGGTCATCACCCGCAAACCCTTGGTTGCCCAACCCGATGAGGTTGCGCGCAACCCTCGGGCGAGATCAGCCAAGATCCGCGTGGCGCAGCGTCTGTAGACGCGACCGCGCGATATTGGACCTCCCGCTCGTACCACAAACGAAGCTTAAACACACTACCAACGTACTCGGGATGGGAGGCGGCATATCATGGGCTACAACACCTCAAACGCAGCACTCGCCTATGATATGAACGCCATGCCCGCCTATCGTGAGGCACCGCAGGCTCCCGTTGCTCCCCGCGAGCAGCGCATGCCGCGCTTTGATGTCTACACCGGCGCGGGCCGTCAGGCAAACCAGGCGGTAAGCCCGGTTTTCATGAGCGTTCTTAAAACGTTTTGCATCATTGCGGCCATCTTCATGACGATCGGTGTCGCCCGTGTGGCGCTCGCCGGCGTTACGGCCCAGGTGCTCAACAGCAACGCCGCGCTTACCAACACGCTCGAGAAGGCGACCGATGAGAGCTCCGACCTGGAGGTCATGCATTCGGTCTATGGTGCCGACACGCGCATTCGCGACCTTGCGGGCGCTTATGGCATGGTGGAGCCCAGCGAGAGCGTTACACTTGATTTTTCGCAGGATGCAGCCGCGGGCGCTAGCTCGACCGCGACCGCTCAGTAACAAGACGGTAGCTGAGTATGACAAATGACTATCGCCGCGGCTCCGACGGGGGTCGCGGTTCTGGACGTCCCTCATCGCGGGGACGTTCTGGTTATCAAGGAACGGGTCGGCCATCTTACAACGCGAGGCCGTCCTATGGCAACGACCCTGCGTCGCGTCTCCGTGGCTCGAGTGGTCCTCAAATGCATAACACCAGACCGCGCAAGAGCTCGTCGACCGAATGGCTCACGGGCACGCCGCTGCCCCGTCGCAAAGCCGTCATGGGCTTTATCGGGCTTGGCTTGGGTTTAGGCGTCCTTCGCCTTGCCGACTATCAAATCGTGGAAGCCGATAAGTTACGCGACCGCGCCGATGCACGTCGCTTGCTCGCGCAGACGCTATATGCCAAGCGCGGTACCATCTACGACCGTAACGGCAACGTGCTGACGTCGTCGGTCGAATGCCGCAACATCGCCGTGAATCCTCAGCTTATCGAGGACGTTGACAAGACGGTATCGGCACTGGTCAAAGCTACGGGCATCGATAAAAAGACCTGTCGCGAGCTCGTTGAGTCGGATGGCACCTGGGTGTATATCAAACGTCAGGTGGACGAGGATGATGTCGCGGCGCTGGAGAAGAAGAACCTGCCAGGCGTGCTCTTTGAGCAGGCCATGAAGCGCGTGTACCCCTACGGCAACCTGGCATCGCAGGTGCTTGGCGTGGTAAACGTGGACAACGACGGTCTGACGGGCCTCGAAAAACAGTACAACAAGCTTTTGACCGGAACCAACGGTTCGCTGGTGCGCGAGCGGGCGAGGGACGGTAGCTATATCGCGGGCGGCGCCTATAAGAAGGTTGCCGCGGTGGACGGCGTGGACATCGTGACGACGCTCGATGTCAATATCCAGCGTGCCGCCGAGGACGCCCTGGCCGAGGCGGTCGAAAAGACCAAGGCCAAGAATGGCTCGGCCCTGGTCACCGATCCCACGACGGGCGAGATTCTGGCGGCATGCTCGTATCCGACATATGACCAGACCGATCTGGAAAACGCCAAGACCGAAGACATGAACTTGCGCCTGGTTACCGATGCCTACGAGCCCGGCTCGGTCTTTAAGACGCTCGTGGCCGGTGCCGGCTTCGATTTGGGCGCCGTGCGTTCGAGCACGTCGTTTGAGGTGCCGGCGAGCATTAAGGTTGGCGACGACACCGTTACCGACGCCGATAAGCGCGACTACACCATGACCATGGACGTGCGCGAGATGATGCGCCGTTCGTCCAATGTGGGCTTTGTCCTGGTGGGACGCAAGATCGGTGCCGATGATTTTGCCACCTATGTGGACAAGTGGGGTATCGGTCATAGCTCCGGTGTTGATTTTCCGGGTGAGAGCCTGGGCATCGTCAAGGAGCGCGACCAGTACGACGGCGCCACGCTGGGCTCGATGAGCTTTGGCCAGGCGCTGTCCGTCTCGCCGATTGAGGTCGCACGTGCCGTGGGCGGCATCGCGAACGGCGGCGTGATGATGACGCCGCACTTCTATAAGTCCAGCAAGGGCGATGAGAAGGACTGGGGCGAAGGCGAGCGTGCGATTTCGGAGGACGCTGCCGCCCAGGTGACATCGTGCATGCAGACGGTCGTGTCCGAAGGCACGGGCGTTGGCGGTGCGGTCGATGGCTATGACGTGGCGGGCAAGACACCTTAGAGATCGGAAGAGCGTC
>UQUX01000167.1 GCA_900544425.1 uncultured Collinsella sp.
GACCTGGGCAAACGCACGATCAGAGAGCACAAACTGCGCCGCACCCATCACATAGGAGCCCTGCGCAAACGACGCGCCGCTCCACTTTTTGGAGGACGAGAACGGAATGACCGACAGCGGCTCAGACACCTCGACCGGGCGATCGGCGTAATAGTTGAGCAGCGCCTGGCAGGTCTCGTTGGCATCGGCCGAAGTCGCACGTGCCACGTTAGCCAGCGCAAAATCGAGCACCGTGGAATCGACGGGAACAGCCGCCTCGTCAGAGCCGGCGCCTAGGCTCACGCCCTCAACCGGCAGCGGATACGTGCCCTCGACCTCCATGCGGCCCGACGTGATGGTGCCCGTCTTGTCCAGGCACAGCACGTCGACGCGAGCGAGCGTCTCGATGCAGTAGAGCTGCTGCGCCAGCACCTTGCGGCGGGCCAGACGCACCGTGGCGATGGCGAGCACCGACGAGGTCAGCAGCACCAAGCCTTGCGGGATCATGCCCAGCAGGGCACCCACCGTGGACAGCAGCGCCGACGAAGGCACATGGCCAGCCAACAGCTCGGAGAAGCACCACGAAAGCGCGCTATCGCCCGGGGTTCCCGCGGCATCCCACAGCTCGCTCACACTCGAGGCAAACAACGCCAAACCGAGCGGGATCATGATGATGCTCGCAAAGCGCACGATGGCGTTAAGCGCGTTCATGATCTCGGAATTGACCTTTTTGACGTATTTGGCCTCGTTATTGATCTTAGCCACGTAGTTGTCGGCGCCGACATGGATCACGCGGGCGCGCAGCAGGCCCGAGTCGATAAAGCTGCCGCTCATGAGCTCGGAACCGGCCTGTTTCTTAATAAGGTCGCTCTCGCCCGTCAGCAAGCTCTCGTTCACGAGCGCCTCGCCCGAAACCACCACGGCGTCGGCGGGAATCTGGTCGCCGCGCCCCAAGCGAATGATGTCGTCGAGCACGATCTGGTCCAAGTCGAGCTCCACCTCGGCGCCGTCGCGCACCGCGATGGCCTTCTTAGAGGTCAGCAGCGTGAGCTTATCGACCATCTTCTTGGAACGCATGGACTGGATGACGCCAATAGCGGTATTGAGGAACACCACGAACAGGAACGTCAGATTCTTAAACGAACCGGTCAAAATGACCAGAATCGCCAAGATCACGTTGATCAAATTGAACAGCGTGCAGAGGTTCTCGATGATGAGCTCTTTGACCGACTTGGTCTTGAGCTCCATGTTGCGGTTGATCTTACCGGCGGCGATGCGCTCCTCGACCTCGGCGGTCGAAAGTCCGCGCTCGATATCCGTTGCTGCCATACCACGTCCCATCACGTCGCGTCGGTATAAGAAAAACCGCCCGGACCATGCGAGGTTCGGACGGTCTTACGTTCGATGGTGCCCCATGTTGGATTCGAACCAACGGCCTTCTGCTCCGGAGGCAGACGCTCTAATCCCCTGAGCTAATAGGGCCAACGTTTGGCATTATACCCAAGTGCACCACGGGCTATCAAAATAAAAGAAAAAGCTTTGCAATTCCGAGGAAGACGCGGCGCAACGGCCCACTTTAGAAGGCAAAAGCGAGTCAGATAGTATAAACTCTCATGCACCATATATACACGGCTCGCGATGCGGGCCGTTTTTGCAAGGGTTATCCATCGAGGTGAGAGGCACACCATGATTGCTATTTTAAAGCAGAGCGCCAGCGACGAGGCCGTCAGCCATATCGTCAGCTGGATTGAGAAAAAGGGCCTGAAGACCGATGTCTCGCGCGGCGAGAACGAGACGATCATCGGCCTGGTGGGCGATACGACCAAGATCGACCCGTTCCTGCTCGAGTCCATGGATGTCGTCGAGCGCGTGCAGCGCGTCTCCGAGCCGTTCAAGCGCGCCAACCGCAAGTTCCACCCCGAGGACTCCGTCATCGACTGCGGCCACGGCGTCAAGATCGGCGGCGATCAGTTCCAGGTCATCGCCGGCCCGTGCTCCGTCGAGGGCGAGAACCTCATTCGCATCGCACGCCGCGTGAAGGCCGCCGGTGCCACGATGCTGCGCGGCGGTGCCTACAAGCCCCGCACCTCCCCCTACGCCTACCAGGGTATGGGCCCCGCCGGCCTCGACCTGCTGTGCGAGGCGTCTGCCGAGCTCGACATGCCGATTGTCACCGAGATCATGGACCCACGCGACGTGCAGGTCTTCTTGGACAAGAAGATTGACGTCATGCAGATCGGCGCCCGCAACGCCCAGAACTTCCCCCTGCTCAAGGAGGTCGGCAAGACCCAAACCCCGATTCTGCTCAAGCGCGGCATGTCCGGCACGATCGATGAGCTGCTTATGGCCGCCGAGTACATCATGAGCGAGGGCAACGACAACGTCATTCTGTGCGAGCGCGGTATCCGCACCTTCGAGACCCGCACCCGTAACACCTTCGACCTCAACGCCGTGCCGGTGCTGCACCACCTGTCGCACCTGCCCGTCGTCGCCGATCCCAGCCACGCCACCGGCTACACCCGCTACGTTGAGCCCATGGCGCTCGCCGCGACCGCCTGCGGTGCCAACGGCCTGGAGATCGAGGTCCACGACGAGCCGAGCCGCGCCTGGTCCGACGGCGCCCAGGCCCTCACCCCCGATCAGTTCGACGACACCATGCGCCGCATTCGCGCCATTCGCGAGGTCGTCTGCCAAGAGACCATGGAGTAGCAATGGGCACGGTGAGAAACGCACGCGTTAACCAGGGCGGCCCCAAGTGCGCCGGCATCGTCGGCCTTGGCCTCATCGGCGGTAGCTTTGCCCGCGGCTATGCACAGGCGGGCGTCCGCGTGCTGGCCTGGGACCCCGATGACGATGTCATGACGGCCGCCAGCATGGGCACCGTTGCCGGCGAGCTCAACGACAAGACACTCGGCGAATGCGACATCATCGTCCTGGCTTGCTACCCCGAGGCCTGCATCGAGTGGCTCGAGGCGCATACCCAGGCACTCGCCGACGCCACCGATACCGAGGCCATCATGGGTCCCGTGGTGATCGACACGGTGGGCGTCAAGGGCATCGTGTGCGAGCGCGCCTTTGAGCTTGCCCGCGATAACGGCTTTTACTTTGTGGGCGCGCACCCCATGGCGGGCACCCAGTTCTCGGGCTACGCGCACTCCCGCGCCGACCTGTTCCAGGGCGCGCCACTCGTGCTCGTTCCGCCCGCGGTAGACGATGCGCTCAAGCTGGAGCTTTTGGGCCAGGTGCGCGAGATGGTGCGCCCCTTGGGCTTTGGCAAGTTCAGCGTGACCAGCGCCGCCGAGCACGACCGCGTCATCGCCTTCACGAGCCAGCTTGCGCACGTGGTGTCCAACGCCTACGTAAAGAGCCCGACCGCCCAGGTCCACCACGGCTTTTCGGCCGGCAGTTACCGCGACCTCACCCGCGTGGCGCACCTCAACCCGCAAATGTGGTCCGAGCTCATGATCGACGACGCCGACGCGCTCGCCTTCGAGATCGACCATCTGATCGAGTCGCTTGGCGCCTACAGCCGTGCGCTCAAGGACCGCGACCAGCGCTATCTGGAGAATCTTCTTGCCGAGGGAGACCGCATCAAGCGCGCGCTCGATGACGAGGCCTCCCACTAGACCACCTATCACGCCAGGTCGAAAGGACCGAAGCTTATGGCGATTACCATCGATATCGACACTGCACGCCCCTACCAGGTGCATGTTGGCACGTTTTTGCTGGAGCAGGCGGGA
>UQUX01000168.1 GCA_900544425.1 uncultured Collinsella sp.
CGCGCATGCAGGCCGAAAGCCGCATGCATCCGCGCGTGGCCGGCCCCGACCCCGAGTTCCTAGGCCTTATGCCCGACTACCTTGCCGGCATCACGCTGCGCGGTCTCGCCGTCATCTGTGCCGACCTGGACGGCAAGCGCCAGACCTTCCTGCTGGAGGCCGAGCATGTGGCGCCGCATCGCGTGCCGCTCGACCTGACCGTGGCCTCAGTCGACCGCTTTACCATGGCGCACCAAACCTGCACCTTCCGCGAGCTACTGGACGGCGATGCCACCACCGAGCAGCTCGTTGTTACCTTCCTGGCCATGCTTGAGCTCGCCAAGCGCGGCTCGCTCACGCTGAGCCAGGACGAGATCTTTGGAACCATCCGCATCAACCGCGTCGAGGGCGCCGAGGCCTATGTGCCCGGCGAGGGCCCCGAGCTCACCGAATAGGAGCCGCAACCATGTCAACCCTTTCCACGCTGGAGGCAAACAGCCTCAAAGGCGCCCTCGAGGCGCTGCTGCTAGTGTCGAGCGACCCGGTGAGTGCGCCCGCGCTGGCCGGGGCACTGGATATCGCCCCCGGCGAGTGCGCGTCACTGCTCGCCGAGCTCAAGGTTGAGTACGAGGAGGCCAACCGTGGCTTTCAGCTGCGCGAGGTCGCCGGCGGCTGGCGCCTGTTTACGCACCCCGCCTACCACGATGTGGTCGAGGCTTACGTGCTGAGCTGGGATACGCAAAAGTTGTCGCAAGCGGCGCTCGAAACCCTAGCCGTGATCGCTTACCACCAGCCTGTGACGCGCGAGGTGGTCAAGGGCATCCGCGGCGTCAACTCCGACGGCGTCATCGCGTCGCTTGTGGACAAGGGCCTGGTGCGCGAGCTCGGCCGCGATCCCCAGCGCGGTCAAGCCATCATCTACGGCACGACCAACGCCTTCTTGGAAAAGTTCGGCCTGCGCTCCACCCGCGACCTACCCGATCTGGAGCAGTTTGCCCCCGACGAGCAGTCGCGCCAGTTTATCCGCGAGCGTCTAAGCGGCCGCAGTATTCAGTCCACGCTCGAGGAGCAGGCCGAAGATCTGGACGAAGAGCGCGAACTGCTCGATACCGATGTTGAAGATGTTGAGGCAGTCGAGGACTTGGAAACCCTGGTCGTCGACGAGACCTCGGAGGATTTGCATGACGAGGACTAACGAAGTAGGGGAGACGCGCGCCAGGGGCAACGCAGTACCCGCAACCGACGCCCAGCCCGTCTATCCGCACACCATGCGCCTGCAGCGCTTTTTGGCACGCGCGGGCGTGGCGAGCCGCCGCGGCTCAGAAGACCTGATGACCGCTGGCCGCGTGACCGTCAACGGCCAGGTCGCGACCGAGCTGGGCACCAAAGTCGATGTCGAGCGCGATCATATTGAGGTCGACGGCATGCCCGTCAAGCTCGACCAGGGCGCCGTATACTTGATGCTCTACAAGCCGACCGGCTACCTCACCACCATGAGCGACCCGCAGGAGCGCCCTTGCGTGGCCGACCTGGTCCCCCGCGACCGCTTTCCGGGACTTTTCCCGGTGGGTCGCCTGGACCGCGACACCACAGGCCTTTTGCTCTTTACCACCGACGGCGACCTGTCGCAGGACCTGCTGCACCCCAGCAAGCACGTCTACAAGACCTACCAGGCACTCGTGGACGGGCAGCTGACCGACCGCGATCTAGAACCGCTACGCCGTGGCATCGAGCTCGACGACGGTCTGTGCCAGCCGGCTATTTGCCGCATCATCAACGCGCGCGAGGCCGAGGCCGTGGCGCCACAGGGCGTCAAACCCGGCACCACCGCCGTGGAGGTCATCATCCGCGAGGGCCGCAAAAACCAGGTCAAACGCATGCTGAGCAAGATTCACCATCCGGTAATCCGTCTGCATCGCTGCAACTTTGCCGGCCTTGAGCTCGAGGGCGTGGCCAAGGGCTCGTGGCGCGAGCTCACCGACCGCGAGGTGCAGATCCTTAAAGCGGGCGGCATCCCGCCCAAGCCGGCGAGCGCCAAGCGCAACGGCGGCAAGCCCCAAGACACGCCCGCCAGCCGCGCGCGTCACCACGGCAGCCACGGCTCCGCACCCAAGCGCAACACCTACCGCGAGCGCTACACGGGCAAGGCAATCCGCTAAGCCGCAGCGTCCGCGTCCCATACCAGCACGTCAACCACCGAAAGGAAGCATTGCATGATCGTCGCCATCGACGGCCCCGCCGGTTCCGGCAAGTCCACCATCGCCAAGGAGATCGCCCGCCAGCTGGGCTTTAACAAGCTCGACACGGGCGCCATGTATCGCGCCGTCACCTTCGCCGCGCTCGACCGCGGCATCGATCTGGACGACGAGGCGGCCATCGACGCCCTCGCCGAGCAGATCGAGATTCGCTTTACCAACGGCACCGGCGAGGACACGCGCCTGACTATTGACGGCCAGGACGCCTCGGCTGCCATCCGCACCCCGCAGGTCGACGCCAACGTGTCCAAGGTCTCGGCCTACCCGGGCGTGCGCACCGCCATGCTCATCCATCAGCGCCGCGCCGCCGAGGACCGCGATATCGTGGCCGAGGGTCGCGACATCGGAACCGTCGTGTTCCCCAACGCGCAGGTCAAGGTCTTCCTGACCGCCGACCCGCGCGAGCGCGCCCGCCGCCGCGTGCTGCA
The DNA here is from genome assembly GCA_900544425.1 of uncultured Collinsella sp. Classification (GTDB taxonomy): domain Bacteria; phylum Actinomycetota; class Coriobacteriia; order Coriobacteriales; family Coriobacteriaceae; genus Collinsella. Next base: position 2,663 of record UQUX01000168.1, read on the forward strand.
GCGTCACCAAAACGACGCCCAGCCGCTCACGTCCGAGCAGCTCGAAGCCGAGGTCGACGAGACCCTCGACGCCCTCAAGCAGCGCGATAAGCTCGACAGCAGCCGCGAGGTCGCCCCGCTCGTGCCCGCCGAGGACGCCGTACACGTCGACTCCACCGCCCACACCATCGACGAGGTCGTCCGCATTATCGAAGACCTCATCAACCAAAGGAGGTAGCCCATGCGCCTGTTTAAGCAGACGCCCGAGGATTATTACAACGCCCCCTATGCCGAGTTCCCGGTGCTCATCCGCGGCATCGTCGTCGTGGTCATGGCCATCCTTTGGGCCTTCTCCAAGCTCATGTGGCGCTGGAAGGTCGAGGACGCCGACCTGCTGTTTGAGCGCCAGGACAGCCGCGGCAGCGTGGTCATCTGCAACCACACCTCGATGGCCGAGCTCTTGGCCGTGGAGACGGCACTGTTCTTTGGGGGCCGCCGCATTCGTCCCATCTTTAAGTCCGAGTTCGCCAAGAGCAAGATTGTGCGTTGGGCCTTTAGCCGCGTCGGCGGTATCCCCGTCGAGCGCGGTACCGCCGACATGAAGTGCCTGCGCGCCGCCCAGCATGCGCTGCAGCGCGGCGAGGACGTCCTGATCTTCCCCGAGGGCACGCGCATCCGCTCGCGCGAGATCAAGCCCGAGGTCCACGGCGGCTTTGCGCTCATTGCCCAGATGGGCAAGGCGCCCGTCAACCCGCTCGCTATCTGCGGCTGGTCCGATATTACGCCTGCGGGCAAAAAGCTCATGCGCCCTAAAAAGTGCTGGATCCGTGCCGGCAAGGCCATCTCGCTATCCGATGCACCGGCCGAGCTCAAGCGCAAGGAGCGCCTGGCATGGTTTGAGTCCGAGGCCATGAACCGCGTCTACGCTATGCGCGACGACCTGTGCGCCGAGCATCCGGGAAGGTTCTAACCATGAGCGAGGAAGTCATGAGCACTGCCGAGCCTGCGCCCGGCAAGGCAGACGCTCCCACCATCGAAATCGCAGCCCACGCCGGCACCTGCTACGGTGTACA
>UQUX01000169.1 GCA_900544425.1 uncultured Collinsella sp.
AAGCTCTGAGACCGCCAAACAGTCCCTATTTCACCGCAACTTATGATGGGGACTTTTGGACGCTGGGTATAATCGTCGTATTAATTTGAAATGTGGCGAAAGGAGTGGCAATGTCTCGGTATTGCGCCTCGTGCGGCAAGCTTCTTGCAGATGATGCCAAGTTCTGCACCTCGTGCGGTGCACCCGTTGAGCAGACAACCGCAAGCAATGGCCAACCCGCGTTTGAGAAGACCGGCTCCCTCGATACGCCGCAAGCTAAGCCGGACGACCCCCTCGCCTATCGCCCCGACCCCGCCGCCGGCCCTGCAGCGGTCGAAACGACGCAGCGCATACCCGTCGCGGACACCCCGCCCCAACAGCAACCGGCGTCTACATACGCGTCTGGTTCACCGCAGGCCCCCGCCGCCAAAAAGAGCAGCACCAAGGCGCTTATCGCCGTTATCGTTGTGCTGGTGGCAATCATCATCGCCTTGGTCATCTTTTTTGTGATCAAGCCGTTCGACAACTCCGCTACGCAGACGACTGCCGAGGTAGCTAAGCTGCACCATGACGTCGACGACGATGATCTAAAGCCTCTCGGCAATCCCAACAGCCTGTACGACGATGATGACGATGACGACGAGGATGGCGGCGAAGCAAGCCTCTCCGAACAGAACCTCTACCGTCGCCTGAGTGAATACTACGACCTGCTGGAAGATCTCGATAGCCAGGTCCGTGCCTGCGCAGAGACGTTTAATGGCAGCTATCTGGAAGAGGATCGTACCACCCGTCAAAATCTCGCTGACGTCGCCGAGCGCACGGAGGACACCATCGAGCAGTATTACGACATTGTCGAGGACCTGGACGTCCCCACAAGCTCTAAGAACTACAGCTCGTGGAAGGACATCATTGCTCTGTACGACGACCTGGATCACCGCATCGATGCGATCTGCGATGCCTGGGAGATCAGCTTAAAGTACGCAAAGCCCGCGGACCATAAGAACGAGATCGTGGCGCCGCTGTCGCGCGACAACGTGGCGGGCACCAATGACAATAAGTACCGCCTAGACTTTGAGGAGCGCTATCCCGGCGCCAAACCCGTCGAAGTGAACTAACGCCTTGTCGTTTCCGAGCCGGCAGTTAGGGACGTTCCTAAACTGCCGGCAGAAAAAGGAATGTCCCTAACTGCCGGTCAAAAAACGAGCGAGGATCATGGGACCCTCGCTCGTTTTTTGGGCAATGTTTCGACTGCGCCGTTACTTGTCGGCGGCTGCTTTCTTGGCAGTCGACTTCTTCGCGGTCGTCTTCTTGGCGGCAGTGGCTTTCTTAGCCGTCGTCTTCTTCGCAGTCGAGGTCTTCTTCGCCGTGCTCGCCTTGGTCGCAGTCTTGCGGCCGCGGGCGGGCTTCTTCTCCTTGGTCGGGCAGTCCATGTTGACGCAGATACGCCACGGACCGCGCGCCGTGTTGACCACCACGATGGGAGCGCCGCACTCGGGACAGGTCTCGCCCGTCGCCTCGAGCTTGCCACGCGCCGGCAGCGGATAGCTCACGCCGCAGTCGTCATAGTTGGTGCAGCGGATAAAGCGCTTGCCGCTCTTCTCGCTCTTGTGTGCGATCAGGTCGCCATGGCGTCCTGCCTCGGCGCACACCTTGCACTCGCCCACCTTAAGGTCAGGCTCGTAGTTGGTGGGGCATGTGGGGTTCACGCAAATCTCGAAAGCCTTTTGGCGGAACGGCTGGCACTTAATGCGCGGCGCACCGCATTCGGGGCACACAGCAGCCTCGCCCTCGAGCGGGCTCACCTTGACGCCGCTCGGCACCGGATAGGTCACGTCGCAGTCGGGCCAGCCCATGCAGCCGATAAAGCTGCCGCGGGTCTTGGCGCTCGTCTTCATAACCAAGTCCTTGCCGCACTTGGGGCAGGCGCCCACGCGCGCATCGGCCGTGACGGCGTCGCTGATAGCATCGCCCAGTTCCTGCGTATGCTTGAGCAGCTCGTCGAGCACACCGGCCAGCAGCGCGCGCGAGTGCGTCACGACATGCTCTTCGGTGTCCTCGCCGCGCTCCACGCGGGTCATATCGCCATCGAGCTCGCTGGTCATATCGGGGCTCGTGATGCGCGGGGCAAACTGCGACAGTGCATCGATGATGGCGATGCCCAGCTTGCTCGGCTCCACGGGATCGTTTTTGAGATAGCGCACGGCGTACAGGCGCTCGATGATGCTCGCGCGCGTGGACTTGGTGCCCAGGCCGCGCTTTTCCATCTCCTGCACGAGCTTGCCCTGGCTGTAGCGTGCGGGCGGCTCGGTCTGCTTGGCCTCGAGCTTAATGTCGAACACGTCGACCGTATCGCCCTGCTCCAGCGGCGGCATCTGCTCGTCGCGCTTGAGTCCATACGGATACGCCTCGCGGAAACCCGGGGTCACGAGCACATCGCCCGAAGCCACGAACGGCTCACCATTGACGTCGAGCTCGAGCTTGGTGTTCTCGATGGTCGCGGGACCCATGAGCGTTGCCAGGAAGCGACGGGCGATGAGGTCGTAGAGCTTGCGCTGGCCACCGTCGAGCGCGGACGGATCGCCCTCGCCCGTGGGATAGATAGGCGGGTGGTCGGTGGTTTCGACTTTGCCGCGCGTGGGCTTCATGGGGCCGGCGAGCACCTTTTTGCACACGGGCGCCAGCGCCGGGTTGATCTTTGCAAGGTCGCTCACCACGGCGCCCAGATCGAGCGTCGCAGGGTACACGGTATTGTCGACACGCGGGTAGCTGATGAGACCGGCCATGTAGAGGGACTCGGCGATGCGCATGGTACGCGCAGGTGAGATGCCCTCGGCTGCGGCGGCAGCCTGCAGCGAGGTAGTCGCAAACGGTGTGGGCGGCTGCTGCTTGCGCGAACGCTTGGTCACCGCGGCGACGGTTGCCGTCGCAACGCCGTCAACGTGGCCGTACGCCGCCTCAGCAGCATCCTTGTCGGTAAAGCGCGCCGTCTTGTGCGCAATCTTAAAGCGGTCGTCCTCGGCAGCGCCCTGTGCGGCGCCCATGCCGCGGATCTGCCAATAGTCCTCGGGCACAAACGCCATGCGCTCGCGCTCGCGCTCGACCACCAGGGCAAGCGTCGGCGTCTGCACACGGCCGGCAGAGCGCACGTTACCAAAGCCGCCAAACTTGGCGAGCGTCAGGTAGCGCGTGAGCACCGCACCCCAAATGAGGTCGATGTGCTGGCGGCTCTCGCCGGCGTCGGCCAGATTCTGGTCGAGCGAGACGAGATTATCGAAGGCCTGCGTGATCTCGGCCTTGGTAAACGAAGAATACTGGGCGCGGGCGACCGGCAGGTCGGGCGCAACCTCGCGCACCTTGTTGAGGGCGTCCGAACCGATCAGCTCGCCCTCGCGATCGAAGTCCGTGGCGATGATGACACTGTCGGACTTCTTGGCGAGGTTCTTGAGCGAACGAATGAGTTCCTTCTCGGCCGGTAGCTTAATGACGGGCGCCCAGGTGAGGTAAGGCAGGCTCTCGAGTTTCCAGCCCTTGATTGAGATGCCATCGGCAAGAAACGGCTTGCGCTTGGTGTCGTAGGGCGGACGCGCCAGGCCATCGGGTATGTCGGCCGGCAGTATCTCGCCGTCCTCGGTGACCGAATACCAGCCCAGCTTTTTATCGAACAGCACGCTGTCGCAAAAATCGGGCGCTAGGATGTGACCGGCAAGGCCGATGGACACG
>UQUX01000170.1 GCA_900544425.1 uncultured Collinsella sp.
TATGGCCAATTCGAGCCCTCACCATGGCAATTGTGGCAGCTGGGTTTCTTTTCATTAAAATTTCACTTTGTTAAATCCCTGCCCCTAAGCATTAAACCCGAAGTCCACCGAGTGGGCGAAAGTAAAAGAGGGTCGAATCCGAAGCAGTTCCCAGACAATTGGCGTCCGGCCAGACACTTCGGTTTGACCCTTTCTTTCCAGGACTCTATAACAGCAAAGCACCTGCTAGATGGGCTTTTTGTGGGTGGGTAATTGTAACAGCTGATTGAACTGCAACGCGCTGGGGCCAATAGGGCGAGGCAAACTGGCGAGGTGTGTCGTCGCGAGTGCAATCGCCACGGTCGACGACGCGGTCGTCCAGCTGCCGCGGCACGGCGCCACCGCTGTGTGTCTGGCCCTCGGCGCGACAGAAGGAGACACTGTTGTGGCCGATGGGCTAAGACCGTTGCCGACCAAGTGCCGTTAGCGGCCATTGGCACATGTCAGCCAGACTGATTCTGTGGGTATAGGGTGGCATTTCACTAAGGTCGGAAACTCCCGCAACCATTGATTGATTTCGACATGTCCGAAATTCATATTACGTATATGGGTAACAATCATTTATAGGATCCCTCAAGTAACCTTAGTAACCGAACCGGGGCAGAAGGGCCTACAAACAAGCCGCGACGAACAGCTTCTTCCGCATTTCTTTAGGCAAGCGAAAAGAGGGATGGCATGACGGCCAAGAGCTACGTAAAGATCGTTATTGTTGGCTCTGCACTTTGTCTTGCAATGGTGCTATGTGCATCATTTGCGAGGTATAGGTCCGAGCAGTCGTTCATCGATGGCGCTGAAAACGGTTTTGGCATAGACGGGATGTATGTCAACGATGGCGCGACCAGGCCGTCTATGGCGATTCTTGCAGGCGAAGACATGGAATGGCAAATCTGTAATGACGATGGCTCTTGTCTGAGTGGTCGTTTGGCCGCAACGAGCGACCCGAATTCGTTCGATCTTCTCGACAATGATGGATCGGATTGCGGTTCAGTTCACCTGTCGTATGCATCACGAGACGGGATGGACGGCATTCTCTACGTCTCCCACGAGACTGGCGATTTCAAGATGCGCAGGACTAACCGAGTGCCGGCTTTTATCGAGGAGTGAGAACTCCCGGCGGTCTGCCGATCAGGCCGCCGGGGTATCGAACCCCGCATTCATCCGTACACACACGGATGAATGCGGGAAGTGTCCGGATGAAGTTGATAATCAAGGAAACAATGCCGTTCTGCCTGGGACGGCTTTGGCCTGGACTTTAACTACAACATCGCGATCGACACTTATCAGCTCGTGCGACGCGCATGGCCAGATCTCGGACGCTGGTGCATGGAGGACCTTCGAGATTTACTGTACATCCAAAACGACGACGCACACCGCGTGCTCGCCGACTGCGAAGACGAGTTGGCTGTCTACAATGCGATCAGAAACGGCGTGAAGTCCGGAGAGCTTTCTGTCGAACCGCCGCGCCGTCGCGCGAGCCGACCGGGCAACCCGGGCAATCTGGTCCTGGCTCTCCCGGTCGTATTCCTACGATATCGCCCCTAGATCACCAATGTGTCAGATAAAGAATGAGGCAATGGCTGTGATCACGCCTACGGCGGACGCAACGACTGCGCCTTTTTTCCTCTCCTTTAGTCCGACGAATAGGGTTGCCGTAAAGTAAAGGGCGGAAATGCAGTCTATGGCAAGCAAAACGAGTTCCTTGGGCGGTTTCAGCAAAAGGTCGCTAGCAAAGAGTAATGCAAGCAGGGCAAAGCCGATTGTGACCAAGTATCTCGATTGATTTTGCGACAGCATGGCAACTTCCTTTCAGAACATGCAAGTGAAAAGTCGGTACGATGTCATTGCGGTTGCAAAAAAGCCGCCGCTAGGACCGGTTGCCACGAGACCGGCGTTAACTTCAGCGGTGCCAGCAAGGTAGGGATCGCGCAGGCAAGCCTCCTCCTTCGCGTTCAGCTTGACCTTGTGAGGGACGGGGCGGTTATTTGCAGATCCGTGAGAATCGCACCACGCCTTGGAATATGAATCCGTGCAGCGCCCGCGCTCAAAAAAGGGATATATCGTAATTATCGTCGTAGTTGACTCCGACGTAGATATCGCTGCTCTCGGCGGGAGATCCCTCGTCGGCATGGGCTGCCGCAACGGGCACAAATGGTGTCATGACAAGGGAGAGGCAAAGAGTTGCTGAGACGATGGAGGGTAGGCATTTCTTCATGGCGGACTCCTTAATCTGGCCTTTGATAGTTTCTCGATGTCGCCTCCTTCAGCTTTCTATCCGTTGTATTCGGCGTATTTCTTTAATAAGGCAAGAGGTTCTTCCTCTCCTTCGGATGAGCCGATGATGTTTCCTTGGTCATCCAGTATGAATACGGACGGAATATGCTCAAGTTCATATTGGTCATTCACGACCTTATCTTAATCTATGTAAATGGGAAAGTCTCCTTCATGGACCGAGGCTTCTTCAATCGTGCTGTCCTCAGAAACATTGAAAAGGTTCTTCCTTATGGCTGCGAAATTATCAAGTTGTGGCATATCCTCTATGAGAGATTCGCAGTGCGGACACCACGATGCCCGGATACCGCATCATCGGTATCAACCATGACGACCTCGCCGACGGTAGCGGCAAGGCGGGGCTGACGTTTGAGACGACCAACGATGTCCTATACAAACACATCTGGAACGACACAAAGACCAATGTCGGCGGTTGGAGGTCCTCTAAGCTCCGCGCCCGCCTGAACTCCGGTGACCTCTGGGCGCTCCTGCCGGCCGAGCTCCAGTCCAAAGCGAAGGCCGTCACGAAGATGACGGACAACGAGGGCGGCGGTAGCGCCGGCACTCCGACGGCAACGAATGACAAGGTCTTCATCCTCTCGACGACCGAGATTTACGGAGACCTCCAGTCTGACGGCGCCCAGTACGAGTACTATGCGACGCCGAGGTATTCTGGACCTGAGATTGTGTGCTATTTCAGCACTCGTTCCGTGTCTCCGAGTGACTCAACGGACTTTATCTATGTTGATCCTTTCGGTCGCTGGAGCAGCGGTAGTGCCAACAGTGCCGGCAACGTGTTTCCCGACGTGTTTCCCGCTTGGTGCTTCTAGATTTTCTAGTGCAAGGCCCGCGCGACTCCGCGCGGGCCTATCTTTTGGCAAGTGTACGAACGGTTTAGGTTCGCGGCGGGTATTCGGGTTGAGGAGAAATAGGGTCATACAGCGGCTCTCAGAGCGCCAGCCGCACTCCTCCGCCATTACCTCTGCGGCGTCCTCGTATAGAGCCCGTACTGCTTGGCGTTTCGTTGCAACAGCCCACTTGTCCACCGATCAAGTGAACTACTGGAATAAATACAGCGACACGCTTGTTCGTTACAGTCGCTATATCTGCGTAAATCGCCGCGATAAATACAGTCTGTACTCGACTGTATACCAGCTACGCGTATGTAGATTCATATCGCGTTAATAAATCGGTCCAAGCGTGTGCAAAACGCGCAAGTAGCCGCAAAAGGCGATTATCGCGCAGGGTGATTTTTGGCACCCTGTTGATTAATCAAAATTAAGCAATTGCTTAAAACAAAAAAGGTCAGGCACTAGGTGCCTGACCTGCAAACTTCTGGTCGGGACG
>UQUX01000171.1 GCA_900544425.1 uncultured Collinsella sp.
GAGGCGACCCGCCGCAAGAGCCTGCTCGAGACGGCGTCCCTGCCCGGTAAGCTCGCCGACTGCTCGGTGCGCGATGCCGAGCTGACCGAGCTCTTCATCGTAGAGGGCGACTCGGCAGGCGGTTCGGCCAAGGACGGCCGTCGCCGAGACATCCAGGCGATTTTGCCCCTGCGCGGCAAGATTTTGAACGTCGAACGCGTTGGTGACCATCGCGCGTTCTCGAGTGACACCATCCAGTCGCTGATTACCGCGATCGGTTGCGGCGTCACGACGAGTGCCGGCGACGGCGGCGACTTCGATATCACCAAGGCGCGCTACCACAAGATCATCATCATGACCGATGCAGACGTCGACGGTGCGCATATCCGCATCCTGCTACTGACGTTCTTCTACAAGTACATGCGTCCGCTGATCGATGCCGGCTACGTCTATGTTGCCTGCCCGCCCATCTTTGGCATTAAGGTGCGCAACAAGATTCACTACGTGTATCCCAACGGCCGCCAGCCCGAAGACGAGATCCTGCGCGACACCATCCAGAGTCTGGGCCTGAACCCCGACGATAACGACGAGGACGGCAAGGCCAAAGACGGCAAGATCACCAAAAAGCGCAAGGGCTATACCGTCCAGCGCTACAAGGGCCTGGGCGAGATGGACCCCAAGCAGCTCGCCTCGACGACGATGGACCCCAAGACCCGCATCCTGCAGCGTGTGTCGATCGAGGACGCCGTGGTGGCGGACCGCGCCGTGCGCGAGCTGATGGGTTCCGAGGTCGGCTATCGCCGCGAGTACATCGAGAAGCATGCACATGATGCACGATTCCTTGACGCTTAAGAGGAGGTAACGTGGCAGACGATATCAACAATAACGAGGGTATGGACGAGGCCGGCGATGCCGGTATGCCCGATGATCTGAAGCGCCTGCTTGCCCGTGCTGAGCAGGGCGAGGACGGCGATCCGGACGCCTATAACCCCGATGCCGATGATGATGAGGAAGAAGACGACGACGCCGAGCTCGAGGAGAGCTTTGGCGAAGTCGATCGCGGCGCCTCGGCCGGCGAGGATATCAACGGCGGCCAGCTCCAGATTTCGGAGTTCGGTCGCGAGATGAAGCAGTCGTTCATCGAGTATTCGATGTCGGTTATCACGGCGCGCGCCCTGCCGGACGTGCGCGACGGCTTAAAGCCGGTGCACCGCCGCATCCTGTACGCGATGAACGAGAGCGGCATCTACCCCAACCGACCGCACAAGAAGTCGGCCTGGACGGTCGGCGAAGTTATCGGTAAGTACCACCCGCACGGCGATTCCGCGGTCTATGAGGCCATGGTCCGCCTGGCGCAGTGGTTCTCCATGCGCACGCCGCTCATCGACGGTCACGGCAACTTCGGCAACATCGACGGCGACGGCGCGGCGGCCATGCGTTACACCGAGAGCCGCCTGGCAAAGCCCGCCATGGAACTGCTGCGCGACCTGCAGAAGGATACCGTCGACTGGCAGCCCAACTACGACGAATCGCTTGCCGAGCCCGTGGCGCTGCCTGCGCGCTTCCCCAACCTGCTGGTCAACGGCAGCCAGGGCATCGCCGTCGGCATGGCCACCAACATCGCCCCGCATAACCTCACCGAGGCGATCGAGGCCACCTGCTACCTGATCGACAACCCCGACGCCACCGTTGACGAGCTCATGCAGATCATGCCAGGTCCGGACTTCCCCACCGGCGCCATCATCATGGGCAGCGCCGGCATTAAGCAGAGCTACGAGACCGGCCGCGGCTCCATTACCGTGCGTGCTAAGGCACATGTGGAGTCCACCAAGACCGGCCGCAACCGCCTGGTCTTTACCGAGATTCCCTACATGGTCAACAAGGGCACCCTGCAGGAGAAGATCGCCCAGCTCGTCAACGACAAACGCATCGAGGGCATCTCGGATATGCGCGATGAGTCCAACCAGAAGGGCATCCGTCTGGTCATCGAGCTCAAGAAGGGCGTCATTCCGCAGGTCGTGCTCAACAACCTGTATAAGTACACCTCGCTGCAGACGACCTTTGGCGCCAACAACCTGGCACTCGTCAACGGCGTTCCCAAATGCCTGAGCCTGCGCGAGATGCTGCAGCACTACATCGACCACCAGGTCGACGTCGTCACCCGCCGCACCCGCTTCGACCTTAAGAAAGCCCAGGCCCGCGCTCATATCCTCGAGGGTTACCTGATGGCCCTTGACCATATCGACGAGGTCATTAGCATCATCCGCTCCTCGCAGACCGACTCCGAGGCCAGCAGCCGCCTGATCGAGCGCTTTGGCTTTACGCCCGAGCAGACCACGGCCATCCTCGAGATGAAGCTGCGCCGCCTGACCGGCCTGGAGCGCGACAAGATCCAAGAAGAGTTGGACGGCCTGCGCCGCGCCATCGCCTACTACGAGGACCTGCTGGCGCACGAGGAGAAGATCCTGGGCGTCATCAAGGAAGAGATGCGCGAGATCTCCAAGAAGTTTGGCGACAAGCGCCGCACCGAGATCAGCCAGGTTGAGAAGGACCTGGATGTCGAGGACCTCATCGCCGACGAGGATATGGTCGTGACCATCACCCACACCGGCTACGTTAAGCGTATCCCGGTGGCTGCCTACCGTGCCCAGAAGCGCGGTGGCAAGGGCGTGTCGGGCGTCAACCTCAAAGAGGATGACGTTATCGATGAGATGTTCATCGCGTCCACGCACGAGTACGTGCTGTTCTTCTCGAGCAAGGGCAAGGTCTATCGTCTGAAGGTGCACGAGCTGCCGGTGGGTACGCGCCAGGCGCGCGGTACCGCGATCGTCAACCTTCTGCCCTTCGAGGAGGGCGAGAAGATCGCGAGCGTCATCAGCTGCCGCGAGTTCCCGGCCGACGAGTACCTGATGTTTGCCACCAAGAGCGGCATGGTCAAGAAGACCGTGATGAGCGCATACGACCGCAGCCGTCGCGACGGCCTGATCGCTATCAACCTGCGTGACGACGACGCGCTGCTGAACGTGCGCCGCGTGCGCGAGGGTGACAAGATCATCCTGGCTACCACCGCGGGCAAGGCGATCATGTTCTCCGAGGAGCAGGTGCGCGCCACCGGCCGCGATACCAGCGGCGTTCGCGGTATCGGTATGAAGGACGGCGTGAGCGTTCTGGGCATGGAAGTCACTAACGGCAACGGCGATCTGTTCGTCATCACCGAGCGCGGCTACGGCAAGCGCACGCCGGTTGCGGACTACCCGGAGCAGAATCGCGGCGGCCAGGGCGTCTACACCATCCAAATGACCGAGCGTAAGGGTAACCTCGCGGCCATGAAGACGGTGGGCCCGCAGCACGAGCTATTCATCGTGACGGAGGGCGCGACGGTCATTCGCGTCAAGACCGACGAGATCAGCCAGACTGGCCGCGCCACCCAGGGAGTCAAGATGATGACCGTCGACGACAACGACCGCATCTGCGCCGTGGCCCGCATGACAGCCGCCAAAGAGAAGCCCGAAGGCGAAGCTACGGAAAACGGCTCTGCCCCCGAAGAGACCCCTGTCGATCTAGGCGACGGCAACGACATGCCAGAAGATCTCCTAGACGAG
>UQUX01000172.1 GCA_900544425.1 uncultured Collinsella sp.
CCCGCCTGCGCACCGAGATCTCCAAGAAGGTCGGCGTGAGCCCCAAGTCCATCGACGCCTACATGATCGGCGAGCACGGCTTTAGCCAGCTGGCCGCCTTTAAGGCAGCAACCATCGCCGGCAAGAGCCTCAACGAGCTTCAGGCCAAGAACCCCGACAAGTACGCCTTCGACCACATGGAGGTCGAGGAGCTCGCGCGCAAGGGCGGCTATGTGACCTACGCCGGCAAGCAGTGCACCGAGTACGCCGTCGCCAACTCCGCCGCGCGCGTCTGCGCCGCTGTGCTGCACAACGAGCACGCCGTGCTTTCGGCCTCTACGCTTATGACCGGCCAGTATGGCGAGGAGGGCATCTTCACCTCCCTGCCGTGCGTGATTGGTGCCGAGGGCGTCGAGGAGGTCTACACGCTCGACCTGTCCGAATGTGAGCTCGAGGGCTTCCACAAGAGCTGCCAGCACATCCGCGACAACATCGCCCAGCTCGACTGGTGGGACGCCGAGGCCTACGACGCCAAGTAAGCCGCTGACTGCCGCAACCTTATGAATCTATGCGCGATACCAAGCGGGCCGCGCCGGAAATCCCCGGCGCGGCCCGCTTTTTTGACTCACACGACACGCTTGCGAATCGAAGGTGAATGCTTTCCCCGTTACCTAGTACTGCTCGATGCCCATGTAGCGACGAATCTCAGGGCTGTGGTCAAACACCTTGCCGCGGGCGGCGCGCAGCTCGCAGCTCATGTTGTAGAAGAAAATCGGCTCCAGGAACGAACGCACGCTGGCAGGCACTTCGCCCACGCCGTACTCGAGCGCGTCGAGCACCATGACTGTATCGGTGTGCGTGTTGAGGAACGCAAGAGCGCGCTCCTCCATGGGGCGGCACTCGCCCGATCCGAGCTGCACAAAGTAGAACACGCCGGGCTCGGTGGCTTCGAACGGGCCGTGGAAGTACTCGCCGGAGTGGATGTAGCAGCAGTGCTGCCACTGCATCTCCATGAGCGAGCAGATCGCCATGGCATAGGTCTGGCTAAAGTTGGGGCCGGAGCCCAGGATATAGAAGAACTTGTGCTGCTTGCAGAGCTCAGCAAAGCGGGCGCCCAGCTCGGCGTTGACCTTCTCACGGGCGGCGGGCAGCAGCGCATCCATCTGCTTGAGGCCCTCATACATGTCGGCGAGTGCCTCGTAACCCTCCTGCTGGTCGAGCAACTCGGCGGCGATCAGAGCGCCGATGCCCTGCGGCACCTCGGCCTGTGACACGCCCTCGCCCCACGGATAGACCCAGGTGGTCCACTTGCCGTTATCGATCTTGGAGCCCTCGCAGTCGGTGAGGGCAATGACCTCGGCACCGGCTGCCAGCGCCATCTCGCAGCCGTCGACAACCTCCTGCGTGTTGCCGCTGTGGCTGCAGGCGATGACGAGCGACTTCTCGCCAAGACTCTTGGGAGCCATCAGGCAAAACTCGCGCGCCGTGTAGACCGTCGAGGTAAACGTGGTGGCCTCACGCTTGAGCAGTTCGTTGGCCGGCATCAGGTCGATCATCGAACCGCCACAAGCGATCCAAAAGACGTTCTCGATCTTGCCCTTGCGCTCGATGATTTCCTGAACCAGATCATGTGCGTTCATGCTGATGCTCCTCCTTGTGGGGCGGCTTTGAACGACGACAGCTCGTACCTGCTGTCGTTCTATGTTGTCCTATATATACCACGCAAGCAGCCACGGTGGAAGCCATTGCAGTAAATTTGTTCCATGTTGTTCTATTCGTGAACGTTAGATGTCGAACACGTAGCGCGAGCCCACGATCTTTTGACGACCGAGCAGCAGGGGCCGCTCGTCCTCATCGGTAAAGTACGCCTCCATATAAAAGAGCGGCTCGCCGACCGGCACCTCCAACAACGGGGCCACCTGAGCATCGGCAAGCGCAATCTCCACGGTACAGGGGTCGGACTTGAGCGGCACGTGGCCCGAGTGCTCGGCAACGAGCGCAAAGATGGAATTGTCCGCGAGGTCTTCGTCGCGCATCGTTTGTAGATACGGGTGGTCGGCAAGCACAAAGGCGTTGTTCTCGAGCATGACGGGCACGCCGTCGGCCGTACGTACGCGCTCGACCACGATGAGCTCGCAGCCGGGCTCCACGCCAAAGAACGTCGCATCCTCGCGCGTCGCCGCGACCACCGTGCGCGACACCAGACGCGCGCCCGGCACCATGTCGTTGGCAACGCAACCCTCGGAAAAGCTCTGAACGTCACCCTTCTGGCGAATCTTGCGCTTGAGCTTGGGAGCGCACACAAAGGTACCCCTCCCCTGTTGGCGGTTGAGGTAGCCCGCGCGCGACAACTCCTCGATGGCACGGCGCACGGTGATGCGCCCCACGCCGTAGGACTTCGCGAGCTCCATCTCGGAAGGAATGCGCGAGCCGGCCGCGTACACGCCGCGTGCGATCTCGCCTTTCAGGTCGTCCATAACCTGCTGATACAGCGGCACGGCGGATGCGCCAGAGCGGTCGGTTTTATCGTCGAATGCCATCGTTATGCTCCATTCCGTGCATGCTCGGACTCAAACTCTTCAATCGCCGCCATAAACTGCTCGCCAAAGGCGTCGGCCTTTTTCTCGCCGATGCCGTTGACCTGGATAAGCTCGTCGCGCGTCTGTGGGCGTAGGCGGCACAGGCCGCGCAGGGCCTTGTCGGAAAAGACCATGTACGGCGCCATCTCCAGCTCCGTCGAGATCTCCTTGCGGAGGGCACTCAGGCGCTCGAACAGCTCGGCATCGTCGCCAACACGCGGGCGCTGATCCAGCTCGGCCTCCTCGCGCAGCAGATCGACGGCGCGGCGGGCGCGGGCCGAGGCCTTGCGCTTGGACGCACGACGCTTAACGGTAAAGGCAAACACCTCGTCCTCGACCTCGCCGGCGCGCGGGCCCAGTCCCACGACCGGGTACTGCCCCTGCGAGGTAGCCAAATAGCCGCGCCCGCACAGCTGCCCGATGATGTCCTTAATGCGTCCGACCGATTCGCTCGACAGCTCACCGTAGCCGCGGTCCTCGTCCAGATGCATCTGGCGAATGCGCTCGGTGTTGCCGCCGTGGAGCACGTCGGCGATCAGCGACTTGCCAAAGCGCATGGGGCGCGTGGCCACATAGCGCACGGCGGCGCGGGCCATGTCGGTGACGTCCTCGACCTCGAACTGCGTGAGGCAATTGCTGCAGTTGCCGCAGCCCTCGGCGTCATCCGTGGCGGTGGCGCCCGCACCAGCCGCAGCAGCATGCTCGGCCGCGGCCTCGTCGCCAAAGTAGCGCAGCATGTATTCGCGCAGACAGCCGGTGGTATTACAGTAGCCCTCCATCTGGCTGAGCAGGCGATATCGATTCTGGAGTGCCCACGCGCGCTGCTCATCGTCAAGCGCCTCGTCGGCAGCGTCGCCGCGATCGATCAAAAAGCGGCGCATGCGAAAATCGTTGCCGTTCCACAGCAAATGGCAGCTGGCCGGGTCGCCATCGCGACCGGCGCGGCCCGCCTCCTGGTAGTAGCTCTCCATGTCCTTGGGCATATTGTAGTGGATGACATACCGGACATCGGACTTGTCGATG
>UQUX01000173.1 GCA_900544425.1 uncultured Collinsella sp.
GCTGTATTTCGTCAAGTCGGTGTTTCGTGTTTAGTCATGTATTTTTTTCGGGTTTAGGCAGTTGCATGCATTTTCCTTATTTTTCCGGTTGCGCGGAGGTGTTCCTGCCGAACATGAGGGCCTCACTGACGCGGCGGCTCTGGCCGGTGAACTCGAGGAGCCGCCCGTGGTGCACGATGCGGTCGATGATCGCTGCGGCGAGTTTGTCGTCCGCGAAGACCGTGCCCCATTTACTGAACTCGATGTTCGTGGTGAATATGATGCTCCGTCTTTCGTAGCTGCCCGCGATGATCTGGTAGAGCAGGCGCGCCCCGTCGATGTCGAAGGGTACGTAGCCGAACTCGTCCAGTATGATCAGGTCGGCACGGCCGATGTCCCGGAGCATCGTCTCGAGCGTGCCGTCGCGTTTGGCCTTGCCCAGCTGGAGGACGAGCTCGGCGGTCTGATGGAACCGCACGCCCAGCCCCATGTCGATCGCCTTCATGCCCAGCCCGATCGCGAGATGTGTCTTTCCGCGCCCGGTCTTGCCGTAGAACACCAGGTCCTGCGCGCGCGGGATGAAACCGAGCCCTAGGAGCTCATCGAGCATGTAGCCGTCGGGGAGCCTGACGTTCGTGAAGTCGTAGCCGTCGAGACCCTTGACGACGGGGAACCGGGCGCGGCGCAGGAGCCTGTCGTGCTTCGCGCGTTCCCTGTTCGCCAGTTCCGTGTCGAGCAGGCGGTGGACGGCGTCGACCTGGCGGGGCGTGGCCCAGCCGGCGAATTCGTCGATGCTCGCCTTGGAGATGAACAGCTTGCGGGCCTTCTCGTAGAGCCCTTCGTCCGTCTTCGTGTTCATCGCCCGCCTTCCTGCACGCCGACGTCCGCGGTGAACGCGATGTCGTATTCACTCAGATCCGGCCTGTCATCGTCGTATTCGATACCCGCCACGCCCTCGGCGAGCCTGGCCGCGAGCAGTGTGACACCGGCGCGGTCCGCCCCGCCGGTCGATTCGAGGATGGAAAGCATCGCCTCGACCGCGTTCGCCCACCCGGATTCCCTGTCAACGCGTTTGAGGGTCTGCAGCGCCTCGTTGCGTGTCTGTCTGTCCTGCCGATCCAGCCATTCCCGCAACGGGTCCGGCAACGCGTCACGTACCCGGCTGTTGGGCCAGGACGCGGGCTTGTTGCACAGCAGCGCCAACTGCATGGACGGGTCCTCGCTGTTCGTGCTGGCCTGGCCGTACGCCCGAGGATGGGTCGCCAGATGCTTGCCCGACGAGTCGAGGACCTCGACCTCGAGCGCGCGGAGGCCCACGATCACCTCTCTGCCCGCGTTCGCCCGGTCCGCGGAATAACGATGCCGTCCCTCGAGCGTGACCACGCCGTACCGGTCGGCCTTCATATGCCGCCACGTGACCACGTCGAAACGCTTCCCGGGCAACGGCAGCAGCGCCGCACGGTCCTCGGAGAACAGGCCACGTTCCTCCGTGTCCTTGCGGTAATGCGGTTTCGTGGCCAGCTCCAGGCACCGGTCCGGCAGCCCGGCGTTAAAGTTCTCCAGGCTCCATACGCTCGGCCGGGGCACGAACAGCTTGCGCCGCACCATGCCGACCTTGGACTCCACCGCGCCCTTCTCATGACCGGAATACGGGTTGCAGAACGAACAATCGAACCCGTAATGCGCCTGGAAGGCCTGGAACAGGTGCGTCAGGCGCGGCTCGCGCTCCCCGTACCCCTTATGGCCCACGCCGGCGGCGTTATCGAACACGATCCGCTCCGGCACACCGCCCAGCCACTCGAACAGGTTGCGCAACGCCAGGCACGTGCACTCAGCGTTCTCGCCCGGCATCAACTGCACCAGACCGACGTTCGAATACGGGAAATCAAGCACGAAATGATGCATCCGCTGCACCACGCCGCGCAACAGCACGTCGACCTCGCCGAAATCGGCCTGCGCCTCGCCTGGATGCCATACCAGATCCATGAACGCCTCATCACGCTCCGCCGCGAACTCACGCCTGAGCCGCGCCACCGCCCGCGTCACCGTGGACAGGGAGACCTCCGCGCCATGCTCGTCCCTCAACCGCTCCCAGATCCTGGTCGCGGTATGCCGCTGCTTGCGCCAGTTCGCGCGATCCTCCGCGAGCCACTGCTCGATCACGGGCAGATACGGGTCGATCACCGACGCGCGCGGCTTTCTCACCGACGGCACGGCCGACAGATCCTCCTTCGCGAGGTACTTACGCACCGTCGGCTCGCTGACATGTGTTTTCCGCGCGATCGACGCGACGGATTCCCCGTTCCGCCGCAAACGACGGATAGACTGTACTTGGGGCATGCTGATCATAATCCTTTCCGGTCCTTTCTGGCGGAGATACAAGCACCATCCAGTTAAGACCATTCCGTGGTCGGCATGCTCTGCCTAAACCCGAAAAATCATCGTGACTAAACCCGCAACAACTAATTGAACACAAACACGCTGGCCGCGCAGAGGAAGGCGGACCTGCGCCGGCGCGGATCCCGCAAGCCGCGTCGCATGGACTCGGACCGGCTTCGCGCCTGGGTGCTGGACTCGCTGCGCAGGGGGTGGAGCCCGGAACTGATCGAGGGACGGTTGAAGGCCCAGTACGCCGGCGACCCGTCGATGCGGATCAGCCACGAGTGCCTCTGCCAGTGGATCTACGCCAAGCCGCAGCGGGCGCTGGACCTGCGCCAGTACCTGGCGCGCGGCAGGAAACGCCGGACGAGGAAAAAGGGCAGGAAGGCGAAAGGGCCGCGCATCCCGATGCGCGTGCCCATCGCGGACCGGCCCGAGGCGGTCGGATCCAGGAAGGGGTTCGGCCATTTCGAGTCGGACACGGTGGTCGGCGCCGCGCCGTCGAGGCGCTGCATGAACACGCAGGTGGAGCGCAGGAGCCGCAGGCTGTTCGCCCGGCTCGTCGACGACAAGAGCGCGTCCGCCACGGCCAGGGCCGAATACGAGATCTTCAAGGACATCCCGCCGGCCGCGCGCGTCGACCGCACGTGGGACAACGGCACGGAGGCGTCCCTGCACATGCTGGTGGACGAGGCGCTGGGCATGCTCACGTACTTCGCCGACCCGTACAGTTCCTGGCAGCGTGGCAGCAACGAGAACAGGAACGGCAGGATCCGCCGCTACCTGCCCAAGGGAACCAGTTTCGAGGATCTCACGCAGGACGAGCTCGACGCGATCGTCGGGGAGATCAACGACACCCCGATGAAGCTCCTCGGCTACAAAACGCCCAATGAGGTGTGGGACGAGGAGATCGCCAGGCTACAATCGAAGGCAGCCAGCCCGAACACAAGCGTTGCGCTTACAAATTGAATCCGGGATCGCCGCGACGGACACGTTCGGCGAGTATGTGGTCATGTTCATCCAGATCATGGGCGAGGCGTGCCTGTCGATTCTTCTGTTCGCGCTGCTGTATAAGGCCCTCAATCGGGCATGGGGCCGGTCGGATCCATGGGTCCGTCCCCTCGTCGCGTGGCTGGTTTCGGCCTTTCTGTTCG
>UQUX01000174.1 GCA_900544425.1 uncultured Collinsella sp.
AGTCCCTTGCGGCGTAGTTCTTATTTAAGCCGTCCAAGTTTTGGGGTGCAGTTCACTCCGGCGGTGGCGTTTTCCATATGCGTCCGCAGGGGATGCACGAGATTGTCTTTGGTCTAGCCCAACCGGCATACGTTGGCGTGCGACAATTGGGGCTGCCGATATCACAACACTGAGAGAGGCCCGTCATGGAAGCGCATCAAAAGCAGATAACCGTTTATTCGAATCATACGGAAAGCGCGCCTGTCATCTACCTTCCTGTGGTCGTGGGCGACGGCAGCGAGGTTTATAAGTGTTGCCGAGAGCTCGACTGTCCGCCATTCGCCCTCGTCACCATTGGCGGGCTCGATTGGAATCGCGAGCTGAGCCCCTGGGCATGCGACGGGACCGTACGCGATGCCGAGCCTTTCGGCGGCCAAGCTGCCGATTTTCTTGATGAGCTGCTGAATCAGATAATCCCCCAGGTCGAGTCGTCGATTCCTCAGCCGCCCACCTGGCGCGGCATTGCCGGCTACTCGCTCGCGGGCCTCTTCGCACTCTGGTCCCTCTGGCAAACCGACGCCTTTGACCGCGCCGCGAGCGCATCGGGGTCGCTATGGTTTCCCGACTTTGTCGACCGTGCCAGCACGGCCCCTTTTGCCGGCAGCCCGCAAGCCGTCTACCTGTCACTCGGCAAAAAGGAAACCAAGACGCCCAACCGCATGATGCGGCATGTACTCGACGACACACGCGCGATGGAAGCGTTGCTCGTCGAGCGCGGCATTCCAACAACGCTGGAGCTCAACCCCGGCAATCACTTTGCCCAAACCGACTTACGCATGGCCCGCGGCATCCACTGGATACTGACACATTAAAAATGGTGCCCACACGCATATACGCATGGGCACCATATCTTGTTTTAGCTGAACGCAGCTGCTACTCAGCAGCCTCCTCAAGCTCGGAGACATCAAACTCAAAGTCGTTACCCGGCAGGATGGCGTTGAGCACAATGCCCACCAGTGAGCCCACGGCAATGCCGGACAGCGAAATGGTCACGCCGCCCAGCTCCAACACGATGGCGCCGGCGGTGCTGTACGCGATGCCGAGCGAAAGCACGAGCACCAGCGCGGCAACCAGCACGTTGCGGTTGTTCTGGAAATCGACCTGGTTCTCGATGAGGTTGCGGACGCCCACAGCGCTGATCATGCCGTAGAGCACGAGCGACACACCGCCGATCACACACGCCGGCATGGCCGCAATGACAGCCGCGAACTTGGGGCAGAACGAAAGCACGATGGCGCAACACGCGGCAATTCGAATTACGCGCGGGTCGAACACGCGCGTCAGGGCGAGCACGCCGGTGTTCTCACCATACGTAGTGTTGGCCGGAGCGCCAAAGAGCGAAGCCAGAATCGTGGCAAGGCCGTCGCCGAGCAGCGTGCGATGCAGACCGGGATCGGCAATGTAGTTGCACTCGCAAGTCGAACCGATAGCAGAGATATCGCCGATATGCTCGATCATGGTCGCGAAGGCCAGCGGCATGATGGTGATGATGGCCGTCGTGGCAAGACCGCTATCGAACTGCGGCCCAAAGAGTGCAAACACGGTGTTGTCCCACACGATGGGCAGACCGACCCACGGAGCGGCGGCAACGCCCGAGAAATCAACCCCGCCGAGCGCAGCCGCAACGGCATAGCTCACCACAACGCCCAGCAAAATCGGCACGATCTTGACCATGCCACGGCCCCAGATGTTGCAGATGACGATAACGGCAACGCCAATGACAGCCACAAGCCAGTTGGTCTGGCAGTTAGCAATAGCGGAACTTGCCAGGATCAAGCCGATGGAAATGACGATGGGGCCAGTCACCACCGGCGGAAAGAAACGCATGACACGCTTGGCGCCAAACGCGCGGAAGAGCGCCGCCAGCACCGGATAGAGCAGACCGGCACAAGCTACGCCCAGGCAGGCGTAGGGCAAAAGCTCGGTCTCGCCGTTGGGCGCGATTGCGGCATAACCGGCAATAAAGGCAAACGATGAGCCCAAAAATGCCGGCACCTTACCGCGCGACAGGAAGTGGAACAGCAGCGTGCCCAAGCCGGCAAACAAAAGCGTTGCCGATACCGAGAGGCCGGTGAGCACGGGCACCAGCACGGTGGCGCCAAACATGGCAAACAGGTGCTGTAGGCCGAGCAGGAACATGCGCGGGCGGCCGAGCGACGATGCGTCGTAGATGGCATCGCTGACGGCGGGCGTCGAGGACTGGGACATGGATGTCCTTTCGAATGGAAGGGCGATCAGGCATATCGGATAACCTGCCCGAACGATACGATCCGAACCATTGTACGCGATACACTATGCCTCGCACGCGCCGCCACCTGCAAACACTAGTGCTATTTCCAAACGCGCTCGGCAATGCGCTTGACCAGCGCGATCTTTGCCCATTGCTCATCCTCGGTCAGCTTGTTGCCAATCTCGCAGCTGGCAAAGCCGCACTGAGGCGACAGATACAGGTTCTCGAGCGGCACGTACTTTGCGGCTTCACGGATGCGCTCGACGATAACATCCTCGTTCTCGAGCTCTGCCGCCTTGGTGGTCACCAGACCCAACACGACCTTCTTGCCGGGGGCAACGTACTTGAGCGGCTCAAAACCACCGGCGCGCGGCGTATCGAACTCCAGATAGAATGCGTCAACGTCCTCATGCGCAAACAGGTACGGCGCGATGGGGTCGTAGCCGCCCTCGAAGGCATAGGTGGAGTGGTAGTTGCCGCGACATACATGCGTGTTGATAACCAAATCATCGGGCTTGTCCGCGATGGCGGCGTTGTTGAGCGCCACGCCCAGCTCGCTTACCTTTTGCAGGTCGACCGGGCTCATGCCGGTCTTGGACACAAAGTCAGTATCGCAGTAGATGCCCCAGGTGCAGTCATCAAACTGGATGTTGCGGCAGCCCGCGGCATACAGGTCGGCAATCACGGTGCGATATGCTGCGGCGATGGCATCGGCGAGTTCTTCGTCGGTCTTATAGACAGCACGCAAGCTCTCCTGCTGGCCATCGCAGCGGTCGAGCGTGACTTCGGAGAACGTCTGAATCGGCGCCGGGATGGTTTGCCGTGCAACGTGGCCCTCGCCCTCGAGCGCCTTGACAAATTTAAAGTGCTCGACGAACGGATGGTTCTCGCCGCTAATGGGGCCGGTTACCACGGCGGTGTCGGCTGTGGTCTCCTCGTCGTGGAACATATAGCCCGTACGCGAGGCACGGCGTTCAATGCCGTTGAGCCCCCACATAAAGTCGAGGTGCCAGTAACTGCGGCGAAACTCGCCATCCGTGATCACCAGACAGCCTGCCTGCTTCTGTTTTTCGATCAGCGCGGCGATCTCCTCATCTTCGATCTGTTTCAGCTGTTCTGCGCTGAT
>UQUX01000175.1 GCA_900544425.1 uncultured Collinsella sp.
AGAAGGGGGAGGCCTCGCGGCCTCCCCCTTTTTTGCGTTATATACACGTTGTACTTTGGGACCTAGCTCCCCCGTATGCGCTCTTACTGTTTGGCTGTATTTTGAGTCCATCTAGTGTATTTGAGCGATAATTACTCGCATTGGCGTTAGGGAGGGCTTGATGTTTACCGTATTTGTCTTGGGCAATATTGCTTCGGGTAAGTCGACTGCCTGCCGCTATTTCGAATCTCGTGGCGCTATGCTTATCGATCTGGATGAGCTTGCAAAATCTCTGTATGTGCCGGGCTCTGATATCGTCAATACTCTCGCGGATGAATTCGGTTGGGACATTTTGGATGAGGAGGGCGGCATTCGCCGCAGCATCCTCGCTTCTCGAGCTTTCGCTTCTCCTGATTCGGTCGCACGACTCAATGGCATCGTGCATCCCGTTCTGATTGAACAGCTTTCGCTTAGGATTCTCGATCCGGTTTGTTGTACGGTTTCATCTCCCCGTTACCCCTTTGCGGTGGTCGAGGTTTCTGCTCCGACTGGTTTTGAGGATGCATTTGGCTTGGCTGATGAAATTCTGGTCATTAGCGCCCCTTTGTCAGTTCGTCGCGAGCGCGCTATTCAACGTGGCATGGAGCCATCTGATTTCGATGCCCGTTCTGCTTGTCAGCCCGATGAGTCTGCGCTGTGCAATCTCGCTACAACGGTGATTGATAATGCCTCAGGCGATAATTCGCTCTTTGAGCAGCTTGACTCATGGCTTGCATGCCATGGGTTCGGGGATGTAGTGGATAAGGAGGAGGCTGATGCCTAAGACACGTTTCCTTACGTGGTATCGCCTTATACCGCTAGCTGCCGTTTTTGCCTTCGGCCTTATCTCATTCGTTTACTCGTATGCTCCTGCCGCTTTCTTTAAGCCGCTGTATCCGATTGACTACGAGGCGTATGTAAAGCAATCCAGTATTTCGCATAATCTGGATCCGTATCTGGTGTGCGCTGTCATTAAGTCTGAATCGAATTGGGATCCCGAGGCCGAGTCGAATCAGGGTGCTCAGGGATTGATGCAGCTGATGCCCGAGACTGCCCAGGATATGATCGCCAAGGGCCTTGTCGACGGTGGCGAGTATTCGGCCGACAACCTTAACGATCCGGCTACGAATATCGAGTTTGGCTGTGCGTATCTCTCGTATCTTCTAGCGTATTTTAACGGGTCGACTGACAGTGCCATTGCCGCCTATAACGCCGGCATGGGCAATGTCGACGGATGGGCGCAGCAGAGTACGTCGCTTCATAATGCAATCACCTTTCCCGAGACGCAGGCGTATCTGATTCGTGTCAATAATGCCTGGGCTCGCTACAAGACCCTCTATCCCGATCGGTTCGTATAGGACTATGCCTGCCGCCTGCGTATACTGCAGATATATGAGTTAGGAGTATCCATGGCGGAATTTGAAGTAGAACGCGTTGGTGGTGAACTTAAGCGCTTTGGCGTTGAAGGCTCTGACGTGCCGTTTAAGGTCGTGTCTCCCTATGAGCCTGCCGGTTCCCAGCCTAAGGCCATTGAGTCGCTTGTGCAGGGCGTGAGGGACGGAGACCGCTATCAGGTTTTGCTGGGCGTGACTGGTTCGGGCAAGACCTTCACGATGGCAAAGACTATTGAGGCCCTGGGAAAGCCGACGCTGGTCATGGCTCCGAATAAAACGCTCGCCGCTCAGCTTGCGAGCGAGCTCAAAGAGTTCTTTCCCAACAACGCTGTGGTCTACTTCGTCTCGTACTACGACTACTATCAGCCCGAGGCGTATGTGCCGCAAAGCGATACATATATCGAGAAAGACTCCTCGATTAACGAAGAGGTTGAGATGCTGCGACATCAGGCGACCGCATCGCTGCTCTCTCGACGCGATGTGATCGTTGTCGCATCGGTCTCGTGTATCTATGGCATTGGCTCTCCTGAGGACTATGCGGGTCTGGCTCCAAACGTCGACAAGAAGGTGCCGCTCGAGCGCGATGACTTTATCCATGCACTTATCGACATTCAATATGATCGCAATGACTATGACCTGGCACGCGGCACGTTCCGCGTGCGCGGCGATGTTGTCGACGTGTATCCGCCTTATGCCGAGCATCCGTTGCGGTTTGAGTTCTTTGGCGACGAGGTCGAGCTGATTGCCGAGATCGATGAGGTCACCGGTGAGATGCTTCGTGAGTACGAGGCCATCCCCGTATGGCCGGCATCGCACTACGTGACCGAGAAGCCGAAGGTCAAGGCGGCTCTGAAATCGATCAGCGAAGAGTGCGAGAAGCGCGTGGCGGAGCTCAAGGCGACCGACAAGTTGCTCGAGGCGCAGCGTCTGCAGCAGCGCACCGATTATGATCTTGAGATGCTCGAGACGATGGGCTTTTGCAACGGCATCGAGAACTACTCGCGTCATCTGGACGGTCGCAAACCGGGTGAGCCGCCGTTTACCCTAATCGATTACTTTCCCAAGGATATGCTCTGTATCATCGATGAGAGCCATGTGACGGTGCCGCAGATTCGCGGCATGCACGAAGGTGACCGCTCGCGTAAGGTGACGCTGGTGGAACACGGTTTTCGCCTGCCCTCCGCGCTCGATAACCGCCCGCTTCGTTTCGATGAGTTTGAGGCAAGGATACCCCAGTTTATCTATGTTTCGGCCACGCCGGGCGACTACGAGCTGCGGGTGAGCCAAAACGACGTGGAGCAGATTATTCGTCCGACCGGCCTGCTCGACCCCAAGATTGACGTGCGTCCAGTACGCGGCCAGATTGACGATCTTGAGGACGAGATTCGCGAGCGCGTTGCCCGCAAGGAGCGCGTGCTGGTGACCACGTTGACCAAGCGCATGGCCGAGGACCTGACCGACCATCTGCTCGACGCGGGCATTAAGGTCAATTACATGCACTCTGATACGGCGACAATGGACCGTGTCGAGATCCTGCGAACGCTGCGCGAGGGCAAGATCGATGTTCTCGTTGGCATCAACCTGCTTCGTGAGGGCCTGGATCTTCCCGAGGTCTCACTGGTGGCAATTCTCGACGCCGATAAGGAAGGCTTCTTGCGCAACCGCCGTTCGCTGATTCAGACGATTGGCCGCGCGGCCCGTAACGCCGATGGCGAAGTCATCATGTATGCGGACGTTGTGACCGATTCGATGAAAGAGGCCATCGAGGAGACGCGGCGCCGCCGCGAGATTCAGATGGCATATAACGAAGAGCATGGCATTGTGCCCAAGACGGTGCGCAAGGCCATCAACGACATCTCAAGTTTTATTGCCGAAGCCGAAAAAACCGTGGGTTCCAAGGGGCGCTCGAAGGGCGACTCCCTTGGCCATGGCGCATTCTATACGCCC
>UQUX01000176.1 GCA_900544425.1 uncultured Collinsella sp.
GCCCTCAAACTCCGCGTCGAGCCACTCGTCGACAATCATCTTGGCGAGCTCGGAGCCCACGACGCGGGCGCCAAAGGCGAGCACGTTGGTGTTGTTGTGCATGCGCGAGAGCTTGGCGCTGAAGGGCTCGGAGCATACGACGGCGCGAACACCTTCGACCTTGTTGGCGGCCAGGCTGATACCGACGCCGGTACCGCAGATCAGGATACCCAGATCGACGTCACCGTTGGCAACGGCCTTACCCACCTTGTAGCCGGCGATGGGGTAATCAAAACTCTCGGAGGTGTCGGTTCCAAAGTTCACGACCTCGCAGCCGCGCTCCTTCAGGTGCTCGGAAATGATGTTCTTGAGCTCGACGGCGGCATGGTCGTTGCCGATACCAATCTTCATGAGTGGTTCCTCTCTGGTCCGTGCGGCGGAATTGCTAAAGGTTTTACCGCGTTCGACTGCATGATAGCGCGACTTTTGCGTAAACGCTCGGGCGTTTTTTGGTCAAACGCTTTAGCATGCAACAAGACGGGCTTCTCATGAATGAATGCCGTCAGATTGCGCTTGAGGGCCGTCCGCCGGAACCATGGTTGCGGTTTTTGATGCATTGTTATCAAATAAAAGTGCTAACTTTTTTGAGAGTCCAGCCCGTTATGCAAGTAGGAGATACCTATGCCTGCCGATTCCCTTCGTGATACCGCGTTTTGCGATGTTTTGAACCGCGAGCTTGTCTGTGCGCTCGGCTGCACCGAGCCCATTGCCGTTGCCTATGCAGCGGCGCTGGCGAGCCAGACGCTCGGTTGCGAACCCGATCATATGGATGTTGCCTGCTCGGGCAATATCATCAAGAACGTTAAGAGCGTGACCGTGCCCAACTCGGGCGGCATGCACGGTATTGAAGCGGCGGCCGTGCTGGGTGCCGTGGGCGGCGACGCCAAGAGTGCGCTCGAGGTGCTCGAGAGCGTCGATGACGCGGATCGCGCCCGCGTGGCCGAGCTGCTTGCTGATACGGACTACTGCGATGTGTCGCTTGTCGAGGGTGTGCCCAACCTCTACATCAAGGTGACTGCTACAGCCGGGGGCCATACCGCGGTCGTCGAGATTACCGACCATCACACCAATGTCACGTGCCATACGCTCGACGGTATTCCGGTGTGCGGCAAGTCGGCGGGGGAGTGTGCCGCCTGCGCCGAGCGCGTCGTGGCTGAGCGTGCGGCAGATAGCGCCGACACGCCCATGTCGATTGAGTCCATCGTCGACTTTATCGAGGACGGTGACATTGAGGACGCCCGCGCTGCCGTTGAGCGTCAGATTGAGCTGAACGGTGTGATCAGTGCCGAGGGCCTCGCGCACGCTTGGGGCGCCGAGGTGGGCCGTACGCTGCTGGGTGCTCGTGCCGATGACGTCGCCTGCCGTGCCCGTGCCCGTGCAGCCGCCGGGTCCGACGCCCGCATGAACGGCTGCGCGCTGCCGGTCGCCATCGTGTGCGGCTCGGGCAATCAGGGCATTACCTGCGCGCTGCCTGTTATGGAGTATGCCGAGTATTTGCGCTGCGACCATGATCGCCTGGTGCGCGCCGTGATGCTGTCCGATCTGATCGCCGTGCATATCAAGAGCTATATTGGTGCGCTCTCGGCGTTTTGCGGTGCTATTTGCGCCGCATGCGGTGCCGGTGCCGCGATTACCTGGCTGTGCGGTGGCACGCGTGAGCAGATTGGCGCGACGGTCTCGAACACGCTCGGCAACGTGGGCGGCATCGTGTGCGATGGCGCCAAGGCAAGCTGTGCCGCCAAGATTTCCGCTGCCGTCGATGCGGCGATTCTGGGCCATGATATGGCCATGCAGGGCCGCGGCTTCCGTGCCGGCGAGGGCCTGATCCAGGATACCGTCGAGCAGACAATCGCCAGCATGGGCTATGTAGGCCGTGTGGGCATGAAGGACACCGACGTCGAGATCCTAAACATCATGATCGGCAAGACTCGAGTCTGTTAGGACAGTTCGTTGGCTATTTGGTGTTCGTAGAAGGCTTCGATAACGGCGTTGAAGTCGCGGGCGAAGTCTTCCATGGTTCCGCGCCAGGTGGCTCGGCCTGGTTTTCCCTGGCCAACATAGGCGGTTTGAACACCGCAGGTGGGGCTGGGGAAGTCGCGCTTGGGATCGTTGCCCACCATAAGGACCTCGTGCGGCTCGAGCCCCATCACCTGAAGCTGCTCTAGATAGTAGGTGGCATCGGGCTTGCAGCGGGTGGTGTTTCCCATGTGCGTGACGAGCTCAAAGGGGGCTTCGGCCAGGTCGCCCCAACCCATGCGGCACTCTATGGCCCCCTGCGGAAAGCTGGGGTTGGTGAAGAGCGCGCAACGCAGTCCTGCGTCCTGTACGGCCTGGAGCGCGGCGTGCGCGCCCGGCATGGCGTGGGCGTTAATGACATCGTCGTTCTTGTGCGGAAGAACTTCGCGGTCATAGTAGGTAAACGCCTCGTAGATGAGGGGATCGGAGAGGCAGATGCCGCACCGGCGCTCAACCTCTTCTTGGTAAAACTCAAGATTAGTGCGATTATCCGTGCCGCTTCGGCGGTTAGCGTTGAGGTCGACCAAGATGGTGCCGAGGCGTGCCATAGTGCCGCCGCGGCTGCGTCGCCCGATGTCCGCGAGCATCGACGAGACATCCTTAAAATACCGAAGGATGAATGCGTTGAGGTTGATGCTAAGAAGCGTCTCGTCCATATCGAAAACGACTGCTTTGAGCACGCGGGCACCTTTCTCGATAAATCGTTCTAGAATCGTTGGCTCCGGATACTTTACCTCAAAGGCGTATGGGCAAACTGCTTATCGTCAAGTTGTGGAGACAGCTGTCCATAAGATTACGAAAAAGTCTCCACACGAGTAAAAAAACGCAGTTCACGCTTGAAATCGAACCCATTTCCCCGTAACCTATACGAACGTGATTGCATAAGCGTCACATTAGTATCTGTCGGCTCCCGAGTGTTCCTAAACGTTGTGTGCTTGTCGCACCCTTCTGTAGGTCCTAGCAATCGGGGCCCCGTAGTTCGAAAGGGGTCCACCTTTGAGTGAGATTCAGAACTCGTCCATTTTCTCTCTTGACGATGTCAACGAGGAGGAGATGAACAACCTCATCGACGGTACGATTACCGACTTTGATGAGGGCGATCTCGTTAACGGCACTGTCGTTAAGATCGAGCATGACGAGGTGCTCGTTGACATCGGATTCAAGTCCGAGGGCGTTATCCCGGTCCGCGAGCTGTCCATCCGTAAGGACGCTAACCCTGCAGACATCGTTGCACTCGGTGATCCCATCGAGGCCCTGGTTCTCCAGAAGGAGGACAAG
>UQUX01000177.1 GCA_900544425.1 uncultured Collinsella sp.
CCAGGCCCGATTTTGCCTCTTGACAATGTCCTGCTCATATTAAAAGGAACGTCCCTAACTGCCGGTTGTGGGACAATACCGAGCAAACGTGATTGGACGTCTGAGAAAAGGGGTCGCGATGAACAAGTTGAGGACGCTTGCCGATGTGTTGCGACAGGCTGGCTTTGCGCGCATCACGGGCCTGTTTCTTATCTTCTATCTGCTGTGCTCGACGGCCGTCTGGCTGTCCGAGCCCACGACCCTTACGTTTGGCGATGGACTTTGGTTTAGCTTTGAGACGGTCTCGACGATCGGCTTTGGCGATATCCCCGCCGAAACGCCGGTTGCCCGCGGCGTTACCGTTATCCTAAGCGTCATCAGTATCTTCTATATCGCCATGCTTACGGGCGTGGCGGTGAACTACTGCAATACGCTCATCAAGCTGCGCCAAAAGGACACCATGGCGCGCTTTATGGACGATCTTGAGCATTTGGAAGAGCTCGATTGTGACGAGCTCGCCGACCTGTCGCGCCGCGTGCGCGAATATCGCCGCCGCCAACGCTAGAACGGGCGCCGCGCGTCACGACGAGGGGGACTGAAATGAATATCACCGTGTATCTGGGTGCCAGCGTCGGTAATGACCCGGCGTTTCTACCTGCGGTACAGGAGCTGGGCAACTGGATTGGCACCAACGGCCACGCGCTGGTATACGGCGGGTCCAAATCGGGCCTGATGGGCGCGCTCGCCGATAGCGTGCTCGATGCTGGCGGACATGTGACGGGCGTGGAGCCGAGCTTTTTTATCGAGGCCGAGTTTCAACATGACGGTATCGACGACCTCATCGTGACGAGTGGTATGGCGGAGCGCAAGGCCAAGATGATTGAGCTCGGCGATGCGTTCATCGCCTTTCCCGGTGGGACGGGCACGCTCGAGGAGATTGCCGAGGTTATGTCCGCGGTGTCGTTGGGGCACCTGAGTGCTCCGTGCATCCTGTATAACCTGGACGGTTACTACAACGACCTCAAGGCACTGCTCGGGCACATGATTGATAAAGGGCTATCGAGCCCACGGCGCCAGCAGGGCATCTACTTTGCCGACGATTTGCGCGAGATTGCTTCGATTATCAACGGATAAGTCTTGAGCCTGCCCCACTATGGCTCCCAATGGTGCCGTTCGCGGCGTGGATGGTTGGCTCGTTCGGGCAACGCTCGCTCTACAATAAAACGTATCTATGTCGACTTTGACCGCGGGAGGACCCGATGGATAACCTTGCCAAACCCACAAACCGCGCGCTGTTTTTAGTTAGCGTTGCCGTGACCGGTGCGTTCGCAGGTGCCGCGGTCTGGCTGTTCTTTTTTGCGATGGAGCACGGTATCGACTATCTATGGACCGAGATTCCGCACGCGCTGGGCGTCGCTTCGCCCGAGCTCGCGAACGGCCCGTTTGGCTTTTTGCCGTACCCGTTTTTCGTCTGCATGCTGGGCGGTCTGCTGATTGGCCTGTACGAAAAGATGACGGGCACCAAGACCGATGACCTTAACCAGGTCATGACCAAGGTCAAACAGGATGGGTGCTACCCCTACGAAAATCTGGGCAAGCTGTCGCTTGCCGCGCTGTTGCCGCTGCTGTTTGGCGGCAGCATTGGACCGGAAGCTGGACTGACCGGCGTCATTGCGGGACTGTGCAGCTGGGTCGGCGATCGCATGCGTCGCTTTGGAGCCGAGTTTAGGGAACTCACGCTGCTGGGCACCCAGGCTGCCCTGACGGCGCTCTTTACCGCACCCGTCTTTGGCTTTGTGGCTCCGCTCGCCGGTAGCGCCGACGGCCAGGGTGCCAATGATACTGAGGACCCCGCGTCCGACGAGATCACGATCAAGCTGCCCAAGGCACAGAAGACCGTGGTCTACGGCATTGCGATTGCCGGCGGTCTGGGCACCTACCTGCTGCTTGGCCAGCTTGTGAGCGGCGGCATGGGCATGCCGAGGTTTGAGGCCGCCGAGGTGGGCAACCTGGAGCTTGCTTGGCTCATTCCTCTTGCGCTGATCGGCACGGTCTGCGGCTGGCTGTACTTTGTCTCTGAGCACGCGAGCGAAGCATTTGCCCATGCAATAGGGGAACGTCCTGTCGTCAAGGCCATGCTAGCCGGTCTGGCGCTCGCCATCTGTGGCACGGTCCTGCCCTACACCATGTTTGCCGGCGAGACCCAGGCCGGTGTGCTCATGGAAACCTACCTGACCATCCCCGCCGGCGTGTTGATCGCGACCGGTCTTGTTAAGGCCATGCTGACGCCCGCCCTCATCAACCTTGGTTGGCGTGGCGGCCACTTCTTCCCGGTTATCTTCTCGGGTGTGAGCTTGGGCTACGGCCTTGCCATCCTCACCGGCGCCGATCCGGTCTTTTGCGTCGCCGTCTGCACAGCCTCGACGATGGGCGCCGTCATGCGCCAACCCGTTATGGTCGTGGGCCTGTTGCTCATGTGCTTCCCGCTCAAAGGCATCGTCTGTATGATTATCGCCGCCGTCATCGCCGCCGGTATTCCGCTGCCCAAGCCGCTGCGCAAGTAGCATGGTAGCGCGCGCCGGGGGATATGCCATTTGTCGCGGATTTGCGGGGGGGCGATCGCGCCCTTCGTGGATTGGGACTCGCGTGGCTACAGCTCGCGTACTCGATAAACCTTGGTGCTGACGGTGCAGCTGATTGCACATAGCGCGAGGGCAAGTACGGCGATGCCTGCACACAGACAGCCCAGAACGGCAGGATCGGGATTCGCCCCGGCAATCGACATGAGCCAGTTGCTGATGGGGTTGGAGGAACTCAGCATTGCCATGGTGCCGCAGCCAAACAGGGCAAACAGGCCAAGGGATAGGCGCAGCGCCTCCATGTGTCCAAATCGGAAGAACAGCGGCTGTGTCAAGAATACCATCATGAGGGAGATGAGCATCGATGCCGCCGAGGCGGTTGCGATTTCAAAGATCGTCTGGCATGTCGAAGGGATGCCCATGGGGTCGAAGAGCGGAAGGGCGAGGATGTTCAGAAGCGTAGCCGCGCATGCCATGACGACCGAGAAGACAACGATGCACAGGTAGCGTGCGCAAATAATGTCTTTGCGCGAGAAGGGCAACGTTGCTCGATAACGCTCCCAGCCGTTTTGGTTATCGTAGCCAGCTAGCGAGTTCATGATTATGATGGGCGACATTGCGCTGACCGCACAGGCGCCGGCGCTCATGCCGGAATCGCC
The DNA here is from genome assembly GCA_900544425.1 of uncultured Collinsella sp. Taxonomy (GTDB): domain Bacteria; phylum Actinomycetota; class Coriobacteriia; order Coriobacteriales; family Coriobacteriaceae; genus Collinsella. Next base: position 3,218 of record UQUX01000177.1, read on the forward strand.
GTCTGTCGCGTTGGCGAGGGTCAACACGACAAAGATGAATAGGCCGACGCCCGTGATGCTCGGGATGAGCGTACGA
>UQUX01000178.1 GCA_900544425.1 uncultured Collinsella sp.
CCGTCCGAGACCACCATGAAAAGGCCCATGGCAAACGGAATAAAGCACATCACGGCAAAGGCCGAGAACACGCCCGATATGGCCGACAGCACCAAAAACGGCGCCACGATGCCCATCAGGTAAAAACCGGTACGGGCCTTGCCTTCCAGACGCTCGGCCTCAACATGGGCACGGCCGACAAGATCGCCGCCCGAGGCACCGTTGGTGCCGGCGTGACCCATGCCGCCAATGCGGACCTCGTCGCCATCGTGCGTGCCGGCAGGAAACTCAATTGTCTGCTCGGAGGTCACACGGGTTCGACCGCTGCCGCCGCAATCGGGACAGGGGTCGGCGACGACCTTACCGGAACCTCCGCACTCGGGGCAGACCGACTGGAACGTGCCGGCACCGAACAGGAAGGACAGGTCGACGTCGATGTGGCCGCGACCGCCGCAGCTCGGACAGGTATGTGCATGCTCGGACGAAACAGAACCCGAGCCTCCGCAGTGACCACAGGTATCGAAGCGCGTATAGCGAACGGTCTTGCGGGCACCGCCCTTGGCCTCCTTGGCGTCGAGCTTAATATCGACGACCACGTTGGCGCCGTTCTCGGGATTATAGGCAGCCTGCCCGCGACGCGGCTGGCCCCAGGCGCCCCCGAAGGGGAAACCGCCGTCAAAGGGATTGCCGTAACCGGCGCTGCCGGCATAGCCACCGCCATAGGGCGAAGCCGTCGGTGCACCGGCAAAGGGATTGCCCGAGCGCATGGCGTCGTAGCGCGCACGCTTCTGCTCGTCCGAAAGCACGGCGTAGGCCTCGGAAACCTCTTTAAACTTTTCCTCGGCATCAGGTTCTTTGTTGACGTCCGGATGGAGCTTGCGGGCCTTTTGCTGGAAGGCCTTCTGAATATCACGCGAGGTGGCGTCCTTGGAGACACCCAAAATCTCGTAGTAATCTTTTTCGTTCATCGTCGCCATGCGCGGCAACCTCCTGCTCACAGCAGCGTATATTTTCCGGTAATTCTACCCGAGCGACCTAAGCTAGATCCCAAAACAGCTCGAACAGAACATTTCCATCGAGCCAGCCCAGGTGGGTCGGCGCTAAACGAGCACGGACGCGACCTGCGATAACGTCTTTCGAGGTGACGCGCCCCGCATGTCCTTCAATATGATCGGGCACCCAGGTGGCAAGGCCCAACTCGACCGCACGGTCGCAGGCCGCCGCCAACTCATCTGCAGCGATCACGCTTGCCGAGCGAACCAACAGATCGGGCCCAATGCCACGCGTCATGCGACAGGCAAGCATCAAATCCTCGGCCGCCGCCTCGCGCTGCGACAGATACTCGGCATCAAACGTCGTCGCGGCATCGTCGCGTTGCACCAAGCGCACGCGATACGCATCGCCGCGAGCAAGCACGTCGGGAAACAGCCCGGCCAAGCGATCGAAATCCTCGGCGTCGAGCATACCGGCGGCAGAGCGGCCCAAACCCAGATAGCCCTGTCCGGTCCAATAGGCAATGTTGTGGGCGCACTCATGGCCGTCGAGCGCGTAGCTTGCCACCTCATACGGGTGATAGCCGGCCGCACTCAGGCGCTCACGCGCCGCATCCATGCATGCAGCCTGAAAATCCTCGTCGGGCTCGAGCGACTCGTCGCGACACGCCATGCGATAGAGCGGCGTGCCCTCCTCGAGCGTGAGCGGGTACACCGACACATGATGCGGCGCCGCCGCCAACACGCCATCGAGTGTGCGCTGCCAGCTTAGGTCGGTCTGCCCGGGAAGGCCGCACATCAGGTCGCACGACACGACAAGCCCAGCGTCCTTGACCGTCGTGATGGCAGCGAGCGCCCGATCGGCATCGTGAATGCGGCCGATGGCGGTAAGTTCGGCGTTATCGAGCGTTTGCACGCCCAGAGAGACGCGCGTGACACCCACCCCGGCAAGCGCAGTGGCAAGCTCTGCGGTCAGCGATTCGGGATTGGCCTCGCAGGTAAACTCAACAGGCTTGCACCACGCAGAGATACGCCGGGCAAATTCTACCAAACGCTCCCCCGCCAGCGACGGCGTGCCGCCGCCAACATAGACGGTGCGGATCTGTGCAAGCGCGCCTGCGTCGCCAAAAGCATCGAGGCGCGCATACAACTGCTCAAAATAGGTATCGAGCGCAACGCTCATGTTGCACGGAGCAAAACTGCGTGAGTCAAAGTCACAGTACCGGCATTTTTGGGCGCAAAACGGCACATGCACGTACAGCGCGGTAACGGCCACCGTTAGGCCTCCAACGGATGAGCGGGCACCGACTCGCCGGCGGCAAGTGCGGCCTCACAGGCCACCACATCGTGCTCGATATCATCGACCAGTGCCATGAACTCCTCGTATGTGGAGCAACGCACCACCTGAGCGCGCCAGGCGGCAGCATGGGGCATGCCCTTTAGATACCAGCTTGCGTACGTGCGGGCACGCGACATGAGCGGCAACAGCTCGTGCGTGAGCGTCAGGTGCTCGCGCAGGGCATCCAGGCGCTCAACCGAGGAGCGAGAAGGAACCGGCGTGCCATCGAGTGCAAGGGCTCGGGCATCGCCGAACACCCATGGATTGCCGTAGATGCCGCGCGCGATAAACACCGCGCTGGCACCCGAGCTTTGCAGATGCTCAGCAGCGTCCTCTGCCGAGAACACATCGCCCGAACCGATAACGGGAATCTCGACGGCGTCGGCCACCTCATCGACGACCGACCAATCGGCCTGGCCCGTATAGAGCTGCGTGGCGCAGCGACCATGTACCGCCACCGCGGCGGCCCCTGCTCCCTCAAGCATCTGGGCAAACGTCGCGGCGTTGCGGTCTTCGGCATAAAAACCCTTGCGGATCTTCACGGTCACGGGAACATGAGCCGCGCCCACAGCTGCCTCAACAATCTTCTCGGCCAGATCGGGTGTGCGCATAAGCGCCGAGCCCTCGCCCTTGGTAACGACCTTGCGGGCGGGGCATGCCATATTGATATCGATGAGCGACAGACGATCGCCCACACGATCCTCGACGGCGGCGACGGCGCTCGCAAACTGCTCGGGCTTGGAGCCAAAGAGCTGCACGCAAATCTGCTGCTCCTCGTCGGCCGGCAGCACCAGGCGCCACGTTTTGTTGCTAGCATAGGCAAGGCCCGCCACGCTCACCATCTCGCTATAGGCGAGATTGGCACCGCGGCGACGGCACATGATGCGGTAGGCGGGGTCGGTCACGCC
>UQUX01000179.1 GCA_900544425.1 uncultured Collinsella sp.
ACGGTACTCGGCCTTGAGGCGGCGCTCGAGTACCTCAAACTGCAGCACGCCGACCACGCCCACGATGACGCTCTCCATGCCGGCACCCAGCTCGCGGAAGATCTGGATGGCACCCTCCTGGGCAAGCTCCTCCATACCCTTGACGAACTGCTTGCGCTTGAGCGTGTCGACCTGCGTAATGCGAGCGAACATCTCGGGGGCAAACGTCGGGATCTGCGGATACTGCACGTGGCGCTTGCCGGAGCACACGGTGTCGCCGATGCTAAAGATACCCGGATCGAACAGGCCCACGATATCGCCCGCGTACGCCTCGTCCACGATGGCGCGGTCATCGGCCATCATCGACGTGCCCGTGGCAAGCTTGAGTTTGCGGTTGCCCTGCACGTGGAAGGCATCCATGCCGCGCTCGAACTTGCCCGAGCAAATGCGCACAAAGGCGATGCGGTCGCGGTGGTTCTTGTCCATGTTGGCCTGGATCTTAAACACAAAGCCACTAAAGTCGTCGCGGCAGGGATCGACCGGTTCGCTGGTGAGCGTATCGGTATAGGCGCGCGGCGTCGGGGCCAGGCGCAGGAACTCCTTGAGGAAGGGCTCCACGCCAAAGTTGGTGAGCGCCGAGCCAAAGAACGCCGGGCTCAGCTTGCCGCAGGCCACGGCATCCAAGTCGAGCTCGTCGCCGGCGCCATCGAGCAGCTCGATGTCGTCCACCAGGTTCTTATGGTTCTCTTCGCCGATGAGCTCATCCATGGAAGGATCGCCCAACTCGGCCTCAACCTCGGCGACCTTCTTGGTGGCGTTGGCGTGACCGTCGCCCTCAAAGGCAATGACGTGACGGGTCTGACGATCGAACACGCCGCGGAAGTTGCGGCCGCTGCCGATTGGCCAATTCATGGGATACGTATTGATACCCAGGACCTTCTCGATCTCTTCCATGAGCTCAAACGGATCGCGAGCCTCGTGGTCGAGCTTGTTCACAAAGGTGAAGATGGGAATGTGACGCAGCGTACAAACCTTAAAGAGCTTTTTGGTCTGGGCCTCGACGCCCTTAGCGCCGTCGATGACCATGACAGCGGCGTCGGCGGCCATAAGGGTACGGTAGGTATCCTCCGAGAAGTCCTGGTGGCCGGGGGTATCGAGGATGTTGACGCAGGCGCCGTTGTAGGTGAACTGCAGCACCGAGGAGGTAACGGAAATGCCGCGCTCCTTCTCGATGTCCATCCAGTCCGAAACGGCATGCTTGGCCGAGCTCTTGCCCTTGACCGAGCCGGCGGTCTGGATGCTGCCGGTATAGAGCAGCAGCTTCTCGGTAAGCGTGGTCTTACCGGCGTCCGGGTGGCTGATGATCGCGAATGTGCGGCGCGACGAGATTTCATCCGACAGGCTTGCCATGCGGATCCTTTCTTGCATTGAGTGCATTACGTCGTTGTAACCGCATTATTGTAGCCGCGAAATCCCGCCATAGGGCACCTATCAGGACAAATTCATCAGTTGAGGTCTAGGCAGATGGTTGCCGGCGGCGTTCTACGGCAGATTGTCTCAATCTGTAACGGTAAGACGGATTTCGAGCCTCCACCTGTTACAGATTGAGACAAACGGACAGGCCCGCCGGCACAATCTCAATCTGTAACATCTGGTCGCCCAAATTGGGTCTAGCTGTTACAAATCGAGATAAACGGGGAGGCAGGCGGGCAATGTCTCGTTCTGTAACATCTAGCCGCGCAAATCGACTCTTACTGTTACAGATTGAGACAAATAGGCAGGCGGGCAAATAACATCTCAATCTGTAACAGCAGGCGACCCAAAACGGACCCAGGTGTTACAGATTGAGATTGTTTCGGAGCAAGCGCAGCGCCGGCGGGCTATTCCACATTTGTCTCTTGCGTAACTGTGCATAGTGTATATATACTGTGCTTACCGGTTATATACACGTGTAGCCCAACAGCTAAGGAGCCGCTGTGGACATCATCCTATCCAATTCGAGCGACAAGCCCATCTACGAGCAAATAGCCTCGCAGGTCAAAGCTCAAATCCTTTCGGGCACGCTCGCTGCGGGAGCCAAACTCCCCAGCATCCGTGCACTCGCGAGCGATCTTGGCGTGAGCGTCATCACCACCAAGCGCGCCTACGCCGACCTGGAGCAGCTCGGGTTTATCTGCACCGTGCAGGGCAAGGGCTGCTTTGTCGCCGAGGGCAACCAAGAACTCTTGCGCGAAAACCAGCTCTGCCATATCGAAGAGCTACTTGCGAAAGCGGCGAGCCAAGCCGAAACCCTGGGCGTCACGCGCGACAAGCTGCACGAGATGCTCGACCTGGTAGCCCCCGAAACCATGCAGTAGCCATCTGCAAGAAAGGCTATATCATGCAAAACTTGCTTGAACTCAAAGGCATCTCACGCGCTGTAAGTGACCGCTTTTCGCTGCGCGACGTCACGCTTGCCGTGGAGCCTGGCCAGATCGTCGGCTTTGTTGGTGCCAACGGTGCTGGCAAAACAACGACGATTCGAGCCGCGCTTATAAAGCTCGATGCCGGCGAGGTGCACCTGTTTGGACAGCGCTGTGGCGCCGACGCGCCCGATGAGACACAGCGTTGTCTACGTGCCCGTGTCGGCCTCGTGCTGGACACGTGTCCCTTCCCTTCCACACTCAAGGTGACCGCAGTTGAGGCACTCGTAAGCCCGGCGTACCCCACCTGGAGCCACGACACCTTCGCCAGCCTCATCGACCGATTTGGCCTCGATCCCAAGACAAAGGTCAAGGACCTCTCCCGCGGCATGGGCATGAAACTGCAGCTTGCCTGTGCACTCAGCCACAATGCCAAGCTGCTCGTTTTGGACGAAGCCACCGCGGGCCTCGATCCCATGGCACGCGAGGAACTGCTTGATGAGCTGCTTGCCTTTGTCGCCGACGGCCAGCGCAGTGTGCTGCTCTCGAGCCACATTACGTCCGACCTCGATCGCACCGCCGATCGCGTCATCTGCATCGATAATGGCTCGATTATGTTTGACCTGCCGCGCGAGGACATTACCGACCGTGCCGGCATCGCCCACTGCACCCAATCGCAGGCTGCCGAGCTTATGGCTTGCGTCGAAGGCGCCCGTGCCGCCCACCACGCCTATAGCGTGGACGT
>UQUX01000180.1 GCA_900544425.1 uncultured Collinsella sp.
TGACGGGCTTTACGGCCAAGATCCCCGGCACCGAGGTCGGCGTCACCGAGCCCACGCCCACGTTCTCTTCGCTGTTTGGCGAGCCGTTTATGCCGCTCGACCCCATGGTCTATGCCAAGATGCTCGGTGAGCGCATCGCCGACGGCCGCACGCGTGTGTACCTGGTCAACACCGGCTGGATCGGCGGCGGCTACGGCGTGGGTCATCGCATCGAGCTTGCCTACACGCGCGCCCTGGTGGCCCGCGCCCTCGACGGTACCATCGAGGACAGCGAGTTCGTGCACGACGACATCTTTAACGTCGACATTCCCACCACGTGCCACGGCGTACCCGACGGCATCCTGGTGCCGCGCCAGTATTGGCAGAGCACCGCTCGCTACGACGAGGCCGCGCACAACTTGGCCGTGATGTTCGAGGAGAACTTCGAGAAGAAGTACTCGCACCTGCCCGAGTCCGTCAAAGCCGCCGGCCCGCACGCCCAGGTGTCCGCCGAGGCCCGTCATCACGGCCGCGGCCTGCTGGGACTCCGCCACTAGCTTCGCCGTGAGTCCATATCCACCACAAAGGGGACAGGCACCTTTGTGGTGGTTTTGCTCGTGTGGATGACTCGGGTTACAATACGCCTGACATATCGTTCCCTTCTCCGGATGGGGACAGCGCAAGCGTTCTTGTGACGGCACCGTAGGACTTTGAAGGTGGCCGTTGTAAGGGCGCTTTTTGTTTAGGCGCCCTCACTCGGGCGCGCACAATGAAGGGAGAGCGTATGAAGAGCTTTATTGCCGAGGATTCATTCTGGGAGCTGTTTCCGCAGGCAGCGGTCGGTGTTGTGGTCGTGGAGGGCATGAAGCCCACGGCTCAGATTCCTCAAGAGGACGTGGATGCGATTGCGGCGTTGCTCGACCGCGCCAATATCGATGCGGAGCGTCATCTGACCAGCGACACTATCAGCGAGAACGCACCGGTCAGGGCATGGCGCGAGGCCTATCGTCTGTTCAAGACCAAGAAAGGCGCGCGCTGCTCGATCGAGAACTTGCTCAAACGCGTGCTCAAAGGCAAGCCGGTGGGCCACATTACGCCCGCGGTGGATATTTACAACACGGTGTCGCTGACCTACGCGCTGCCCGTGGGAGGCGAGGATCTGCATGCGATCGAGGGGGACCTTCGCCTGAAGGTGACCGACGGTGGCGATGCGTTCTTGCCGCTTGGCGAGGAGACGGACGATCCGACGCTGCCCGGCGAGCTCGCCTACATCGATGATGCGGGCGCTGTGTGCCGCTGCTGGAACTGGCGCGACGGCGTTCGCACGGCGCTGTCCGATGATTCGGCCGATGCGTTCCTAGCGATTGAGTGCGTGGAGCCCGAGCGGATGGGGGATTGCCAGGCTGCGATCGATCGCTTAGCCGAGCTGCTTGAGCGCTATCTGGGAGCGACGGTTGTCATTAAGACGCTTGTGACCCGCGACAATCCTTGCGTGGAGCTGTAGCGGCGCCTAGAACCTATTGATGCCCCAAACCACCACAAAGGTGCCTGTCCCCTTTGTGGTGGTTTTTATGTTGATGGGTTAACAAATGGGGTATTTGGGTACGGGTGTCGCCTTATGCGACTAAGATGTTTACCCGTTAGCATTATGCAAGCGAAAGGCGGTCGTCTCCCATGCAGCAGAGCGACGAGACACGTTTCGAGGACTTTGTCGGACTGATCAGCGGTCTCTACAAGGAGATCCAGCGCATTAAGACGTCTGAGGGCGCAAGGCTGGGCCTCAAGGGCTCCGACGTTATGTGCCTGTACTATCTTGAGCGCAGCAAGGACGGCCTGACTGGTGCCGACCTGGCTCGCATGGCAGGCGTGACCCGCGCCGCCGTCTCGCGTACGCTCGCGCATCTGGAGGAGGGCGGCTACGTCGAAGTCGATGATTCGGGCGATGCCGCCGTTAAGTATCGTGCTCCGGTTCGCCTGACCGCTCTGGGCGGCGAGAGCATGAGCGAGGCGGACCGCATCATTCGCGAGGTGCTCGATACCACCGGTAAGGCTATGGGTGTGGAGCAGCGCGAGCAGATGTATGCATCGCTGCGTACGATTCTCGACACCCTGCGCGAGATCTAAGGCCGCCAAGGCATTTGCTTCCCATTAACAACTGCATAGTCCCGTTTGAGCGCGTATGCCGTGCCGGGGCATTGCTGTCAAAATTCCCCGCGCGAGCTCCGCGCAAGAAAGGATTTGTTATGTCCATTCGTATTATTACCGATTCCGCAAGCGATATGTCGCCGGCGGAGCACCCCGCTCTGCGTGTTTTGCCGCTGTCCGTCACCTTTGGCACCGATGTGTATATGGATGGCGTCGACATCGATCATCAACGCTTTTACGAGATGCTCGTGGAGCGCGATGAGCTGCCCAAGACCGGCCAGGTCAACCCGTACGCGTTTTCGCAGGCGATTGCCGAGGCACGTGAGGCCGGCGACGAGGCAGTGATTATTACCGTGGGCGCCAAGCTTTCGGGCACCAATCAGAGTGCCCGTACCGCACTTGCCGAGGCGCCGGGCGGCGACGTGTTCGTGGTGGACAGCAATAACGTCACCCTGGGCGAGCGTGTCCTGGTCGAGTATGCGTTGCGCTTGGTGGACGAGGGCCGTAGTGCGGCCCAGATCGCGGCGGCCGTCGAGGCAGTCCGTGACCGCGTGGTGGTTATCGGTCTGCTCGAGACGCTGGAGTACTTGGTGCGCGGCGGTCGCCTGTCTGCTGCGGCCGGCGCTGTGGGCACGTTGCTCAACGTAAAGCCCGTTGTGGCCGCCGAGGACGGCCTGATCGTGCAGCTGGGCAAGGCGCGCGGTTCCAAGAACGGTCGTAACCTGCTCAACCAGAAGGTAGAAAAGGCGGGCGGCGTCGACTTTTCCATGCCGCTGGCGCTGGGCTATACAGGCCTTTCGGACGCCGTGCTCAAGAAATATATCGAGGACAGCGCGGCACTGTGGGCCGGTCACACCGAGGGCGAGCTGTCCATCCACACCATTGGCGCCACCATCGGCACCCACGTGGGCCCCGGCGCCGTAGCCGTA
>UQUX01000181.1 GCA_900544425.1 uncultured Collinsella sp.
AGTTCCGCACGCAAAGAAGGCCACTTAATGTGGCCTTCGTCTTGCGCAGGACTGTCCGAAATAGCGAGCAAATGCCCAAGCGGCCCTCCCGGCTCAGCCTCGGAGCGGTATTAGAGATGCAGCACGCGGTCGCGGATCTCCTCGGTTCGGCCCTGGTTCCAGAATTGAGTACCGATGTAGCCGCACGTACGACGGGCGACATTCATCTTCTCCTGATCGCGGTTGCCGCAGTTGGGGCACTCCCACACCAGCTTGCCGTCATCCTCGACAATCTTGATCTCACCGTCGTAGCCGCACACCTGGCAGTAGTCGCTCTTGGTGTTGAGCTCGGCGTACATGATGTTGTCGTAGATGTACTGCATCACGCGAATGACAGCCTTGAGGTTGTCCTGCATGTTGGGAACCTCGACGTAGGAGATGGCACCGCCCGGCGAAAGCTGCTGGAACATACCCTCGAACTTGAGCTTGTCGAATGCGTCGATCTCCTCGGACACGTGGACGTGGTAGCTGTTGGTGATGTAGCCCTTGTCCGTCACGCCCGGGATGATGCCAAAACGACGCTGCAGGCACTTGGCGAACTTGTAGGTCGTCGACTCAAGCGGGGTACCGTACAGCGAGAAGTCAATATCGCTTTCGGCCTTCCACTCGGCGCACTTGTCGTTCATGCGCTGCATGACGGCCATGGCAAAGGGCGTGCCCTCCTTCTCGGTGTGGCTGTGGCCCGTCATGTACTTAACGCACTCATACAGGCCGGCATAACCCAGACTAATGGTGGAGTAACCGCCCACGAGCAGCTTGTCGATCGTCTCGCCCTTCTTCAGACGGGCGAGAGCACCGTACTGCCAAAGAATCGGTGCGGCGTCAGAAAGCGTGCCCATCAGACGCTCATGGCGGCACAGCAGGGCGCGGTGGCACAGCTCAAGGCGCTCGTCGAAGATCTTCCAGAACTTGTCCATGTCCTGATGCGAGCTCAGGGCGACATCGGGCAGGTTGATGGTCACAACGCCCTGGTTAAAGCGACCGTAGTACTTGGGCTTGTTTGGGTCATAGTTCAGCGCGTTGGCCACGTTGTTAAATCCGTTACCGGAGCGGTCGGGCGTCAGGAAGCTGCGACAACCCATGCAGGTATAGCAGTCGCCGTTGCCCGCGGTCTCGCCCTTCGACAGCTTGAGCTCGCGCATCTTCTTCTCGGAGATGTAGTCGGGCACCATGCGCTTGGCGGTGCACTTGGCAGCCAGCTGGGTCAGGTAGAAGTACGGGGAATCCTCGTGAACGTTATCGTCCTCGAGTACATAGATAAGCTTGGGGAATGCCGGGGTAATCCAAACGCCGGCCTCGTTCTTAACGCCCTCGTAGCGCTGGCGAAGCGTCTCCTCCACGATCATGGCAAGGTCGTGCTTCTCCTGAGGCGTACGGGCCTCGTTAAGATACATAAAGACCGTCACGAACGGCGCCTGGCCGTTGGTGGTCATAAGGGTCACGACCTGATACTGAATCGTCTGAACGCCGCGACGGATCTCGTCACGCAGGCGGTCCTCAACAACCTCGCGGACCTTTTCGGGAGATGCGGAAACGCCGAGCTCCTCGAGCTCGCGGGCGACCTCGCCGCGAATCTTTTGACGGCTCACCTCGACGAACGGGGCAAGATGGGTCAGCGAAATCGACTGGCCGCCGTACTGGGAGGAAGCAACCTGAGCGATAATCTGCGTCGCGATGTTGCAGGCGGTCGAGAAGCTGTGCGGCTTCTCGATCAGCGTGCCCGAGATAACGGTGCCGTTCTGGAGCATGTCCTCCAGGTTCACCAGGTCGCAGTTGTGCATGTGCTGAGCAAAGTAATCCGAATCATGGAAGTGGATCAGGCCCTCATTATGGGCGTCCACGATCTCCTGGGGCAGCAGCACGCGCTGGGTCAGGTCCTTGGAAATCTCGCCGGCCATATAGTCGCGCTGAACGGAGTTGACGGTCGGGTTCTTGTTGGAGTTCTCCTGCTTGACCTCTTCGTTATTGCACTCAATCAACGACAGGATCTTGTCATCGGTCGTGTTCTTCTGGCGCTTCAGGCTCTGAACATAGCGATAGATGATGTAGTGGCGGGCAACCTCGTAGCAGTCGAGACGCATGATCTCGTCCTCGACCAAATCCTGGATCTCCTCGACCGAAACGGTGTGGCCCGCGTTCTCGCATGCCTCGGCGACGTTTTGCGCCGCATAAACCACCTGGCGGTCGGTTAGACGAGAGCTCTCCTCGACCTCCAAGTTGGCGGCGCGGATGGCATTGACGATCTTATCGATGTCAAAGACAACCTCGGTGCCGCTGCGCTTGATGATCTTCATCCTCTTGCCTCTTTCGCGTCGTAGCCTCATTGCGCTTCAGAGCCAAACGATGCCCGGCAGGGCTTGCCCCTGCCTTGCGGCGCCGTCGCGCAATCTGTGTTCTCGATAAACCATAAGCCTCCATGCGGACATTCCCTAGAGCCAATCAAGCGGCTCAAGGACACGTTCGAAAGAGGCAGTTAAGGTCTTCGTTCTCTGTCCGCCATCTATCATACGACAAAGAGGCATCTATATCCTGTATTCTTTTTTTAGGTCAAACACAACATATAGTGTTTCGGCAGGTCAAAGCAATTAGTCATTTTGCAGACGCATTAAAAATGAGGGGTTCTTGGCAAGTCGGTAAAACGTTACCAACACAGCTACCTGCATGGCAGTTATAAAACCCCCTTAGTCAAGCCGCTGACAAATCCTACCAAAACCAAGTCGCTCACGCCAAAAGAATCCAAAAGATTATGCTTGACCAACATGTTGCGGTCACGATCGGCCAGGACGTATGCAATCTGCCGGCACCTCTACGGGATGCGAAGACCATCGCGTACAGACCTTGGATCAATATTTGGTGGCTTATATTGGCGGCGTGCTTGGTGGCAAAACAAAACAGCCCAGAGGACATAGCCTCTGAGCTGCGATCATTTGGTGGGCGTTAGAAGATTTGAACTTCTGACCTCTTCCGTGTCAGGGAAGC
>UQUX01000182.1 GCA_900544425.1 uncultured Collinsella sp.
GGTCTGTGGGCAAAAAAGGGCAAATATGATAACAGTACTCATATTTGCCCTTTTTTGCCCACAGACCTTTGAGGGTGCGGCGAAAAGGGCTTGTTTTGATTGTTTGGGGCAGGCACGAGGCGCGGAAACGATGTCTGGAGCGACGGAGCGGCCTGGAATTCATCCGTAGAGGTCTTCATTGGCTGCGCCAGGAGTGTCCCTAACTGCCGGAGGGGGTGTCTGCCGTGGCAGACACCCCCTCCGGATGTGGGAAGTTTGCGCTGCAGGTTACTTGTCGGTGCCCAGCTTGTGCGGCTTGAGAGCGAGCGCATTGACGAGTGCGTCGGTGGCAGACTTGACGGCTGCCGGCTGCGGATCGTTGACGTGATCCTCGGGATGCACGGGCAGGTCCTTCTTGACGGCATCGTGGATCAAGTTGAGGTACTCAGTCACGCCAGTGGTCGATAGATGCGTGCCATCGCCATCGAACAGGTCGTTGCGGTTGGCACTGTATCCGTACCAGTCGATAACGCGTACGTTCTTGTAGCGCGTAACGGCGTTGGCGATGGCCTGGTTGGTAGAGCCAACCCACGGCTGCGGGCTGCGCGTGTTCACAAACACCACAATACGCTTATCTCCTGCATCGGCCATGATGGCGTCGATTTGGTCGTCGGTTACCAAGCCGTTGGTGCCCAGCGCAAAGACCACGATCTTGCCGGCAAGGTTCTGTTGAAGATAGCCCTCAAATGTCGCACGGCCCGCATCGAACTGGCGGCCCTTTTCGGCATCGATATGGCTGTGCGGGAACACGCCGTCAAAGGAATCAACGGCGCGCAGCGACACGGAGTCACCGATCATCAACAGGTCGTAGGAGCCGTCGGGGAAGCCGTCGTTGTCCTTGTCGGTGTCGTCGGCCGCCTGCTGGTCGGTGGGCGCGGTGTTCTTGGCTTCCTTGTTCAGAACTTCGGCGCCCTCGCCGCTCAGCGCAGACGTCTCGGGCACAAAGATCAGGCCGCCCAGTGCAACGACCAACACGACAGCGCAGGCTGCGCAGACAGGGATGTGCGTGCGTGCCCAGTTGGCGGGCGTGGTGGTGCCATCGCGGAATTCGGCGACGGTGCGCCCAAAGGCGCCCTTCCTAAACGGAGTCTCGATAAAGCGATAGCAGCACTCTGCCACGGCGACCACCAACAACACCTGCAAAATGTACTGCCACCACGGCGTATCGTTGATGTTGGCGACCGGGTTCATGAGGAGCAGCAGCGGATAGTGCCACAGGTAGATGCTGTAGGAGCGCTTGCCAACCCACACGAGTGGCTCGGCGGATAGCGCGCGGGCAACCATTCCCTGGGGCTGCACGCAGGCCGCGATGACCATGAGCGTGAGGATCGAGCACAGCAGCGTGCCTCCGCGATACTGGAAGGCGGTGTAGCCGTTGGTGAGCGCGACCATGGCGGCAAGGCCAACCAGACCCACGACGCCCAACACATCGATGGATGCGGGCGAGGACCAAAAACGCACGAGGGCGCTCGGCTGTGCCGGGGCGGTCTCGGCTGCTTCGTCGGCCTTCTCGCCAGGTTTGCCCTCGGCGTTCTTGCCGTGCTTGGCGGCGCCAGCCAGGCGATTGAGCCCCAAACGATGAGCGAGACGCACCGGCGCCAGGTCGCGATCGGGGATAAAGGCCATCCAGGCACCCAGCAGCAGCGAGAACACGCGGGTGTCGGTGCCGTAGTACACGCGGCTGGGGTCGGCGGCAGGGTTGTAAAGCACCATCATGGCGAGGGCAGATACCGCGGCAAGGCCCAGAACCACGCGGCGCGTGTTGGGCTTGCTCACATGCATGGATACCATGGCAAACAGCAGCGGCGGCCAAATCAGGTAGAACTGTTCCTCGATGGCAAGCGACCAAAAGTGCGTGAGCGGCGAGGGGTCGCCCAGAGCATTGAAGTACGAGACGTTTTGAGCAATCTGCCACCAGTTGTTAAAGAACAGCAGCGACGGCAAGATGTCGGGGCGCATTTTGGTGAGCATCACGTGGTTGAAGACGGTGCACAGCGCGCAGGTCACCACCACGACGGTTACCACGGCGGGGACCAGGCGACGGATGCGGCGAATCCAGAAGCTCTTGAGGTCGATGCGGCCGGTCTTAGCGACTTCGTTGAGCAGCAAGCGCGTGATCAGATAGCCCGAAAGCACAAAGAAGATCGTGACGCCGAGCAGACCGCCCTGCGCCCACGTGAGGTTAAGGTGATAGAGCACCACCGCGACGACGGCGAGCGTACGCAGGCCGTCAAGGGCAGGGATGTAGCGGGATTTGGGGCGAGCAGGCGTCTGCTCCGCGGCGGGAGTGTTGGCGCGGCCCGCGTTGTTGGCAGAAGCACGATGGGGGCTCACGGTGCGTCGCGGTTCGTTGGCACGGCGTTCGCCCTTCACGCGTTCGTGCGGCGCCGGCTCGTTGCCCGTGCGGCGTCGACCGCGCGAGCCCGATTGCGAGAGTTGTTCCATAAAACATCATCCAATGACGAGAATAATCAGCACGCCTTCATTGTAGCTGCCTGCTCCTGTGAATGCTTGCTGCTGGCGCAAGCTCAAGCGCGCGTCCACATCAAAGTGAACTAAAGTTATAGGGGGTGCGAGAGTGCACGATCGACGGCTGGCGGTGGGCATAAGGCCCGCAGATGAGGAGGTTTCCATGGCAGATCGCGGCATCGTTGCGGTGTTCGGCAGCATGAACATGGACCTTTCGGTGGCGTGCGAGCGCATACCGCGTGCGGGCGAGACCGTCGGCGGCAGCGGGTTTATCACCAACGCCGGCGGCAAGGGCGCCAATCAGGCCGTAGCTGCCGCGCGTATGGGCGCTTGCACGCACATGATCGGCGCGGTCGGTCGCGACGCGTTCGGCGCGTCGCTCGTGGCGGGGCTCCAAGACGCCGGCGTGGACTGTGACTTTGTAGTGCATCGCGATGATGTGGAGACGGGAACGGCGACCATCATTCGCTGCGAGGGAGACAACCGCATCGTGCTGTCGCCGGGCGCCA
>UQUX01000183.1 GCA_900544425.1 uncultured Collinsella sp.
GGTTTGCGCGCGGGGCCGCGATCGCCTCGAGCGTGCGTGGGGGGCTGCTTGGGCGCATTGCCGTTTGCCTGGCGCTGCTGACGTTGTTGACGCTGCTGTCGCTGTTGGTTCGGGCGTTGGGAAGCGTTTGCCGCACCACGCTGCTGACCGTGGCTCGGCGCGATAGGACGCGGCGACTGAACGCCGCCGGTGTGCCTGCTCGGCTGCTGCGGATCGGGAATCAGTTGAGTTCGATCGTTTTGCGACATCGTATGCATATCCTTCGATTTTCGCCTTGCGGTTCATCGTGTTTTTATTGGGCTTGCATTATAGCGATTGCCCTGCTGTTTGTGGTACGGAAACGGTGGCATTCAAAAGAGGTGGGACATTTGTCCCACCTTTGAGTCGTTCTTTGCCGCTATCCGCACACACCGCATTTTGCACAGGCCGAAAGTGCGGCCGGAGCCTGCGCGATGCCGCCCTTTGCCGTCTCGCGCAGCGTGGCCGGCAACGCGTGGCCCACTGAGAGCATGACATGTGCCATCTGGTCAAACGGCACCAGGCTCTTAATGCCTGCGAGGGCGAGTTGTGCCGAGCTAAAGGCCGCTGCCACGCCGATGGCGTTGCGGTTTTGGCAGGGCACCTCCACGAGGCCACCGACGGGGTCACAAACGAGGCCCAGCAGGTTACTCAGCGCGATGGAACTGGCGTCAAGCGCCTGCTCGGGCGTGCCGCCGAGCATCTGCACCAGCGCGGCGGCTGCCATGGCGGCGGCGCTTCCGACCTCGGCTTGGCAGCCGCCCTCGGCGCCGGCAACGCAGGCGCTTGTGGTGAGGTTGAGGCCGATGGCGGCTGCGCAGTAGAGCGCGTCCATGACTTGCTCGTCGTCGAGCTGCAGGCGATCGGCAAGCGCCAGCACGCAGCCGGGCACAACACCCGCGGATCCTGCCGTCGGAGCTGCGACGATCACACCCATCGTGGCGGAGCGCTCGAGCACGGCCATCGCGCGGGCCACGGCGTCGGTCTGGACGACGCCCATCAGGCTTGCACTCAAATCGTTGCGGCTGGTGGCATCGACGAGTTTGGCCTCGCCGCCGATTAGCCCACCGAGCGAGCGCTGCGGATTGGCGAGGGGGGCCGTGGTCTCCTCGCGCATGACGTCGAGCACGCGGCGCATGGCGGCGACAGCGTGGGCCTCGCCTGTCAGACGCGCCTCGCGAACGGCCATGACGGCGCCGATGCTGAGCCCCAGTTCCTCGCACGCATCGAGCAGCTGCTCACCGTCGTCGAAGATTTCCTTGGCCGAGACGCCGGGGGAGAGCGACGAGGCAGAACCGGGGAGCTCGATAAACGTTGCGTAATCGACATTGTCGAGCTTGCGCAGCATGGGGACGACGGTGTCGTCGGGCGCGCCGTCGGTCTCAAAGACGGAGTAGGCCTGGCCGCCCACTTCGGTGCGGTAGGTTCGGCAGAAGGCGATGTTCACGTGTGCGTAGGCGAGCAGGTTGGTGAGCGCGGCGAGTACACCGGGGACGTCCTTGTGCGCCACGAAGAGCGTGGAATACATGCCCGAGATGTCGACGCCGACGCCGTTAATGCGGCTGATGCGCATCTTGCCGCCGCCCAGGCTCTCACCGCGGACCTGTGCCGTGGCGCCCGTGTCGTCGACCATGTCAATGTCGACGGTGTTGGGGTGGATGGAGGCGTCGTCGCCCTTGATGTCAAAGTGATATTCTAGGCCCTGCTCGCGCGCGAGGTCGAAGGCCTGCTTGATGTTCTCGTCATCGGTGTCTAGGCCCAGGATGCCCGCGACGAGCGCACGGTCGGTGCCGTGGCCGCGGTAGGTGTGGGCGAAGGAGTTCCACAGGCCAAAGGTGACTTTGGTGATGCGGCCTTCCAGCAGGCTGGCGGCAACTTGGGCGCAGCGCAGGGCGCCGGCGGTGTGCGATGAGCTGGGGCCGACCATGACGGGGCCCAAGATCTCGAATGCCGAGGTCGTAGCTAGTGTTTGCGGCTTGCCTGCCATGGGTGCTCCTTTAATCTGTCCCGCCGTTCCGAGGGCTTTGGTATTTGGTCGCCTGCTCGGACAGTCCTGCTCGCACGGAGGCCACATTAAGTGGCCTCCGGCTCGTGCGGAACTCGCGATCGACCAAATACCAAAGCCCTCGGAACTAAGGATACATGGTAGAGGCGCGTGTGCTTCAAAATTCATTAGCTGGTGACGCAGCGTAGGCTCATATCGAAGCATCTTCACCACCGTTTAAATAAAAAAGAAGTACCGGTTGGGGCCGGTACTTCTTTTGGTGCGTTGTTATTTGGCTGTAGCTTTTCTCGTAAGCTTACAGGCCGCAGGCTGCCTTGAGTTCTTCGACTCGGTCGGTTTTCTCCCAGGTGAAGTCGGCGTCTTCTCGGCCAAAGTGACCGTAGGCTGCCGTCTTTTCGTAGATGGGGCGACGCAGGTCTAGGTCGCGGATGATTGCACCCGGGCGTAGGTCGAAGGTCTTCTCGACGGCCTCGACGATCTTGTCCTCGGCAACATGTGCGGTACCGAAGGTGTCGACCATGATTGAGAGGGGCTTGGAAACGCCGATGGCGTAGGCAAGCTCGACTTCGCAGCGGTCGGCCAGGCCGGCGGCGACCACGTTCTTGGCGACCCAGCGCGCGGCATACGCGGCGGAGCGGTCGACCTTGGTGCAGTCCTTGCCGCTAAAGGCACCGCCGCCGTGACGGCCGTAGCCGCCGTAGGTGTCGACGATGATCTTGCGGCCGGTCAGGCCCGTGTCGCCCATGGGGCCGCCCACGACAAAGCGACCGGTGGGGTTCACGTAGATGTCCGCGTTGTCCCACGGCATGTTCTCAGCGGCCATGACCGGGGTGATTACGTGCTCGATGAGGTCGGCCTTGATCTTGCCCATGTCTTCGATCTCGGCGGCGTGCTGCGTGGAGATGACGATGGTATCCACGCTGGAAGGCTTCCCATCGTCCCCATATTCCACTGAGACCTGCG
>UQUX01000184.1 GCA_900544425.1 uncultured Collinsella sp.
AGGCCGGCGGCGTCGAGTGTGCCCGCAGCATAGGCGACACGGGCGTCCTTTACGGCCTGTGGACGAAGAAAGCTGCCGACGATATCGGCGCGAAACGGCGCGTTCAGCGTGGTTAAAGCACTCATAGATATCTCCCTTTGCATTGGTTGCTTTACTGGGACAGAGTATGAGCGCTCATATGGCCATCGCAAAATATACGTTTATAACAGTTTGATATAGATGCTTCCTATATCAGTTTGGACTGCCATAAAGAGATTTGACCCGTACAGAATGCAGCAGTCTATATGTGCTGACGAATCACGTCGATATAGGCTTGGCCGTAGCGCGTAAGCGTCGTGTTCTTGCGCGTGATGATGCCGATCTCCATGTACTCGTCTACATCGAGCGGAATCGAGATGATGCCGGGCCCGTTGAGCTCGTGACTGATCACGCCTGAGCATACCGTGTAGCCGTTGAGGCCCATGACCAGGTTGAACAACGTCGCACGGTCACGCACGCGGATATTCTTGCGGCGCTCAAAGGTCGAGGTCAGCTCCTCAGAATAGTAGAACGAGTTATAGCTGCCCTGCTCATAGGACAAAAACGGGTAGTCTTCCAAGTCCTCGAGCGTCACGCTGGAGCGGCCAGCCAGCGGATGGTCTGCACACACAAAGACGTGCGGCGTGGCGCAGAAGAGCCCTTCGAACACGAGCTCGTTGGCCGCCAGCATGCGCTCGATGACCTCGCGATTGTGCTCCGACAGATACAGGATGCCGAGCTCGCTTTTCATGTGCGCGACGTCCTCGATAATCTCGTGGGTTTGCTCCTCGCGCAGGGTAAAGTCGTAGCGCGCGGCATCGAACTCACGGATCACATCGACAAACGCATTAACGGCAAAGGAATAATGCTGGCAGCTCACACTAAAGTGCGGCACCTGCTCGGATGCGCCCTTGTACTTGCCCTCGAGCAGGTCGGCCTGGTCGAGTACCTGGCGCGCATAGCCCAAGAAGGTCTCACCTTCCTCGGACACAACGACGCCCTTGTTAGTGCGCTCAAAGATGTGCACGCCCATCTCGTTTTCGAGATCGCGAATCGATGCGGTAATCGAAGGCTGCGACACAAAGAGCCGGCGCGAGGCCTCGGTGATGCTGCCACATTCGGCAACTTTGACGACATATCTGAGCTGCTGGAGCTTCATGATGGCCTCCCTAGACGTCCGCGATACCCGAACCCACCGCATCCATCTGACGCATAAAAGGCGGCATCTCCCCCGTCGCGGCGCAGGCGGCAATCTGATGCAGAGCCCCGGCAACCGCATCGTCTGCCGCAGCGCCGATATGCCAGCGCGCGGCAGCAGTGACGGCCTCGTTGGCATTGGCGACTGCAACGGAGTTGGGAACGGCACCGATCATGGGCAGATCGTTATCGGAATCGCCAAATACGGCCACCTCATCGGGCGTCAGGCCCAAAGCGCGCGCCAGCTCCAGCGCAGCGCAGCCCTTGTCCCAACCGGCCGGGAGAATATCGAATAGGCGCACGCGGTTGTTGGGAAATACAAGCGAGAGCTCCGGCACCTCAGCGGCAATGCGCTCGCGCAGCTCAGCGAGCTCTTCGCGCGAGCGGGCGCTCCAGATATTCGCCTTGTATACCGGGGCATCATCGACAACAGGACGGCACGGGGCCTCTTCGCCTTTGAGCCACGCGTTGCCGCCCGACTCCATGGCGCGACGAACGCGCTCGGGATCGCTCGTCACGCAATAGGCATCGTTGCCCCAAAAGTCATCACCCAGGCTGTAGACCTTCAGGTACGTATCGTCGGTCTCCTGCTCCAAGTAGTCAGCCAAGCGCATAAGGGCGGCGTTGTCGGTCGCATGCGAGGCTACCGCCTCACCGTCCACAAACATGACCTGGCCGTTACAGAACGCGCCAGTCGAGAAGCACTCGGAACGATTTTTGAACATCCAGGCCATCGCGGACGGCTGACGGCCCGAAACCGGGCCAAAGTGCAGACCCGCCGCCCGCATGGCATGAATGCCCTCGATGGCGTAGTCGCTAGCGCCGTCATGCCCGGCTGGAATCAGCGTATCGTCCATATCGGTCAGCACAAGTTTGATCATAGAGTCCCCCAGTCATTTTCACCGTAACCATTGTAACGGTGCGCTAGTATAGGGAACAACAGATTCGATGCGGGAGTGCCGGCGGTGCAAACCACAAGGCTGAGAGGGCATGGGGCCCAATCCTTTGAACCTGTCAGTTAATGCTGGCGTAGGGAGCATGCCGCCTTTACAGGGGCGCTGTCTATGCACAGCGCCCCTTTTCTATGCCAAGGAGGCATGTGCAGTGATTGATTCGGAACAGCTTAAGCAACATATGGTCAAGGCCGTAGAGGAGATTCGCGCCACCAATCCGATGGCCGGCTCCATCACCAACACGGTGACGATCGACTTTGTCGCCAACGCACAGCTCGCCGTGGGCGGATCGGCCGCCATGGTCTATCTGCCCGACGAGGGCGAAGCGCTCGTTGCCGGCGGCGGCGCCATCTATCTCAACATGGGCACGCTCTTCCCTATCTACGAGCAGACGATTCCCCGCGCGGCCAAGGCGGCACACGACGCCGGCAAGCCCTGGGTGCTCGATCCGGTGGGCCTGGGCATCGGTAGCCTGCGCACCCAGCTGGTAAACGAGCTCAAGCAGTACAAGCCCGCCATCGTGCGCGGCAACGCCTCCGAGATTATCGCGCTCGCCGGCCTGTGGGGTCTTGAGGGCGAGACGGCCGATCTGAGCCGCGTGCGCGGTGTCGATACCACCGACACGGTCGACGCCGCCCGTGGTGCCGCCGTGGCGCTCGCCCGCTACACCGGCGGCGCCGTAGTGGTCTCGGGCGAAGTCGACCTGATTACCGACGGCACGACCGTGGCCAAGTCCCACGGCGGCAGCCCGCTCATGTCCAAGATCACCGGCTGCGGCTGCTCGC
>UQUX01000185.1 GCA_900544425.1 uncultured Collinsella sp.
TTTTGGCTGCTATCCGCTGCGGCTGGGTTCTGCGCTGTCGCTCGAGGCGCTCGATCGCGTGTGCGCCGGTATGGCTCCGCGCAATCTCGTTGCCGCTTCGGTCGCGCGCTCGCAGCTCAAGCGCCATCGTGTGGATGCCGCTGCCGAGTGCGCACACGCCCTGCTTGAGGGCTGTGGCTTGGCCAAGCTTGATTTAACAGCTGACGAGGCCGCTGTGCTGGAGCGGGGACTGGACTCGCTCGATGTTCGTATGCAGGCGCATTTCGACCGCGCCCGTGCACTGGCCGAGTATCTGGCCGCCAATGAGATGGTACGCAACGTGCGCTATCCCGGACTGAGCTCGCATCCCGACCATGCGGTTGCAACGGGAATCCTCGAGCATGGCTTTGGCCCGGCAGTTGAATTTGACCTTATCGAGCGTAGCGCGGGCAAGCTTTTTGATGCTTTGCCTGAGGAGTTCCGCGCATCGCCCGCCGGCGGTGCAACGACGCGCCTTTCGGCCCCACGCGGCAAGCAGGGGAACACCATCCGCCTCTTCGCCGGCACCGACGACCCCTTGATCGTGGCCGCCACCCTAGACAACGCCCTCCGCAACTAGCTAAATCATCCTCGACTTCATAAGTTGCGGTGAAATAGGGATTGATTTACGGCTTTAACCGCATAAACAGTCCCTATTTCACCGCAACTTATGAGAAGGGGTTGCGTGGCTATAAGGCCCCGTCCTAAATTGGCTATTCTTTTATGCTGGCGATGAGGTCGTTGGCCTTTGCGGCAATTACTTGGTTGATGTCGGTCTGCAGCTCCTCGTAGACCGCTATGGCTCGCTCTCCAGCGGGGGTGAGCGTGGATCCGCGGGCGCCGTCGCGTTTGATGAGCTTGCAGCCTAGCTGGCCTTCGGCCTCGTTTACAATACGCCACGCTTTGGAATAGGCCATGCCCATGCTCTTGGCGGCGCGGTTGAGCGAGTGCTCGCGGGCGATGCCCTGCAGCAGCAAGACGCAGCCGTGGCCGAAGACGCCCGGTAAATCCTTGTCGCACGCTTGAATGACCAACTTTGCCGTCGTCTTGTACTCCATGTGCTCCACGTCTCCCCGCTAAAGTGTTTGCTGGGCAAACGCATAGCCTGCGTCAAACCCTCGTGTGCTCTTCTTAAATCATGCATTGTAGCAGTCAAAGTGCGTTAAGATACTTCCCCAGTATTGGGCGCCCAAGGTTGGGCTGGGTCCTACGAGGCCTGCAGCCGACCGGTCGCATGGAAAAAGGAGAAACATGGCTACGTTCTTTCCCGGTGAGTCCCACACGTTTTCGGAGTATCTGCTGGTCCCTGGTTACTCGTCCTCGCAGTGCATCCCCAACAACGTCTCTCTTAAGACGCCGCTGACCCGCTTTAAGCGCGGTGAGAAGCCGGCAATCACCCTGAACATCCCCATGGTTTCCGCCATCATGCAGTCCGTCTCGGGCGTCGACATGGGTGTCGCGCTCGCTACCGAGGGCGGCCTGTCCTTCATTTACGGTTCCCAGAGCGCCGAGTCCGAGGCCGCTATGGTCAAGGCCGTCAAGGACCACAAGGCCGGTTTCGTTCAGTCCGATTCCACGCTGACCCCCGACATGACCATGGAGCAGGTCATCGAGCTCAAGGAGAAGACCGGTCACTCCACCATGCCGGTTACCGACGACGGCACTCCCAAGGGTAAGCTCCTGGGCATCGTCACCAGCCGTGACTATCGTCCCAGTCGCGATGACCACCAGACGAAGGTCTCCGAGTTCATGACCCCGCGTGAGCAGCTCATCGTGGGCGACAAGAACATCAGCCTTAAGGTTGCCAACGACGTCATCTGGGACAATAAGCTCAACGCCCTGCCCATCGTCGACGACTACGATCACCTCATGGGCATCGTCTTCCGCAAGGACTACGACAGCCACAAGACCAACCCCAACGAGCTGCTCGACGGCGACAAGCGCTACATGGTCGGTGCCGGTATCAACACCCGCGACTATGCCGAGCGCGTGCCGCTGCTCATCGAGGCCGGTGCCGATGTCCTGTGCATCGATTCTTCCGAGGGCTTCAGCGAGTGGCAGAAGCGCACCATCGAGTGGATCCGCGCCAACTACGGCGAGGACGTCAAGGTCGGTGCCGGCAACGTCGTCGACGCCGAGGGCTTCCGCTTCCTGGCCGACTGCGGTGCCGACTTCATCAAGGTTGGTATCGGCGGCGGTTCCATCTGCATCACCCGTGAGACCAAGGGCATCGGCCGTGGCCAGGCCACCGCGCTGATCGACGTCTGCCGCGCTCGCGACGAGTACTACGAGGAGACCGGCGTCTACGTGCCCGTGTGCTCCGATGGCGGCATCGTCTACGATTACCACATGACGCTCGCCCTTGCCATGGGTGCAGACTTTATGATGCTGGGTCGTTACTTCGCCCGCTTTGACGAGAGCCCGACCGAGCGCGTCAACGTGAACGGTCAGTACATGAAGGAGTACTGGGGCGAGGGTTCTGCGCGTGCTCGCAACTGGCAGCGCTACGACCTGGGCGGCGCCGCGAAGCTTAGCTTCGTCGAGGGCGTCGACTCCTACGTTCCCTACGCCGGTTCCCTCAAGGATGGTGTGGGCGGCACGCTCTACAAGGTCAAGTCCACGATGTGCAACTGCGGTGCCCTCTCGATCCCCGAGCTCCAGGAAAAGGCGCGCCTAACGCTGGTCAGCTCCACCTCCATCGTCGAAGGCGGCGCCCACGACGTAGTCGTCAAGGACTCCCAGCAGAGCGTCAGCTACCGCTAAGTGGCTTTCCCAAGCACCGCACCTTGCCGTTCAAACCGTCGCTCGCATTCGAAAGTACGCGTCGCTCCTCTTTCACGGCAATCTGCGGCACTTGGAAAACCCGACCATGTTTGGGCGGATAACAGATAGCGGTTGATTCACAACCACGTTATT
>UQUX01000186.1 GCA_900544425.1 uncultured Collinsella sp.
CCGTCCCCAACCTGAAGGACCGCTTTTGACGCAGCAATTTACGATTACCGTATCCCGACCGGATGGCACATCCATCCCCGTCGTCGTTACCAAAAAGCGCGTCAAGAACTTCAACCTACGCGTCACATCGAGCGGTGAGGTCCACGCCAGCGCACCGCTCGGCGCCAGCCGCGAGCGTATCGAAGCGTTTGTGAAGCGCAACAGCACCTGGATTATCGGTCGACTTGCCCAGCGCGAGCAACATCAGGCGACGGCACAAGAGCCGCTCAGCCCCTCGTCCATCATTGCACTTTGGGGCATGCCCATCACGGTACAGGACGCACTCGATCACAACTTTGCGTCACCCGCACCGCGACCCAAGCAGGCCACCTTCGCAAGCTTTATGGGTGCCGACAAATCGGACGAACGCCTACAGGCCAAGCGGTACGCAATCCTCGACGGCCTAACGTCCGATGAGCTCCAAGCCCACATCGACCAGCTCTATGCCTCCGAGGTCACCACAGCGCTGCGCGATATGGTGCATGCGTACGAAATCGCAATGGGCGTCAACGTGGCCCGCATTTCCGTACGCAGCATGAAAACGCGTTGGGGCTCATGCACACCTAAATCCGGCGCTATTCGCATCGCGCGCGAGCTCGCCGCCTACCCCGTCGAATGCCTCGACATGGTTGTCGCCCACGAGCTCGTCCACTTGCTCGAGCCAAGCCACAATCAGCGGTTTCACGCCCTGCTCGACACGTACTGCCCCAACAATAGAGCCCTGTCGCAGCGGCTCAAGCAGCCACCCCTCAACAAGCTCTAGCGTCGACTAGCGCACGCGCTCGATCTCGACGCCGCAGCTTGCCAGGGGAAGACCGACGGGAGCCCAAGGCTTATCGAGCTTAACACGCACGCCAAGCAGCAAGGGGTAACGACGCAGCAGCATCTGGGCCACACCCTCGGCTGCCGCCTCGATGAGTTTAAACGTATGCTCGCGCAGATAGCCATCGACATCGTGGCACACCGAGCCGTAGTCAATCGAAGCGTCCAGGTTATCGTGCTCCCCCGCTGCACGCAGGTCGGCATAGAGCACCAAGGACACGATGAACTTCTGGCCCAGCGCATTCTCTTCGGGATACACGCCGTGGTTGGCAAAGACCTCGAGACCGTCGATAGTAATGCGGTCAGCATGGCGCAGATCGTCATAACTCACGTGGGGCACCGCCGTTGCGGTGGATATTTCGCCCCTTCCACGGCGGGCGAGCTCGGCGCCTTCAGTCTTGGTTGCATTCTCGGGCAGTTTCTTGTTGCTCATCGCGATCGTCTCCTTCGTTTAGAACCCCGACCGCGCAAACTAACTACACGCGAATCGACAGGTTCTTTTTATCATCGCTCCAGTTGCAAGCATTGCGCGCGGGGCATGCAAAGCAGGCGCGCGACGCTTTGTCGGCTGCATAGAGCAGACGCTCAAGCGGTTGGCTGTTCACACGCAGCTTTCGATGGCCCAGAATGGCCGTCTTAATGGCTGCGGCATCGGCCGGCTCAAACGCCACATCATCGGGCATGCCGCCGAGAATCGCATCAGCGACGCGTTCGCTTGCAACATCATGGGATATACCCGATTCATACTGTTCATCTTTGCCGATATCGTGAAGAAGTGCCGTGGCGTAGATGACCTCACGGTCAAATTCGAGCTGTTCCTCGAGATTCTTGATCCACATAATGCGAGCGACATCGAGAAGATGGTCAATACCGTGGCGGCAGAAGATGCGCCCCGATTCCAACTGTGCAATGTTACCCAGGTGCCGCCGGAACAGCCCGTTGGCGCAAATGTAATCAATGCGAGGCATGGCACCAAAGGGAGCCAAGCCCGAAGCCATAAAGCCGCGACGCGACGTCCCCTCATCGGTCTTCGATGTAAAGTCGTTGACGACCCTCATGCTAACGGCCCAGCATCCTAAAGAACCGCTCCTCGAGCGCGGGATCAGTCTCAAAGACGCCGCGGCGAGCGAGCGTCACGGTCTTGGTGCCGGGCTTTTGCACGCCGCGCATGGTCATGCACATATGCTCGGCTTCCATGAGCACAATCGCTCCCTGGGGAGCGAGATAATCCATGAGAGCGTCGGCAACCTGCGCACACAGCTGCTCCTGCAGCTGCAGACGGCGGGCATAAACCTCAACCGTGCGGGCGAGTTTGGAAAGCCCAGCCACCCGACCGTTAGGGATATAGCCAATGGCGGCCTTGCCATAAAACGGCAGCAGATGGTGCTCGCACAGCGAGTAGAACGTGATGTCGCGCTCGATAACCAAATCGTTCGAAGCGACGGCAAAGGTTTTGGACAGGTGCTCCTCGGCACTCTGGTCCATACCGCCGGCGATCTCACCATACATACGGGCAACGCGCGCCGGGGTCTCCAGCAGGCCCTCACGAGTTGGGTCCTCGCCTATGCCCTCAAGCAACAGCTTAATGGCGGCCTCGACTTTTTCCTGATCGACCATCTGGGCCTCACTTTTCCGATTTTGCGTTCGCGCTATGGTACCACGCCCTTTGGCATCGGCCACAAGCTACATAGTATGGGTCGAATAGACCGGATCGTCCCGCCAAAGCTCCACAGCATCACAAAGCGCAACGCCCTCGCGCTCAGCACGGTCGCGCGTAGCGTTCATATCGATCACACGCTGGTTACTCGAGCCCCTAAAGCGCAACGAGATATCGTACAAATCCTGAATGAACGGGCCATCCACCAACATGTCGAGGCAGGCCAGGATACGGTCCGTCACCTCGGTATGATGACGGCCACCCGGCATAAGCTCCTCGAGCACGTCGCCGGTAAAGCACCAAATGGTCTTTTCCGACCCCGCAGGATAGGCCGCACGCACGCGTTCGATAAAGTCAACAAGCCCCGCCTGATTCTCGGGCTCCATGGGCTCGCCACCCAGAAT
>UQUX01000187.1 GCA_900544425.1 uncultured Collinsella sp.
AACTCGCGACAAACATAACCAAGCCCCACCGGGCAACCTACTCAACAAGATCCCTTTCAGCCCAGGCCCCTGTGTACCGCGCGTCCAAGATCTTCAAATTCAACTATCTGACATGAAGCGAGACATAGCAGAGGACCCCTGGTCCTTAACTTGATACGAGTTCCGCACGCAAAGGAGGCGCCAGTGGCGCCTCCGTCTTGCGCAGGACTGTTCGAAGTAGCAAGTTAAGGACCAGGGGTCCCCGTTACCCTAGCGTTTTTTGTGCTAGTTGAATTTGAAGATCTTTGAGGCAAGATGGTATAGGCCGAGTGTGGTTTTGTCTCCGGCCCGTCCGCGCAGATTGGTGAAGAACCCGACCACGCCGTAGCGGGCACGACGATACATGCGCTCGTCGTAGGCCTTCAAATCATTCCACAGCATCTTTAGGCGCTCGTCGGCGCAATCTTCCTCGGAAAGCTTGGTGAGAACCGAGCAGATCGCCATCATCATGGTGAAGTAGCCCATCATGTACGAACGCAGACGCGACGACTCAACATCGCTGTACAAGTGGTACGACTCCATCATGATACGCGTAACACGGAACTGCTGGTCCAGACGCTTGACCATCGTTGCCTCGTTGACGCTCTGACCTTCGCGACCGATAAAGTAGCGGTAGAGGTCGATGTCGGCGTAGTACATGGTCTTGCAACGCGGCAGCGGCACGTAGGCGTAGATGTTGTCCACATAGAACGTGTGCGGCGGCATGGGAAGGTTGGACTCGCGCAGCACATCCGTGCGATAGCACAGGCTGTGCATGAGCAGGTTCTGGTCCAGGCGAAAATGACCGATCTGATCCCAGGAAAAGATCTTTTTGCGCGGCAGGGCAAATTTGTAGCCAATAGCGGTATGCGTGCCCTCGTAAACCTTCTCGTACACGTAGTTCGAGATAAACAGGTCAACGCGCTGGTCGCGCTCCTCAAAGCCACGCAGAATCGACAGCATGGTCGAAAGGGCAGCGCCGTCAAGCCAGTCGTCCGAGTCGACAACCTTGTAGTAGGTGCCCTGCGCCTCGCGCAGACCCGAAAGGACGGCAATACCGTGACCGCCATTCTCCTGGTGCACCGCGCGGATGATTCCAGGATAACGGGCCTCCCACTCGTCGGCCTTGGCGGCCGTCTCGTCCTTGGAGCCGTCGTCCACCACGATAATCTCGATATCGGTGGCGTAATTGCTCCCCTCCAAGATGGAGGTGATGCAATGGTCCATGTCCTTGGCGGCGTTATACGAGGGAATACCGAATGTTATGACTTTATGCATGGCAGGCGATAATCTCATCCGAAAGATCGAGGGCGGAATTGGTCACGGCGTCCATATCGTAGTAACGATACTCGGCCAGACGACCCACCGGGTGGAAGTTCGTCAGGTTCTGGACGCGCTCAAGATAGCGCTCATAGAGCTCACGGTTCTCGGGCTCAAGAATGGCGTAGTACGGCGTCTCGCCCGAGTCGGGCGTATAGGCCTTGGAGTACTCCTTCATGATGGTGGTCTTGCCGGGCAGGACCTGACCGGTCATGTTCTTGAACTCGGTGATGCGCGTGTAGTCCTCGCTCGTGGTGTAGTTGACGGTGCCCACGGGCTGGAACTGGTCCATATCGAGCGTCTCGAACTTCATATCGAGCGTGCGGTACGGCAACGCGCCCAAGTCGAGGTTGAACAGCTCATCGAGCGGACCTGTATAGACAATCTCGCCGCCGTAGACCTTACCGTCGACCTTGACGGTGGTCTCGTCGATCTCAAAAAGATCGCGGGCGTCCACGTCGCAGAACACGTCAATCAGGTCGTGGTCGAGCATGTGCTCAAAGAGCGCCGTGTAGCCCTCCTGCGGCATGCCCTGGAAGGGAGCTTGCGGGAAGTAGCGGTCATCATCGCCCACAAAGACGGGAACGCGGCCGGTGATCGAGGGGTCGATCTGATCGGGCGTCTGGCCCCACTGCTTCATGGTGTAATGCAAAAAGACATTCTCGTAGACGTAATCGGCGACCTCGGCAAGATCCGGGTCGTTCTTCTTACGCAGCTCCATAATGGGCACCTTGACATCCTTGCCAAAGGTCTCCACGAGCTTCTGATACAGCTCCTCGCCGCGCTCGTCACCAAAGGCGAGCTTGAGACTCGCATGGTTGAAGGGCACGGGCATAAGGGTACCGTTGATGTTGGCGAGCACCTTGTGCTGATAATCCGTCCACTTGGTAAAGCGCGACAGGAAATTGTGAACGCGCTCGTTAAAGGTGTGATAGATATGCGGACCGTACTCGTGGATCAGGATTCCGGCCTCGTCAGTGCAGTCATAGGCATTGCCCGCAATGTGGCTACGGCGCTCCAAAACGGCAACACGATAGCCGATAGTCTCGGCGAGACGGCGGGCGCAAACGGCACCGGCATATCCAGCACCGACGACAATCATGTCGTACGCGCCGGCGTTAAAGCCTTCAGGCAGGCCTGAGGTAATCTGCATCGATACTCCTTGTCAAAAGCCACGGGCTCGTTAGCTGGGCTTTTCTCGAACATTCTTCGAGACATATTTATCAGAGCGATTATAGCGCTAATGCGTCCTATAATGAGCTTGCCACACAAGGAAAGCTCAAGCACCGCGGCGTACATAATTGAAAGGTAAACCCGCTAGCAGCGGGTTTATTCGTGAACAGCCGGGCGCCTGGAGCTTAGCGAAACGCTTGTAAGGAGTAACATGAGCGATTTCCTAAACCGTATGAAGTCTGCCGCCAAGGCCGACCTTAAGACGATCGTCCTGCCCGAGGGCGAGGATCCGCGCACTATCGTCGCGGCCACCAAAATCATCGAGGAGGGCCTGGCAAAGATCGTCATCCTGGGCAACCCCGACGAGATCAACGTTCCCGGCGCTACCGTCATCGACCCGCGCAATG
>UQUX01000188.1 GCA_900544425.1 uncultured Collinsella sp.
ACTTCATCTCGCCCGCCCGCGATACGTGCGTCTGCGACTACTTATGTGGTGGAACTACCCTAACACGAACGGCGCGCGCTTCGTAAGCGTTGAGTTTATGAAGATGCAGGGCACCAATAATCCCCCGACCCCCTAAGTTGCGGTGGAATACGGACTGTTTTGACCCTTTAAGCAGCAATTCAGTCCCTATTTCACCGCAACTCATTTGGTGCAAAGTAACATGTCCCCCTTGCACCAATTAGCTGGTGTGGCGCCAGCGGGGGTCGGTGAGGGTTCTCGCCACGCCCAAGCCAACGGGCAGAAACGCCACGATGAGCACTGCGCGTACAAACCAGCCGAGCATGTTGACCGTGTCGAAGGTGCACATGTAATACATAGAGCGATAGAGATACAGACCGGGCACCATAATGACAATCGAAGGCACCGTGAGGGCGATGCGCGGGTAGGTGAGCTTGACTTCGGCCAAGCTTGCCAGCAGACCCGATACCAGCGCGCCGATAAACGCTGCTGCCTCGGGAGGCATTCCCGTGCTGAGGCCCAGGAAGGGAATCATCGTCGGCGCATCGACAAGGGTCAGACGCAGGGTATTGGACACGGCGCCGATCAACCCAGCTGCCGCGGCCATCTTTACCGGGCTGTTGAACATCACCGAGAAGCCGAATACGCCAACGAAGCTCATCACCACGCGTAGGAGCGTAAGGGCAAGCGGCGAAAGGCCCAGTGGGGCAAAGTCGTCCGGCGCCAGGCCAACACACTCGGCAACCATCCAACCTACGAGCGTCGCCATCACAATAATCGATACGGCATATGAAAGGCGCTCGATACCGCTTCGCATGTCGAGCTTGGCGATGTCGAGGCCTGCCGTAATGAGCGGAAAGCCGGGAATCACAAAGAGCATTGCGCCGATATAGCCTTCTTGGTGCGACATTGCCCCCGGTATGACCTGACCAAGGCCGACCAATGCCAGCAGATACGAAACGCAAGCGAGCGCAACGCCGATCGTCAGCGCGCTAAACTGGCCAAGACCCTGCTTGAGAATATGGGAGCGAGCAAAGTTACCGACACCAGCGCCTACGAATGCGCAGGCCATCTCGATAGGGCCGCCGCCGAGCAAAAAGACGAAGGCGCCGCAAGCACAGGCTGCCGCAAGGCCCTGTTGCCAGGGAGCGTAATCGGGCTTTGAGCTCTCAACGGTCTTGAGCATCTCGTGGTATTCGTGCACGGTAAACCGGCGCCCATACGTCTCGATTTCCTTTAAGAAGCTCTCCATCATCCAAATGCGATGGGTATTGACTCCCGTTGTGGGCAGACTGACAACCTCGTTAAAGCAGTGGCCATCTTCGATGCAGGTGCACTCAAACGACAGAAGACTTAAGTCAACGTGGATGGTGACACCGAGTACGGCGGCAACACGATTCATGGTATCGCGCACGCGCCAGGCACCCGTTCCGCTTGCCAGCATAAGCATGCCGGTGCGGCAGATGATGGATGATTTATCGGTGAGCGGCGCATCGACGGCAAGCTCATCGCCTGCCGTCACGATCTGGTGCCAGTCAGTTTTCATATGGAGCGCGCCGGCACGAACGCCGTGGTGCATGGGGGCTCTCGAAAGCAGCGAGTTAAGGCGCGAAGACTGTGGGGGCTCCGTTGATTCGTCCTCGTCCTCGTCGGGCTCTTCATCGACCAGATCAAATGAGTCAAGCGATGCCGGCTCACGACGATCGATTAGCTCCTCATCCTCATCATCAAAGTAATTGAACTGATCGAGCATGTCCTCTTCGATTGCACGCTCGCTCGCGTCGTCCATATAGACGCTCCCTTCCTACCGACTAGCCCCCATCCTAGGCAGCAACGGCTAAAGGAAACATAAAAGAGACGGCTGTCATGCGAACCATGCGCTCAATAGCCGTTGAGTAGTCATTGAGGACGTTCTTGAATGACTAGTCGTTTAAGAACGTCCCCAATGACTACATCGATGTTTTGGCAACGCCAGCGAGCGGGTCGCATTTGTGACAAGGTGACGTGAAACGAAAGGGCGCTGACCTTCTGGTCGCGCCCTTGAAGTTGAACGTCAGATTGTCCAAATGCGGCCCGCGCAGCGTCGAGCGGTTACGGCGTTTGGTAAAACGCCGTAACCCCCTAGTACATCTTTGCGCCGGCGGGGATGGAGGCGTCGAGCTGGATCAGGTTGAGGCGCTCCTCGCCCTCCTCCTCGTGGACAGCGCTGATCAGCATGCCGCAGCTGGGAATACCCATCATCTTGCGCGGAGGCAGGTTGGTGATGGCGAGCAAGGTCTTGCCAACCAGGTCCTCGGGCTCGTAATAAGCGTGAATACCGGAGAGGATGGTGCGGTCGGTGCCGGTGCCGTCGTCCAGGGTGAAGCGCAGCAGCTTGTTGGACTTCTTCACCGGCTGGCAGTCCTTGACCTTGACGGCCCGGAAATCGCTCTTGCAGAAGGTGTCGAAGTCCACGTTCTCCTCCGTGTAGGGCTCCACCTCCAGCGCCGGCAGCGCCGCCTTGCGCCGCTGAGCCTCCAGCTCCTCCAGCTCTGCCAGCGCCTTTTCGGCGTCGATACGGGGAAACAGGGCCTCGCCCTTGTGGACCGTGGCGTCGGGGCGCAGGGAGCCCCATACGTTGGCCTTCTCCCATGTCCGGCAGCCTTGGCAAGCGCCGATCTGATCGAAGATCTTCTCGGTGCTCTCCGGCATAAAGGGCATCAGCAGCGTGGCGCAGATGCGGATGGTCTCCAGCAGATGATACATCACCGTAGCCAGCCGCACCCGGTTGGCGGGATCCTTGGCCAGCGCCCACGGGGCGTTCTCGTCGATATATTTGTTAGCCCGCTGGATCAGCTTGAAGGTCTCAGACAGGGCGTTGTGAGGGGCGAAGGTGTCCATCTCATGAGCGTAGGCCTT
>UQUX01000189.1 GCA_900544425.1 uncultured Collinsella sp.
CGCCGTATGGCCGCGGCAGGGATTGAGGCCTTTTTCGAGACCAACGTGGCTACTTTTGCCCTGGAACCCGCGGGTGTTGAGCAGTCGTCTCTGATCGGCACTTCTGTGGTGCACAGCACCGAGGAAATGCGCGTCGACGGCAGTCTGCACGTGGGCAAGGTATGCATCACCGCGGGCGACCTGGCTCGCGTAGCCAATGATGACGGCTTTATCGATTGCGAGTTTGAGCTGTGCAACACCGGTGGCCAGAATCGCGAGCTGAGCCCCAAGGGCATTGACAAGGGCGTGGGCGTGGCGCGAGCGCTGGCGTATCTGGGCCGCGAGGGAAATGCGCGCACCTTTGGCTTTGGCGATTCGGGCAACGACCTGGGCATGCTCGCCGCCGTCGAGACAGCCGTGGCCATGGGTAATGCCATGCCCGAGGTCAAGGCGGTCGCCGACTACGTGACCGACGATGTCGCACACGACGGTACCGTCACAGCGATGCAGCATTTCGGCCTCATCTAGTGAATCCCGCGTTCTGACGTTTGCTCAAACTGCGACTCTTCGCTTTTGCATGCTCAATCGATTTATCAATCCAAACACTGAGGTGTTTATACCGTTCGCCGAGAAGATAAAAAACCGCAGCTCACGCCTTGATAAACGTAGGTAAAGTGTTTAGCAGTTTAACGCCCATGTGCAAGCGAAAGGAATCAGGCAGATGGCAATCAAGGTGTTCGCTGACGGTGCAAACCTCGAGGGCATGCTCGACATGTACGAGAACGGCAACGTTCAGGGTTTCACGACCAACCCGTCCCTTATGAAGAAGGGCGGCGTGACGGATTACCGCGCGTTTGCCAAGGAGGTCCTGACCCACATCACCGATGTGTCCGTCTCGTTTGAGGTCTTTGCCGATGACGTCGAGACCATGGAGGTCGAGGCGCGCGAGATCGCTACCTGGGCCGAGAACGTCTACGTCAAGATTCCGTGCGTGACCACCAAGGGCGAGTCCACCGCCGAGCTGGTCCGCAAGCTTTCCGCCGACGGCATCAAGGTCAACGTCACTACTATCTTTACGCCTACGCAGGTCGATGAGATGGTCGAGGCCGTTGACACCGAGACGCCGTCCATCATCTCGCTCTTTGCCGGCCGCATCGCCGATACCGGCGTCGACCCCATTCCGTTTATGACGGAGTCGGTCAAGAAGGCCGCCGCAAAGCCCAACTGCGAGGTCCTGTGGGCGTCCACGCGCGAGCTCATCAACATTTACCAGGCAGAAGCCTGCGGTTGCCAGATCATTACGGTGCCCAACAGCATCCTGGCCAAGCGCAAGAACATCGGTCGCGACCCGTACGAGGTCTCGCTCGACACCGTCCGCGGCTTTGCCAAGGATATCGCGGCGCTCGGTTTCCATATCCTGCCGTAAGCAAGGGTACCCCCGCCTGCGCCGTGCAAAATTGAGAGTATTCAGCAAGGTAAAGGTCTTTATCAGTTAACCGAAGCATGGAACGGCCCCCGTTTTGGCTCTGACGACGCTAAAACGGGGGCTGTTTTTTGCTTTTTCGTCTCTGAGGGGCATCCGGAACGGTGGAATTTGCAGAATACTCGCGATTTTGCACATTGCTACAGGGGGTACCTTTGCTTTGGCGGTTTACTTGCCCTGTACCATGGTGAGCGAGATCTTCTTGCGGTCGCGATCGACCTTTTCCACCCACACCTTGACCGTGTCGCCGACGCGTACCACGTCGCTCGGGTGCTTGACGAAGCGGTTGGCCAGCTTGGAGATGTGCACAAGGCCGTCCTGGTGCACGCCCACGTCGACGAAGGCGCCAAAGTCGACGACGTTGCGCACCGTGCCCTTGAGCTCCATGCCGGGTTCCAGGTCGTCGATGGAAAGCGCTGAGCGGCTAAAGACCACCTCGGGTGCGTCGTCGCGCGGGTCGCGGCCGGGCTTCTTGAGCTCGTTGACGATGTCGATGAGCGTGAGGGTGCCGCAGTTCAGGTCGCTTGCCAGCGCCGAGATGCTGCCCAGGCGGCGCTCGATGTCGGGCACGCCGCCGCGGCTGAGCTCGCTTGCTTTAACGCCGGCGCGTTCTAGGACGGACGTGGCCACCTCGTAGCTCTCGGGGTGGACGCTTGTCGCGTCGAGTGGGTTCCTGCCGCCGCTAATGCGCAAAAAGCCCGCGGCGTTGAGATATGCCTTGGGTCCCAGCTTGGGGACCTTCTTGAGCTGGCGGCGATCGGTAAAGGCGCCGTTTTCCTCGCGGTAGGCCACGATGTTTTTGGCCACGCTCGGCGTGATGCCCGATACATATCCCAGTAGGCTCGCGCTCGCGGTATTCACGTCGACGCCCACGCGGTTGACGACGTCCTCCACCACATGGCCCAGGGTGCGCGAAAGCTCGGCCTGGTCAAGGTCGTGCTGGTACTGGCCCACGCCGATAGACTGGGGCGGAATCTTGACGAGCTCTGCCAGCGGGTCTTGCAGGCGACGGCCCAGGCTCATGGCGCCACGCACGGTGACGTCCAGGTCGGGATATTCCTGGCTGGCGAGCTCGGAGGCGGAGTACACGGACGCGCCGGCTTCGTTAACGATGGTGTATCGCAGCCCAGGCGCCTGCTCGGCGATGAACTCCGAGACGACTTCCTCGGTCTCGCGGCTGGCGGTGCCGTTGCCGATGACGATGGTGTTGACACCGTCCTTCTTGACGAGGCGGGCGAGCTCGCGCTTGGTGCCAGCGACGTCGTGGCGCGGCTTGGTGGGGTAGACCACGCCGTGGTCGAGCAGCTTGCCGGTCTCGTCCATGACGGCGACCTTGCAGCCGGTGCGGTATCCCGGATCAAGCGCGAGCACGCGGGCGCCGCGCACGGGGCGTGCCGAGAGCAGGCCCTCGAGGTTCTTGGCAAAGACATTAATGGCCTCGGTCTG
>UQUX01000190.1 GCA_900544425.1 uncultured Collinsella sp.
CATCCTGCGGGTCGGTCTTTCGTAACCCGCCCGATGCGAGTGTGGGCAAGCTTATCGAGGATTGTGGATTAAAGGGTTTTTCGATTGGCGGCGCGGAAGTTTCGCCCGTTCACGCTAATTTTATCGTTAATAACGGAACTGCCTCGGCCGATGACGTTGCCGCGGTTATCAGACATGTGCACGGAAAGGTGAGGGAGGCGTATGGCATCGAGCTCAGACCGGAAGTTAAATTCCTCGGCTTCTAGAGCATCGAAACCCACCTTCCGCCGCGCCGGAGGGCGTTCCGGCGCGCCTGCCAAACCTCAACGCAATACCGTCGCGCACTCTAAGTCTGTCGGGCATGCTCGACAGACCAGTCGTCCGGTTGTCGGCTCGCAGCTCGGTAATCGTCCGGCCGCAAAAAAGTCCTCGCGTCCCTCGGTGACGTCAAAGCCTGTTATGGGCGCCAAGCCTGCCCGTCCTATGGCAACTCCTAAGCCCTCGACAGGAACTAAGGCGGCGCGTCCGAGTCGCACGCTGGGCGCATCGAAACCGCGCTCGCTGACATCGGTGCCGGCTACCGCCAAGAAGCCTTCGGGTAAAAAAGGCGTCAACCCGTTGTCTTCACTTAGGGCGATGACAAATAAAACATCAGACGCCGCTTCTGTCGTTACAGGCAAAGGCAAAATCGTGGGCGGCGTTTTGGCCGTCTTGGCCGTGCTCGTCGTCGTTGCTATCGTGGTGATTAACTCTGGATTGTTTACCGCCACTGATATTCAGATTCAAGGCAGCGAGCATGTGACGAAGCACGATGCTATCCAGCTGATCGATTTGCCCGAGGGAACGTCGCTTTTTAACGTCGATCCCGACCAGATTACCGAGGACCTCAAGCAGAACCCGTGGGTCTCGGGCGTGGATGTCCAGCGTCAGTTCCCACATACGCTCATCATTACGCCGATGGAGCGCAAGGTCATTGCAATTGCCTATATCAGCTCCGATGACCTTGCCTGGGCCATCGGGGATGATGACACCTGGATCGCCCCGCTGTCGACGTCGGTCGAAGTGGATGACCAGGGCAACGTCATCACGACGGGGCAGGGCTCAAATACCCTGACCGGCATTGATGCCGCGCTGGCGCTCGCTAAGCACTATGGCGCGGTGTTGTTGACTGATGTCTCGGCGGATGTCGCTCCGGTTTCCGGCCAGGCGGTGAGCTCCAAGGCCGTTAAGGCTGGCTTGGATTATGTGCGTGGTTTTTCGAGCGAGTTCTTGGGACAAGTCAAGGATATTTCCACGCCTTCGGTCGAAGCCATCTCGGCAAACCTCAATAACGGCATTGAGGTGTCGCTGGGCGATTCGAACGATATCGTCAAGAAGGAGCGCGTAGTCACCAAGCTGCTTTCGCAGGTAGAGGGCGTAACGTATATCAATGTGCGCTCTCCGGGTAACTATACATTTAGGAACGCTCCGACCTCGTAGCGCTGGTTGATGCTTTGTTGAGGGGCCATACCACGCCGTTTATCTGGTTTGTTTGGTTTTCACGGTCAATTATTTGACTGATACGTTCATAATGTGCAAACATAATATGGTTTACCTTTGCATTTACTTTCAACCTGAAGGTTAATGTGCGCAGGGGTCGACCCATGCTATGGCTATAACCTTTGTTCGGAGGACCGACATGCACGAGACAGAGATCAACAACTACCTTGCCGTCATTAAGGTGGTCGGCGTCGGCGGCGGTGGTACCAACGCGGTCAATCGAATGATCGAAGAGGGCATCCGCGGCGTCGAGTTTGTTGCCATCAACACCGATGCTCAGGCACTCGCGATCTCTGATGCCGATATCAAGGTGCACATCGGCACCGACCTTACCCGCGGCCTGGGCGCCGGCGCCAACCCCGAGGTTGGCCGCAAGGCTGCCGATGAGTCCCGCGACGACATTGCCGAGGCGCTCGCTGGCGCCGACATGGTGTTCATCACCTGCGGCGAGGGCGGTGGCACCGGTACCGGCGCTGCTCCCATCGTTGCCGATATCGCGATGAACGAGGTCGGTGCGCTGACCGTCGCCGTCGTGACCAAGCCCTTCACCTTCGAGGGCCGCAAGCGCAAGAAGAGCGCCGAGGAGGGCATTAAGACCCTCTCCGATTGCGTTGACACCATGATTGTCATCCCTAACGATAAGCTGCTCGACATCGCCGAGAAGAAGACCACCATGCTCGAGGCCTTCGCGATTGCCGATGGCGTCCTTTCCCAGGGCACCCAGGGCATCACCGACCTCATCACCGTCCCCGGTATCATCAACCTGGACTTCGCCGATGTTAAGACCATCATGAAGCAGGCCGGTACCGCCATGATGGGTATCGGTACCTCTTCTGGGGATACCCGTGCCGTCGACGCTGCCCAGCAGGCCATCTCCAGCCCGCTGCTCGAGAGCTCCATCGATGGCGCCACGCGCGTGCTGCTCTCCATCGCCGGTTCCAAGGACCTGGGCATCCAGGAGATCAGCGACGCCGCCGACGTTGTTGCCAACGCCGTCGACCCCGAGGCCAACATCATCTTCGGTACCGAAGATGATGTTG
>UQUX01000191.1 GCA_900544425.1 uncultured Collinsella sp.
GGCGTGGCGGCAACCAGGCCGGCTCCCGCGGCGGTCGTGCCGGCGGTCGCGATAACCGTGGCAGCTATGGTAACAATCGTGGCGGCAAGAGCGGCGGTAGCTCCCGTCGCCCCGGTGACGGCGGCGGCAAGCGCAAGTAAGATGCGCATCGCGCGCTAGCGTGAGACAAGCTAAGGGCCCGAGCAAACAACGCTCGGGCCCTTTTGTTTGCCGTGTCCATCGCTAATTCAAACGTGATGTTCTCGGGAATGCATCTGGGGGATGCCGAGGACCTATTTTCTGCCATGCAGCAATGGGTCCCATGGGGTGCGCCGTGCATTTTTTGGAGTATTCTGCAGTTCGAGTTGTCTGCATATGATTCGACGTCGCCAACGGTGGCCTTCGGATATCCCTAGCGAGCGTTCCGAGTCAGATTTCGCCGTTTTCCGGAGCAGGGGCGCGTCATTCTCGCCATGTCGGGACTTAGAATGATACGGCGCCCTACAGTTTTGCCCACCCGCGGCGGTGCTGACGCGGTCACGTTGCAGAATACTCCGTTTTTTGCACGTGCCGGGATGGGGTACCTCAGGAGAACGCGGCGGTATCCAGTAAGTATATGCAATCTGTACCGTAATTTATACAAAACGAAGAGGCAGACAGCGTAGGGTGGGTGCATTGGGGTGCTTGGTGCACCAAAACGGGGATCCCATGCGCCGTATACTCTGGCTGGATGTGAAAGCGGCTTGACGCGTTGCCAGGCGTAGGGGAGGGTGCCTCGATGAGCGTATTCGAAATTGTGTTTAGTCCGACGGGTGGAACGCGGAAGGTGTCTGGCCTTGTGGCCGGGGCACTGGGCAAGAATACCGTTACCGTCGATCTGGCCGATAGCGGGCTAGATTTCAGCGCTGTCTCGATGACTGAGGACGACGTGGCCGTAATCTCTGTGCCGGCGTATGCCGGTAGAATCCCGGCTGTGGTGGCTGACCGGTTGGGCATGGTGCGCGGCAACGGGGCTCGGGCTGTTTTGGTTTGCGTATACGGAAACCGCGCGTTTGAGGACACGCTCGTAGAGCTGGAGGACGTTGCGAAGCGCGCCGTATTTAGGGTTGTTGCAGCGGTTTCTGCTATTGCTGAGCATTCCGTTGCTCGTCAGTTTGCTGCTGGGCGACCGGATGCGCAGGATGCGGCGCAGCTCGCAGAGTTTGCGCAGCAAATTCAGCAAAAGCTGTTGGCTGAGGATGCGTCCGGGCCCTCTATCCCCGGCAATCGTCCTTATAAACAAGCCGGAGGTCACCGCATGGCACCCGAGGCAACAGAGGATTGTGTCTCCTGCGGTGCATGCGCCGCGGCGTGCCCCGTTTGCGCTATCGACAAGAGTGACCCCAAACGAGCAGCTGGCGAGGCGTGCATCTCCTGCATGCGCTGCATCGCCGTATGTCCGCGAGGTGCTCGCAAGCTTGATTCCAACAAACTATCCGCTGTTTCCCAGATGCTGAGCAAGGTTTGCGTCGCGCGGAAGGAATGCGAGCTCTTCATCTAGCGCAAGTGAGATTGGTGCAAACAAACCTGGCCCTTTTGCACCAAAAACGATCCGTTTTCCTCCGTTCCCAAGGGATCATGTGATCCGAAGGGGACGGAGGAAAACGGATCAAAAAGGAAAAATAGTAAGGCGCTCTTTTTCACATTGAATATTGCAATTTGGTAACGCGTTTTATCAAATATGGCATTTATCTGCGGTAATGTTCTATTTCACCGCTGAGGGTGACATTTTATACCGCCTGCCGAACCGTATGGAGACCTCACAACTTTTTAGGTCAGTGTTGTGCGTGTAGCAATTTCGCCCGGCCTCGCCTCCGGGCTGCCATGTGAGAGGGGATCTTATGGCTCGACTGCACGTAATGGAACGCAGCCACGCTCAGGCCGTCATGGACGACCTGCACGATGCACTCGGACGTCGTCTGGCGGTGAGCTCGCTCGCCCCGTGCCCCGTCGAGTTTACGGCGGCGCTCGTCAACCTGTGCTCCACCCAGAGCTGCGGCAAGTGCACGCCCTGCCGCGTGGGCCTGAGCGCGCTGAGCGACCTGCTCGCCGATGTGCTCGAGGGCCGCGCCGACGAGTCCACGCTCAATTTGATTGAGCGCACGGCCCGCACCATCTACCTTTCGAGTGACTGCGCCATCGGTTACGAGGCCGGCGCCATGGCACTCACCGCCATCCGCGGTTTCCGCGATGATTTTGAGCACCATATCCGCGAGCACTCCTGTGGCTTTGACCGCGAGGCCCGCGTCCCGTGCGTCTCGGGCTGCCCGGCGCACGTCGACATTCCCGGTTACATTTCGTTGGTCGAGGCCGGCCGCTATGCCGATGCCGTCAAGGTCATCCGCAAGAACAACCCGCTGCCGCTCGTCTGCGGTTTGGTGTGCGAGCATCCCTGCGAGATGCACTGCCGTCGCGGCATGGTCGACGATCCCATGAACATCCTCGCCCTCAAGCGTTTTGCCGTTGAGCACAGCGACCTCAACGATTACAAGCCCAGCGTGGCCGACAACACCGGCAAGCGCATCGCCGTGATCG
>UQUX01000192.1 GCA_900544425.1 uncultured Collinsella sp.
GTCTTTTGCACTCATGCACGAAAGTTAAGGAAGGCTTCATGTTCGACAAAGTGCTCATCGCCAATCGCGGCGAAGTCGCGGTCCGTGTTATCCGCGCGTGCCGCGATATGGGCATCAAGACCGTCGCCGTTTATTCCACGGCCGATGCGGACGCACTGCACGTGCAGCTTGCCGACGAGGCGTATTGCATCGGCGGCCCGCGTCTTGCCGAGAGCTACCTCAACGACGATGCCGTGCTCACCTGTGCCGTAAAGTCGGGAGCTAAGGCAATTCATCCCGGCTATGGCTTTTTCTCCGAGAAGGCGAGCTTTGTGCGCGACTGCGACAAGTATGGCCTGGCGTTTGTCGGTCCTTCGGCCGAGGTGATCGACAACATGGGCGACAAGGACGCCGCACGTCGAACGGCTGCCGCGGCGGGCGTGCCCATCGTACCGGGCTGCGATTTGCTCAAAAGCCCCGAGGAGGCAACGGCCGAGGCCGAGCGCATTGGCTGCCCCGTGCTTATTAAGGCGCGTGCAGGCGGTGGCGGTCGCGGCATTCGCAAGGTCGAGCGCGTGGAAGATGCGGCAAAGGCGTTCATCGAGGCGCGTGCCGAGGGCGAGGCCGTTTTTGGCGACGGCGAGTGCTACATGGAGAAGTTCGTCGCGCCGGCGCACCACGTCGAGGTGCAGATTATGGCCGATAAGCAGGGCCATGTGTTTTCGCTCGGCGAGCGCGAGTGCTCGGTGCAGCGCCGCAACCAAAAGCTGATCGAGGAGAGCCCCGCGCCGTGCCTCGACGGACACGACGGCATTCGTGCCCGTATGCACAAGGCCGCGCGCGACCTGGCTCGTGCCGTCGGCTACGAAGGAGCCGGTACCATCGAGTTCCTGTATTCGGACGACGGCAATTTCTACTTTATGGAAATGAACACGCGCTTGCAGGTGGAGCATCCGGTTACGGAGTTTGTGACCGATACCGACTTGGTCAAGTGGCAGCTGCGCGTGGCAGCCGGCCAGCCTCTGCCCTTTGAGCAGGAGGACATGCCGGTCCGCAACCATGCTATGGAGTGCCGCATCAATGCCGAAACGCCAGACTTTCTGCCGTCATGCGGAACGGTCACCGCGTTGCGTGTGCCGGGTGGTCCGCGCGTGCGCTGGGATTCCGCCATGTTTGCCGGTGCGAAAGTTCCGCCGTACTACGACTCCATGCTCGGCAAGCTCATCGTGTGTGCGCCCACGCGTGACGGCGCCATTCGCAAGATGCGCTCGGCCCTGGGCGAGCTCGTGATTGAGGGCGTGAGCGAAAACAGCGAGCTGCAGCTCGACGTGCTGGCAAACGACGAGTTCTTGTCGGGCATGTATCACACCGATCTGATGGGGCATCTCTATGCTGATGAATAGAAAAGCGAAGACGGTC
This sequence comes from uncultured Collinsella sp., assembly GCA_900544425.1. Lineage (GTDB taxonomy): Bacteria > Actinomycetota > Coriobacteriia > Coriobacteriales > Coriobacteriaceae > Collinsella. The sequence goes on from UQUX01000192.1 coordinate 1,399, forward strand.
AACGTCCTCGAGGGACCGATGACCGAGTCGTGCGCCGAGTTTCCCGCGCGCCACGTGTTTATCAAGTGCCCGGAGTGCCGCCGCGTGATCGATGAGGCGCGCCTGCACGACAACCTCGAGGTCTGCCCTCGTTGCGGCAAACACTTTCGCGTGAGCGGGCGCGACCGCATGCACATGACGATTGACGAGGGCACGTTTGAGGAATGGGATGCCAGTCTGGCGCCGGAGGACTTCCTTTCGTTTCCCGGCTATGCCGACAAGCTCAAGAGCGTGAGCGAACGTTCGGGCGAGCGCGATGCCGTTGTGTGCGGCAAGGGCAAAATCTGCGGTTGCGATACGGCGCTCTTCTTTATGGACGCCAACTTTATGATGGGCTCGATGGGTTCCGTGGTGGGCGAGAAGATCTGCCGCACATTTGAGCGTGCGACCGAGCTGGGACTGCCGGTCGTTGGCTTTACCGTATCGGGTGGCGCCCGCATGCAGGAGGGCGTGACCTCGCTCATGCAGATGGCCAAGATTTCTGCGGCGGTTAGGCGCCATAGCGAGGCGGGCGGCCTGTATATCACGGTGCTCACTGACCCCACGACCGGAGGCGTAACCGCGAGCTTTGCCATGGAGGGCGATATTATCCTGGCCGAGCCCGATGCCCTGACGGCATTTGCCGGCCCGCGCGTGATCGAGCAGAACATGCACAAGCGCCTGCCCAAGGGATTCCAGCGCTCCGAGTTTTTGCTGGAGCACGGCTTTTGCGATGCCGTTGTTCCGCGTGGCGAGATTGCGCTCACGGTAGGCGAGCTGCTGGCGCTGCACGAAGGGCACGCGCCCGGCCTGGGGGCACCGCATGAGATCGTGCATACGGGTCGCCGCGGCAAAAAGCTGGGACACTTGTTCAAGCGCTCGGCCGCACCAAAAACCGCGCTCGAGATTGTCAAGCAGACCCGCTCGGCAGATCGCGCCACGGCAGGCGAGATGATCTCGCTGGGCCTGGATGGATTTGTGGAGCTGCACGGCGACCGCTACTTTGGCGACGACGCTGCTGTGGTGGCTGGCATTGGCTGGAAAGACGGACGCCCCGTAACGGTCATCGCCATCGAGCGCGGCACCACGACCAAAGAGCGCATGCGTCGCAA
>UQUX01000193.1 GCA_900544425.1 uncultured Collinsella sp.
GGACACGTATGAGGAGGGCTAGCGCGCTGCTTGAGCGCTTGGCGGCTCCGCCTGTGCGTGCCACGCAGGAGCGTTACCGCCACGAGCTCAAATATCTTATTAACGAGGGTGAGCATGCTGCGCTTGCCTGCCGCATGGCGCCGGTTTTTAAACTGGACAAGCATGCGCGGGCGGGTGGTTACACCATTCGCAGCCTGTATTTTGACGACTACTGCAACTCGGCCTACGAGGAAAAAGACGCCGGCATTCTCATGCGCAAAAAGTATCGCGTGCGCATCTATAACGGCAGCGACAAGGTGATTAAGCTTGAGCGCAAAAAGAAGTCCGGCAGCTGGATTTACAAGGAGGACGCGCCGCTCACGCGCGGCGAGTTTGAGCAGATTCTGGCCGGCGACTACGGCTTTTTGCTGAGGAGCCCCTATCCGCTCTGCCGCGAGTTCTACATCGAGTGCATCTGCAACATGATGCGCCCGCGGACCATCGTGGACTACGAGCGAGCCGTGGGTGATGGATGAGGGCACCGTGCGCATTACGTTTGACATGAACGTGCGTGCCGCGGTGGGAAGCTTCGATATCTTTGACGCGACGCTGCCCGCGCTGCCGGTCCTGGAGCCCGGCAAGCTGGTGATGGAGGTCAAGTTTACGGAGTTTTGCCCGCAGCTAGTGCGCGATATGGTGCCGCCGGGCGCGGCCGAACTCACGGCGGTCTCCAAGTACTGCCTATGTTACGAAAAGACCGCCTACCTGCGCGGATTTAATTACTGGGAATCGGATTTTGAGAACCGAGGGGATATTTAGACCATGAGTACCAGGGACTTTTTTAAGAACTCCGTCTTGGAGGCGTTTGGCCAGGTCGACCCTGCCAAGATTGGCCTTTCGCTGCTCGTGGCGCTCGCCATGGGCATCCTAATCTATTACGTGTACAAGCGCTTTTTTACTGGCGTGGTGTATTCGCGCAGCTTTGCCGTGACGCTCGTGGGCATGTGCGTGCTCACCTGCATGGTCACGCTCGCGATCTCGACCAACGTGGTCATCTCGCTCGGTATGGTCGGTGCTCTGTCCATCGTCCGCTACCGTACGGCGGTCAAGGACCCGCTCGACCTGCTGTATCTGTTTTGGGCCATTACCACGGGCATTACGGCAGGCGCCGGCATGTACGCGCTCGTGGGGCTCACGGCTGTGGTGATCGTGGTGATGATCGCCGGCTTTGCGAGCCACCAGGACAAGGCACGCGTGTACATGATGGTCATCCACTACACGGGCCAGACCACCGGCGACGATATCGTGCGCGCGTTTGGGCGTACCAAGTTCACCGTCAAGTCCAAGACCATGCGCGGCGACAAGGTCGAGATGGCCGTCGAGGTGTTCTCTGACGGTGCGGATATGCCCTATGCCGACGCCATTCGCGCGCTCGACGGCGTGAAAGACCTGACGCTCATCCAGTACAACGGCGAATACCACGGCTAACTATGTTCCGGCGTTTTAACAAACGCCCGACCGCTCGACGCTGCGCAGGCATCTGCCGGACGATCTGCCGCTCAAACCGTCGCTCGCGTACATAAAGTACGCTTCGCTCCTCTTTCGCGGCACCTCGCCACGGCAGCTGCCCGCTCGCTGACGTTTGCTCGACCTGGGTGATATTGATTTATCCGAAGCGCCGTCACGGGTATCATGGTGAAAGCGATTTCAATGACAGGGGTGCTCGTGGTAAAGATGAAAGATGTGGCCGAGCTGGCCGGCGTTTCGAGCGCCGCCGTCTCGCGCTACCTCAACGGTGGGTATATCTCGGCGGACAAGGCCGAGCGTATTAAGCAGGCGATTGAGCTGACCGGATACGTGCGATCCAGCCAGGCTCGCGCGCTGCGCACCGGTTCCACCAAGCTTATCGGCGTCATCGTACCTAAGATTAACTCGGAATCCGTAAGCCGCATTACCGCCGGTATTGGCCAGGTGCTCGGTCGCCGTGGCTACCAGATGCTCCTTGCCAATACCGATAACGCGGCCGATCGCGAGCTCGAGTATCTCGACCTGTTCCAGAACCATCCGGTCGATGGCATCGTGCTCGTGGCAACCATGATCACCGATGAGCACCGTCGCGCGATCGAGTCGTGTCGTGTGCCCATTGTGTTGATCGGCCAGCATGTCGAGGGCGCGGCGTGCGTCTATCACGACGATTACGAGGCTGCCTTTGAGCTCGGCCGTGCGCTTGCAGGTCGGGTGGATGGCAAGATCGCTTACATCGGAGTTACCGAAGAGGACCGCGCTGCCGGTTATGACCGCCGTCGCGGTTTTGAGGCCGGCCTGCGCGCTGCGGGCAACCCGCTCGATTCCGCCTTGATTCGCCTGGGCTCGTTTACGCTCGACTCGGGCTATGGTGCGGCGCGTGAGCTGCTTTCCGTCGCTCCCGATGTTTCGTTTATCGCCTGCGCGACCGACACCATGGCGGCGGGCGCGCTGCGTGCCATCGATGAGGTTCGCGGCACGGGCGAGGGCATGCACCGCGTGAGCGGTTTCGGCGACAACGC
>UQUX01000194.1 GCA_900544425.1 uncultured Collinsella sp.
AAGGGCGCTCCGGCTTTTCTTGGGAGCTCTCGGCGACTTGGACCCCGAGGCTCCCGGGACGACCGAAGCGGAAGTCAAACATGCCCTGCGCAATGGTCGTTGCTTTATGGCCAATGAATACGGAACAAATATGACATATGCTCCCGACTGGGAGCACGCCCGCGCGTCAAAGGCGGTGTCGGCCGTGTTTTTGGGCGAGCTTTCGGTCGGTACACCCCGCGAGGCTGGTACGCGAGCGGCTGCCAAATATCTCGATTGCCCCCTTGTGACGATCCCGGGCGCGCATAACGGTTTGCGCGATCGCCCCGTTACGGCGGCAAACGCCGTTCGCGATGTCTTGGAGCGTTAGCACGCTCGATGACCTGCGGGGAGAGGGGCTGTTAGCGTTTCGTCATTGTTAACGAATGCGCCCATAACCGCGCGCCCGCGGCTCCATTACCGCCGTTTGCCAGGTCATAAAAATGTAACGATAATCGCGCGTTTGCCTTCAGCTGTTAGATGCTACCCTTGTACCAATTGATATGCACCGCTACCATGCGAAACTATCGAAAGGGCCCCATATGCTCAATAATCACGAGGTCAATCTAACCGACGAGGAGGCTGCCGCCGAGGTCGCCCGCGTCGCGAAGACCTACCCCGTGGTGCGTTTGCTGTCGGCCGATCAGATTAAGAGCGAGCCTAACTGCCTGCTCGCCGGCGATCGCTGCCCTTGTCTGCGTCAGTCGAGTCTTGAGGCTTTGGCAGACTCCGATGAGGTGTCGGAGCAACTGCTCAACGATGGTGTTGAGTACCGCGCTCGCCTACGCCCTCTAAAGGTCGAGGGTGAGCCTCGTGTCTTGCTGATGGTGCGTCCGATCGATGAACAAGAGGCTGCAGAAGAGGACCTTGTCTACACCGACGTGCTGACGAGTGTGCGCAATCGCCGATATTACGAGGAAAAGCTCCGTAGCGCCCGCATGAAGGCTGGCGTTGCGGTGATCGACCTTGATGATTTTAGGGTCTTCAACGATACGTGTGGCCGCCATGCCGGCGACCTTGCGCTCGGTGCTGTGGCGACAGCCATACGCGGCGGAATTCGTTCGACTGACGAGCTTGTGCGCTATGGCTGCGACAAGTTTGTGGTCGTCATGCCCGATATTCCCTCCGATGACTTCACCCGTCGCCTGCATCAGGTGTCCGATGCCGTTCATTCCACGATTGTTCCGGGCCATGAGTACGTGAGCTTGACGGCATGTGTTGTGGCGTTCGCATTCATGGCGAGACGGTCGATGAGGGCGTTGGCCGCGCTGTCCAGTTATTGAGCCGCGCTAAGGCAAAAGCCGGTACGGTCGTGACCGATGCCGAATCCATCGAAGCCTTCCAAAGCGAAAAGCCTTTGGTGCTTATTGTCGATGACTCCGAGATGAACCGAGTCATTCTCAACGAGATGCTCAAGGACGAGTATTGCATCCTCGAGGCCGACAACGGTCGTACGGCGCTCGACATGGTCGACCGCTATGGCGATGAGTTGTCGCTCGTGCTGCTGGATATTGTCATGCCGGGCATAAGCGGCTTTGAGGTGCTGGCCGATCTGTCGCGCCGATCGGTTGTTGACAAACTACCTGTCATCATGATCTCGAGCGAAGATTCCGACGATGTGGTTCTGCGCGCGTACGAGCTGGGCGCCTCGGACTATATCAGCCGCCCGTTTGACTCCCGTGTCGTGCGCCGCCGTGTAAGCAACACCATCCGTCTGTACGCCAAACAGCGCCGCCTGACGAGCCTGCTGTCCCAGCAGTACAACGAGCGCGTCAAGAACAGTCGCATGCTCATCGACATCATGGCCGGTGTCATGGAACTTCGCAATGGCGAGAGCGGCAGGCACGTTACGAATATCGAAAAGCTGACCGAGCTGCTGCTTGGCTGTCTGGTCCAGCGTAGCGACACCATTTCCCTCGACAACGAGGAACGCTCCACGATTGCCCTGGCTTCGGCGCTGCACGATATCGGCAAGATGGCGATTGACGATGCGATTCTCAACAAACCCGGACGCCTTACGTCCGAGGAGTTCGAGATTATGAAGACGCATACCACGATGGGCGCCGACATGTTGCTTGAGCTGGGCCGCCATCACGTCGGCAATGCGCTTATGGAATATGCGTACCAGATTGCGCGTTGGCATCACGAGCGCTGGGACGGCAAGGGCTATCCCGATGGCCTTAAGGGCAACCAGATTCCCATCGCCGCACAGGTGGTTTCGGTGGCCGACGTGTACGATGCGCTGACGAGTGTGCGTGTGTACAAGGATGCTATCCCGCACAAGGAGGCTATCCAGATGATCTTGGACGGTAAGTGCGGTGAGTTTAACCCGCTGTTGCTCGACTGCCTGCTCGAGGTGCAAGACCGTATTGCCGAGACGTTGGCACGCCCCGCCGACGTTGTCGCGTTTCCCACGATTTAGTTTGACCAAAGGAGTTTTAATCCATGATTTCCATGCGTGAGGCGTATGAGAAGATCATGGATTAAAACTCCTTTGGTCAA
>UQUX01000195.1 GCA_900544425.1 uncultured Collinsella sp.
GGAATACCGCCATTGCAATGACCTCTCGCCAAGGCCAGCTACCTACAAGATGCTGAATCTGCCTACAAGATGAATTCGCCGGTGAACCATGCCGGCATCACCGCTTCGAGGTAAGGGCGCATCACGTTCACGAGCCGAAATTCGCGAGCGTAGTTCATGAGTTTGACCAAGTCAGTGTGCGCGGATCTCATGTAATTCTGGAAGGCGGATTGCAAATCTTGCGGATCCACTGTGCTGCGGGAGCGGAACAAATCGCAAATGGTTCGTTCCAAATCATAAACGCGAACCGTATGCCCGAACATAGTGATAGCCGACGCCAGGCCAATTGTAAAGCGATTGTCGGCCACCTTTCTCACTGTTACGTCTTCATTCTTGAGCCGTACCTGATGATTGCGGTAAGGTAATCGTCGGTGTCAGGGGGGGTGTTCCTATGTTTTTGTCAACTCCTTGGGGAGTTGACGTGTCGGGATTCCGGTTGGCTGTCGTGGGCGCGCTTCGCCCTGCCGGTGGCGTCCGGCGTCCTTTCCCGTGTGGCCCGGTTCAGGCTACGAGGGCTGGTTCCTGGTAGAGGGTTCCGTTTTTGAGCATGCTGTAGATCACGTCGCAGCGCCGACGCGCGAGGCAGATGATGGCGGCGTTGTGGTGTTTGCCCTGTTCGCGTTTGCGCTTGTAATAGGCCACGGAGGGCGGGTGTTTGGTGGATGCGACGAACGCGGTCTGCCACAGCGCGTTCTTGAGGCGTTTGTTGCCCCGCCTGGAGGGCCGTTCGCCTTTGATGCTGGTGCCGGATTGGCCGGTGACGGGCGATATGCCCGCGTAGGCGGCCAGATGGGCGGACGATTTGAAGTTGGCGATGTCGCCGCCGATGCCGAGCAGGATGTTGCTTGCGGTCCTGACGCCTATCCCGGGCATCGACGTCAGGACCGTGAGAAGAGGGTGGTCCTCCAGGAGCTTCTCGACCTGGCGGCCGACCTCGCGCCGCCGGTCCCTGATCGTCTTGATGTCGTGGGCGATGGAGGGGATGATGGTCTCGGCCATGAGGGTGCCGGGCACGGTGACGGTCTGCTCGCCGATCGCCTTGAACATGTCGTCGATGATGCGGCCGGCGCGAAGCCCGTTGGACTTGGCCCAGTCCTTCACGTCCTCGATCCCGGCCCGTTTCACGCCCATGGGCCCGCCGTATCGTTCGAGCAGCGCGAGCGTCGCGTCGCGCGTGATTCTCTCGCCCTTGAGCGCGCGTTCGAACGCGGGGTGGGTCTGCAGCAGCAGGCTCCGCAGGCGGTTGACGTGGCGGGTGGATTCGTGGGCGAGGTCCTCGTCGTGGCCGGCGAGCAGCTTCAGGGCGGCGAGGGTCTCGTCATCCGGGCCCGCGTCCCTGAGCGTCTCGGGCAGCTTGAGCGCGGCCCACGCGATCACATGCGCGTCCCTGCGGTCGGTCTTCGCGTCCCCGGGCAGCAGCTGCGCGGTCCTGCGCATGGCCGTGCCGGGAAGGTAGGCAACCGCGATCCCCATGTTCCGCGCCACCGTCAGGGGCAGGGAGCCGATGGTGTTGGGCTGGTCCACGACCAGCAGCACACGGCCATGCTTGGAGAGCTTGCCCAGCATCGTGCGGATGGCCTTCTCGTCCTGTTTCAACGGCTTGTCGTACAGGGTGTTCCCGTCATGGTCGAGGGCGTGCGCGTGGTGCGCGCTCTTGCCCACGTCCAGGCCGACCCACACGTCGATGTCGTCCGGGGTCATCATCGTTCCTCCCGTCATGAAGGTTTTCCGGTCGCCGCGGGCTCGGAGGAGTCCGGACGCCCGCGCCGCACCCACATTACGACGAGACCTGCGCCATGCGCCCCTGAAGCGTCCGTGTAGCCGGCCTGGTTCCTATCAGCGGTCATCGGGCGTCCCCGTTCCCGGCGACAACACCCCCCGGATCATCGACGACAGGGCAGGAAAGTCATACCGGAACCGGCGACCCGGCCCCGACCATCGGGGCCTACCAAACATGGTAATGGGGAGGCCCCTAGAGCCTCAAATCATCCGCATCCCATACTTCTCCGCCAACGCCGGAATATCCGGCACGCCATACTTGGCCACCAGATCCAGCCATCGTTGTTTGTTCTCTCCGCCAAATCGCTCGGCTCGGGCCGTATACGCCTCGACCTGCAGGAACTTCGGCGGCACTGACTTGCTATGGAACTTGTCGGCGTACATCACCACTTCCTGCTCGAGATTCATCGGCACATAGTCGGCTGGTGGCAATGGCAGCTCCTGGCGCACCACATCCTCGCGCGTAAGTCCCACGCCGGTATGGTTGCGGCAGAACTGGGCGATGGACTCGTCCACGCCCTCGTCGAGCAGATACTCGTAGCCCTTAAGACCGTGCAGAATGTAGCGTTTCTTGCTGAATTTGAGCGGTTCGTCGTCAGAGCCGTCATGCTTGAACACGCGGTAGGTGCCGATGTCATGCAGCAGTCCGGCACGCTTGGCCAGCTGCTGGTTCAAGCCGAGCTCGG
>UQUX01000196.1 GCA_900544425.1 uncultured Collinsella sp.
CTATCGGTCTAAACTGCGCGGTCCTTTGGCCGACCGTATCGACATGATGATCGATGTGACCCGTCCCGACCCCCAAGTGATTATCGAGGGTGCGGAGGGTATGTCGTCGGACGAGTTGCGTGACTACGTTGCGCGCGGTCGCGCTTTTCGCGCTTGGCGCGAATCCCGTATGGACGATGCGGATGCTGAGGCCGAGGATGACGAGACGCGGTCCATTGACGGCGTCGTTTCGACCTTTGAGCTTGATGATGCTGCCGAGAAATGCGTACTCGGCCTGTCCAAACGCACACATCTCACAGGGCGTGGCATCGTGCGCCTGGTTCGCATTGCGCGTACGATCGCAGATGTCGCCGAGAGCGAGCAAGTGACGCAGGACCACGTGCTCGAGGCGGCGATGTACCAGGGAAGGAGGGACCAATGATGGCCGAGGGGACCTTTGAGCTGCATCCAGGTGATGCGTTGTATCCCGAGACCGTTTTGGAGCTTTCTGATGTACCCCAGACGCTTTATGTGCGCGGCAACCCCAAGGTGCTTTCGACGCCCGCGCTCTCCATCATCGGCGCGCGTAAGGCCTCGCCGTATGGTCTTGCCGTGGCAGAGCTTGCGGCAAAGGTGGCGGTCGAGGCGGGAGTGACGGTAGTTTCGGGCGGCGCGGTCGGTTGTGACCAGGCCTCGGGTTGGGCTGCGGTCAACGCCGGCGGCAAACACGTCGTGGTGCTGGGGACGGGCGCCGACGTGGTCTACCCGCGTTCGAGCGCGGGGCTTATTACGCGCACGCTCGATACGGGTGGCGCGGTCGTGTCGATCTCTCCGTGGGGCATGGGTCCGCGCAAGTTCGCCTTTCCGCGCCGCAATCGCGTGATCGCGGCCCTGTCGCAAGCCCTCTTTGTATCCGAGGCGGGTATGCCTTCTGGGACGTTTTCTACAGCCGAGGCTGCTATGGATTTGGGGCGCGAACTTCTTGCCGTGCCGGGGTCGATCCTATCGCCCGAGTCGCGTGGCACGAATTACCTCATTGCGAACGGTGCCTGCTGCATCATCGACGAGGAATCTATCGAGATGGCTATCTCACGCATCTACGGAACCCTGCGCTACTCGCGCCCCGATGCTCCCGGCATTGCCGACCTGGATCCAACGCAGCAGACCGTGATGCATGCGCTCATCGCCTCTCCGCTCAAGGTCGACGACATCGCGGCGCTCGTCTCGCTCGATGCTGTCGGCGTACTCAAACTCTTGGGTTCGCTTGAACTCGAGGGTCTTATCGAGCGCATGATGGATGGAAGGTATGCGCCCTCCAAGTTTGCCCTTCACGCCCAGACACCCTTCGGTCACAATGGAAAACGTGTCAATTAGAAAGGTGTTTGCAGATGCAGTTCGATCAGGTGACAGTTATCGGTGGCGGTCTGGCGGGTTCGGAGTGCGCGATCCAGCTGGCAGATCGCGGTTTTGCCGTAAAGCTGTGCGAGATGCGCCCCCAGGTGAGCTCCCCGGCTCACCATACCGATCACCTGGCAGAGCTCGTCTGCTCGAATTCGTTTAAGTCGACCCGTCCGGATTCCGCGGCTGGTTTGCTGAAGGCCGAGCTTGAGCGCATGGGTTCAGTCCTGCTCGATTGCGCCCATCGCGCGGCTGTTCCCGCCGGCGGTGCCCTGGCGGTCGACCGCGTCAAGTTTTCCGAGCTTGTCGAGGCCGAGGTTGCCGCTCGTCCCAATATCGAGGTCGTGCACGGCGAGGTCACGCAGATTCCCGAGGGTCACGTGGTCATTGCCGCGGGCCCGCTGTGTTCACCGGCGCTGAGCGAAGAGGTTATGAAGCTCGTCGGTGGCGATGCCCTGGCATTCTTTGATGCGGCGGCGCCGATCGTCGATGCCTCCACGCTCGATATGGACGTGCTGTTCTCGCAGTCGCGCTACGAGGAGCAGGGGGGCGGCGACTATCTCAACGCTCCGCTCAATAAGGAGGAGTACGACGCCTTTATCGAGGCGCTTACCACGGCCGACCGCGTGGTGCTCAAAGACTTTGAGGGCGGCGATCTGTTCCAGGCTTGCCAGCCTGCCGAGGAAGTTGCGCGCACCGGCAAGGACGCCATTCGCTTTGGCGCCATGAAGCCCGTCGGCCTCACCGACCCGCGTACCGGACGTCGCCCCTGGGCGGCGATTCAGCTGCGTGCCGAGAACAAGGAGAAGACCGCCTATAACCTGGTGGGCTTCCAGACCAACTTGACCTTTGGCGAGCAGAAGCGCGTCTTCCATATGGTGCCGGGCCTGGAGAACGCTGAGTTCTTCCGCTACGGTGTCATGCACCGCAATACCTTTGTCGACGCCCCGCACGTGCTCGATGGCACCTTTGCCGTGCCCGGTACCGGCGTGCGTCTGGCCGGTCAGATCACCGGTACTGAGGGATACATGGAAGCCGTGGCGACAGGTCTGCTCGCGGCGCTCAACACCTATGCCGAGGCTATCGGTGCCGCGGGCGTCGAGTTGCCGCGTGTGGG
>UQUX01000197.1 GCA_900544425.1 uncultured Collinsella sp.
GCAAGCCGAGTTCTCCTGCCGCCGCAAGCGCCATGCCGCGTTTAGCGACTTCCTGCCCCAGCACGTCTGCATAGTCGAGCTCGGGCTCAAAGGTCGCCTCGACACCCTCGGAATCCAAGTAGTGCCGTGCGGCATCGCCCATGCCGTGAGCAAGCTGAGACAGATGGTCGATAAAGCCGCAATCCACGCCCGCGAGTGGCACATGCTGGTCGGACCTGCCGGCGATAAAAGACAGCCCCATGTCGCGAGCCAATAGCTGAAACGCCACCTCGCCTTTGACAGGAAGCACCGTGCCGTCCAAGCCGAGCTCGCCGGCGATAAGACAACGATCGAGGTTGTCGCGGGGAATCTGACCATCGGCCGCTAGAACCGCGATGGCGATGGGCAGATCAAAGCCGCTACCGGTCTTGCGAATATCGCCGGGCGCCAGATTGACCGTAATGCCCGAGCGCGGGATCTCAAAGCCGGCCGAGCGCATCGCACAGCGAATACGACCACGTGACTCCATCACCTCCATACTCGGGATGCCGAGCATCTGAATGCCCGGAACGCCGCCGGCAAGCGAGACCTCGACCGTGACGTGAATCGCCTCGACACCGCGGATGCAGGCCGCGTGAACGGCAAACGTCTCGAACGCCATCACGACACCTGCCAATCGAACGCGTTGTACTGATGCTCGATCTCGGCGATATGCCCGCCGCGAATGGTGACACCCACTGCATCGAAGCGGATCGCCTTGAGCGGATAGTGCTCCATGAGATAGCAACTTGCGATACGGCGATACCGACGCTGCTTTTGGGCATCCACGGCCTCCTCGGGAAAGACCCGCGTGGTGCAATCCAGGGCGACGCGCCTGGTCTTGACCTCGGCCATCACCACGACATCGTCAAGCTCATCGAGCAGCACCAGATCGGCTTCGCCCTCGGTGCAACGATAACCCTGCTCCAGCAAGGTGTAGCCGCGCTCGTTAAAGTAGTCGATGGTGATCAGCTCGCCCAGCATGCCCAGCTCACGGGGACTGAGTCCCTTGATAAACTCGGGCGTCATCGCCCCGCAGTCGAGCTCGCCGTTTTCCCAACGCTCCTTGAGCTGCTGCGTCTTGCTCTTTTTGCTTGCGGCACTCATGGGGTCTCCTTTCCCGCACACTGCATTGCCCCGATGATGAGGGCACCTTTCATGCGGGTAAGTACAGGAAGCAAACCAAAAGCTGACCAAATGCCGTCAAAAAACGGGCCGTACGCAGCAATGGTGTTGCATACGGCCCGCTACCAGCAGGTTTATAAAACCCCAGAGGTCCCTGTCTCCACAATTGGCCTAGAAAAGGCGCTCAGTCTGCAGAAAGTTTCCGCAAAAGCTCACGCGGTGCAGCGGACAAAGTCCATGTTTGCGAATGGCCTCGATATGCTCGGGGCTTGCATAGCCCTTCGACTCGGCCAGATGGTACTCGGGGTACTCGGCGTCGTACTCGACCATCATCTCGTCACGCGTGACCTTGGCCATGATGGACGCCGCGGCGATGCAGGCGATCTTGGCATCGCCCTTCACCACATCGCGCTCGTTGGGAACGGCGCCCAAGGGGTTACCATCCATGAGGACGCAGTCGGGTTCAAGTCCCGTATCGGCCACGGCGCCCGCGACGGCAGCGCGGATGGCGCGGGCCATACCCATCTCGTCGATATCCTTCGGCGCGATATGGCAAAAACCGATCGCCGTCGCCACCTCGGCAATCTTCACTGAGAGCAGCTCGCGGCGCGCCGGCGTGAGCTTTTTGGAATCGTTGATGCCCCAGACGCGCGGCTCCATAGGAAGACAGACGGCGCATACCGTCAAAGGACCGGCCACCGATCCGCGACCCACCTCGTCGACACCAACGACCACCCCATCGCCGCCAAGCTCATGCATAAGCTCGTACATGTCATTGACGCGCTCGCGCTCGGCAAGCTCTTTGGCATGACGTTTGAGGGCGCGTTCGCAAGCCTTGATCACCTGCTGGCGCGGGTCCTCGCGATAATGCTCCACGAGGGCGGGAATCTCCTCAAACGTAGCGCTCGCCAACTCACCGGCAACTTGCGATGCCGAAACCGAGCTCGTCATGTTGGCCATACTAGGCCCTCCTTGCATGCAAATCAGATAAAAAGAAGGGCCACCCGAAGGTGACCCTTGTGTCCAAACGAGTGGACAGACGCTGCGATCTTCTTAGCGCTTCTCGGGGATGCGAGCAGCCTTGCCCACCTTGTCGCGGAGGTAGTACAGCTTGGCGCGACGGACGCGACCATGACGAACGACCTCGAGCTTGGCGATCTTGGGGCTGTGAAGCGGGAAGGTACGCTCAACACCGACACCGAAGGACATCTTACGGACGGTGAAGGTCTCGCGGGCACCGGCGCCGGCCATGCGGATGACGTCGCCCTGGAAGACCTGGATGCGCTCGCGG
>UQUX01000198.1 GCA_900544425.1 uncultured Collinsella sp.
ACGACGCCGATTTCGTGTTGCGGAGGGTCAACGACATCCGCCGCAGGACGCTCTCGGACATGGAGCATCCCGATGAGATCGACTCGCTGCTGACGAGCCGCAACTCGCTCGTGGCCGATCTTTCCGGAAGCCGGATTTTCCTGCTGCGCGACAATCTTCCCGAGCGGCCCGCGGCCGCAACGGTGAAGTTCGCGACGTCGCCCCAGCCGAAATTCAATAAAAATTTCGAGATGCTGGCCGACGACATGATCCGGGGTGCGCTGCGGGGTTACGATACCTATATACTTTCGGAGAACAAGGCGCAGGTCGAGCGTCTCGAAAATATTTTCCACCAGATCGGCCGCGGACAGGCCGTCGTGCGGTCGCTGTCGACGACCCTGCACGAGGGGTTCGTGGACAACGACCTGAAACTGTGCCTCTACACCGACCATCAGATTTTCGACCGCTACCAGCGTTACCGCATCAACGGCGAGATACGGCGCGACGAACAGATGACCGTCGCCGAGCTGAACCAGCTGCGGCCGGGCGACTATGTGGTGCATATCGACCACGGCGTGGGCCGTTTCGACGGGCTGGTGAAGATCGCCGCGGGCGACGGACGCATGCAGGAGGCGATCAAACTGGTCTACAAGGACGGCGACGTGCTGTTCGTGAACGTCCATTCGCTCCACCGCATTTCGCGCTACAAGTCGGGCGACGGCGAGCCGCTCGTGTCACTGGCAAGCCTCTTTAAGGGCGAGGATTTTGCCCCTCAGCGTCGCGAGAGCACGGTGGATGACGTCGCCCGCTGGTGCTGCAGGGGCGGTTGGCCTGCAAATCTTGGGCTTTCGGAAGATCTTGCGCGAGAGACGGCAAGCCAGTACGTGCACTCGGTGCTCGACGTCAACGTGCTGGACGAGGGCATGTCGCCCGAGCTTGCACACGGCCTTTTGCGAGCTCTTGCCATGAACGAGAGCCAGGCTGTCACGTACAAGACGCTCGTAAAGGACGCCTCGTACGGTGAGGCGGGCCCCGACGAGAGGACCATCGCTGCGTACTTGGACCTCTTCAACAGGCTCAAGCTGACCGAGGACCTGTGCGGATGGGAGCCGCCCATGCGCTCGAAGGCCCGCGTTCGCGTGCGCCCCAAGCGCTACTTCTGTGACCCGTCACTTGCGGCGGCGTTGCTGGGGGCTACCCCTGAGCGGCTGCTTGGCGATATGCAAACGCTGGGGATGCTCTTTGAGAATCTCGTCCTGCGCGACGTGCGCGTGTTCCTTTCCACCTACGGCGGTGTCGACAACAGTGTCCATTATTTCCGAGATGAGAAGGGCCTTGAGGTCGATCTGATCGTTGAGCACGACGGGCGCTGGGGAGCCATCGAGGTCAAGCTGAGTGATGCGAAAGCAGACGATGGAGCGAGAAATCTCAAGGCGCTGGAGAGGAAAGTGCTCTCCAATCCTGCCGCCCAGAATGCCGCGCCGGCGTTTTTGGCGGTCGTGGTTGGAAAGGGGAGCATTGCCTACACACGCGACGACGGCGTGGCGGTGATTCCCATGGCGGCACTTGGGGCGTAGTGGTTTTGCGGGCGTGCCGTGCTTCCTTTACCGAAAATCCATTTGGTAAACCAGATGCTCGCGGATAGAATAAAGTTGACGGCAGCCCAAGGGTGATAGCTGGGCAGCGCCGTTGCTTGGTCAAGAGGTCAGTGCCTTAATGGCAGCGACTTGTTATGCTTCGAATGCTGCTTGAGTGCCTCGGAAAGTTCGATAAGCGCCGTGAAGAGCGAGACCAAAGCAACCAAGAGCTCTACGAGCTCTGATGGGCCCGGGATGACCGCTGATTCAAGTCACCGGGCCTAAATCTAATATGAGAAAGCCATTGTCAATAGGCATGTTCGTTCGAGCCCGGTTTGAAACCGGGCTTTTTCGTTTCCCGTCGGGAGAGCCCGCGCACGCTGCATGGCTTAGTCGACGCTTGCCTGGCAAGCTAATATCCGCGGGCTCTTGCGGGTGCGCTTCCGGCGGTCAGCCCGGTATGTCCGCGCACCCCACCGCATTTCGATTCTCCGTCCGGCGCTATCGTACGAATCCAGTCTTTTGTCGGGCGCGGCCCGGGGGCTGCCCATCAAAAAGGTCGTGAACTCGCGCCGGCGATGCGTCGAGGCGCGGGCCCTCCCGGCGGGAGTCGGTTGTCGCCGGCCGCTAGAGGACGGTCCCCTCGGACCTGCACCCGATCTCCCAGACCCAGCAGGCGAGCTCGCGCGCCACGGCGGCGTTGGCCTTGCACGCGCTCTTGCCCGCCGCGGCCAGCGCCTCTCGGCGGCGGTGGAGCCTGGCGGTGCAGTCGTCCGCCCTCGAGCGTATCACCGGGGGCACGTCGGTGCCGGGGGCTGGGGCCTTGG
>UQUX01000199.1 GCA_900544425.1 uncultured Collinsella sp.
CCTGCGTTTGCTTCATAGCGCTACCCCCTACTCGGTACGGGCAACCTGGTCGATGCGGTAACCCTCGATCTGGTCGCCGGGCTTGATGTCCTGGAAGTTCTCCAGGCCAATGCCGCCCTCGGAACCGCTCTTGAGGCTCTTGGCCTCGTCCTTGTAGTGGCGCATCGAGGCGATCTTGCCGTTGAAGACCACGATGCCGTCGCGCACCAGACGCACGGAATCGGTCGCGGCGATCTCGCCCTCTTCGACGCGGACACCGGCGGCGATACCGACTTTGGGCACCTTGAAGGTGTCCAGGACGGTCGCGGTACCCGTGGAGACCTCGACCTCGGTGGGCTTGAGCATGCCGATACGGGCAGCGTCGAGCTCCTCGAGGCACTTGTAGATGACGTCGTAGCAACGGATCTCGACGCCCTCGCGCTCGGCGGCGGAGCGGGCCTTACCGTCGGGACGGACGCCAAAGCCGATGATGATGGCGTTGGAGGCGTCGGCCAGGACGACGTCGGTCTCGTTGATGGCACCAACGGCGGAGTGAATCGTGTTGATGCGGACCTCGGACTGATCCATCTTGTCGAGCGAGTCCTGAAGAGCCTCGATGGAGCCCTGGACGTCGGCCTTGATGATCAGGTTGAGCTCCTTGACCTCGGCGTCGGCGATGGTCTCGAAGAGGTTCTCGAGCGTGACGTGCTTGACGCGGCTCTGCTCCTCGATACGGGCCTTGAGCGAACGCTCGTCGGCCAGCGCACGTGCCTCGCGCTCGTCCTCGAACACGCGGAACTCATCGCCGGCGTTGGGGACGGACTGCAGGCCCAGGATCTCGACGGCGTCGGAGGGACCGGCCTCGGTAACGGCGTGGCCCTTGGGGTCGAGCATGGCACGGACGCGGCCATAGGTGAGGCCGGCAACCAGCGTGTCGCCCACGTGCAGGGTACCGCGGGTCACGAGCACCGTGGCAACCGAACCGCGGCCCTTGTCGAGCTTGGCCTCGAGGACGTTACCGGAGGCAAAGGTGTCGGGGTTGGCCTTGAGCTCGAGCACGTCGGCCTGGAACAGCACGGTCTCGAGCAGGTCGTCGATACCGATCTTCTGCTTGGCCGAGATGTTGACGAACATGTTCTGTCCGCCCCACTCCTCGGGGATGATGCCGTACTCGGTGAGCTCCTGGCGCACGCGGTCGGGGTTGGCACCCGGCTTATCGATCTTGTTGACGGCGACGACGATGGGAACGCCGGCGGCCTTGGCGTGGTTGATGGACTCGATGGTCTGGGGCATGACGCCGTCGTCGGCAGCCACGATCAGGATGACGATATCGGTCACCTTGGCGCCGCGGGCACGCATGGCCGTAAAGGTGGCGTGACCGGGGGTATCGATGAAGGTGATCTTGCGGTCGTTGATCATGACCTGCGAAGCGCCGATGGCCTGCGTGATGCCGCCCGCCTCGCCGGCAGCGACGCCGGTGTGACGGATGGCGTCGAGCAGGCTCGTCTTGCCGTGGTCGACGTGACCCATGACGGTGACGACCGGGGCGCGCGGCTTAAGGTCTGCGGGATCGTCGTAGAACGAGAAGGTGTTCTCCTCCTCGGGGGTGATGATCTTGATCTGACGGCCCAGGTCGTCGGCAACGAGCTCGACGAGGTCGTCGGACATGGACTGCGTCATGGTGAGCGGCGTGCCCAGCAGGAACAGGCGCTTGATGATGTCGTTAGCCGGAACATCGAGCGCCTCGGCGAGCTCCTGGACCGTAACGCCCTGGGAGACCTTGATGGCATCGAGCTCCTCGGGGTTCACGCCCTGGGCCAATGCCTCCTCTATCTTACGCTCTTCCTGAGCCTTTGCGGCCTCGCGCTCGCGCTTCTCCTTGCGCTTCTTGCGGCGTCCGGTGGACTCGCGAGAGGCCTCCTCGACGGCGGCGCGGGCCTCCTCGAGCACCTTCTCGCGACTGTACTCCTCGGCCTCGCGAGCCATGCGGCTGTAGTGGTCCTCTTCGTTGTTGTGACCACCCTTGCGCTTCTTGCCCTTGCCCTGCTTATCGGGGTTGGGGAAGTCCATGCCGGCAGCGATGTTGTTGCTGGCGTTGGTGCGATGGCTGTGCGGACGACTCTCGGAGGCGTTGCGCTCGGAATTGCTATCGAGGGCGTTGCGGTCATTACGACGGCCACCGCGACGGTCGTTATTGCCGCGACGGTTACCGCGCTCGGAGGAGCGCTCGGCCTTGGCCTTGTTCTCGGCGTCCTTCTTCTCCTTGAGCACGGTCTCCTGTGCGGCGATCTGGTCGAGCAGCGAACGGAAGCGCGAACCGGAGTCGGAAGCGGGAACG
>UQUX01000200.1 GCA_900544425.1 uncultured Collinsella sp.
TCTTTGCATGTTCATGTACCTGTTCTTTGGCATTGTGGCCTATGCGATCGCCGTCTGGCTCGATCCCAATTCGCCCGTCGGCATCCGCGACCTGATCTCGGTCGAGGCGAGTGGCATCTTCTTTGGCAACCTGACGCCCATGATGATGGGCTCCACCCCGGCTCAGATCTATCGCCTGACCAAGGCCGGCCAAAACGTGGGCGAGGCCGGCGCCACGCAATTCACGCGTTTTATCGTGTACCAGTTTGGCCTGGTCGCCTGGGGCGCTATCCTGCTGCTCGCCCGTATGCCGTTTTTTGCCGAACGCTACGGCGACATGACGCTGCTGTGCGTCTTTAGCTTTGGTGGACACTGCTGCATCTTGCTTGGCATCTTCGCCGTCGCGCTCATGCCTAAGACCGTCACGCGCGTCGCCCATTGCATCATCAATTGGCTCGAGCGCATTGGTGTCTCGGCCACTAAGATCGAGAGTTGGCGCACGTTTGTCGATGGCGAGATCTACTCCTTCTCCGAGAAGTTCAAGCTTTCGGCCGGACATTTTTCTTCCATGCTGCTCACCGTGTTTATCACCATGCTGCAGCTCGCGTTTTTCTATCTGGTTCCGTATTTCCTGATGCTTGCCTTTGGCCACCACGAGGTCGACTTTTTCTCGGTCATGGCCGCGAGCGCCTTTGTCCAGCTGTTAAGCTCTGCGGTTCCCTTGCCCGGTGGAACTGGTGGCGCTGAGGGCGGCTTTGCATTGTTCTTGGGTCATTTCTTTGGGTCGGCTTCGACCGCCGGCTATCTGCTGTGGCGTCTCATTACGTTTATTGCGCCTACCATTTTGGCTGCGCCCCTGCTGGGACTTAAGAGCGCCCACAACGAGAGCATCCATGCACGCTGGGATCGCGTGATGCGCAAGCTCGGCCGCACGCCTCAGACGCCCTCTGCGCCCACTAAGCCGCACCCCATGAATGCTGTTACCGTTGATCCCAAGAAGCACGCTCAGAAGGCTTCTGGGACCGCTAAGCCTGCTCATAAAGCCTATGTGCGCCAGACAGGCGATGGTATTCGCGTATCTCCGTCGGCACTCAATAAGAAGAAGCACCCTAAGTCGCAGTAGGGCAGTCGTGCGTTCTTCATGATGCGGGGCATATTTGTGCCGTATGGGGGATAATCCTCTTACGTAGATTATCTCTCATCTGTTGATGAATGCTCGCATATCGAAGGGACACGCCCATGGCAACCAGCAAACCGCGTCTTGATCGTCGCATCGTTCGCAGCCGTAATGCCATCCTTTCGGCTTTCGAGCGCCTGCTCATGGAAAAGCCGCTGGCAGACATTACGGTGAGTGCCATCGCGCGCGAGGCCAATGTCGACCGCAAGACCTTTTACGTACACTTTGGTACGGTTGACGGCCTGCTCGATGCCATTGCCGTCGATGTGGTGGAGATGATTGTCGACTCAGTCGAGAAAACGCTTGCTTCCATGGACGGCGACACCAACGAGCGCGCCCTGAGCGCGGCGGCGACCTTCTTTAAAACCGTTAACGAGGCACTGTGCAACAACTTGGTGCTCAATCGTCAGCTGATCGAGAATATTCCGCTCGATGATTTCATGGCTCGTCTTCGTGCGCCGCTCGAGCACGAGATTGCCGAGCGAGATCTGCTGCCCCAAGGTCTCAAGGACGAAATGTTCGACTACTATCTGGCGTTTTTGCTGTCGGGTATTATCGGTATCTATCGCACGTGGGCGCTGTCTGACGGCTCGGTTCCTATCGAGCGCGTCTCTGAGGTCGCCAACGATCTGACTCTCAATGGTCTGTCGAGTCTGGAATCTCGCTTGGATTAGGCCTAGTTGGGCTCGTCGGCGTGGAAATTCCTGTTCCTGAGGTTCTCCGGCGCCTTGGAGACCTTGCCGGCGTAGGAGCTGTAGCCTGAGGATCCTTAAAAGAAAGTCCAGTTTATCCTTCCCACTCCAATTTTGGAATCCTCCGATGCGCCTTCGCACGCTCGCATGACCTCGATACCATGCGAGCGTGCGAACTCGACGAGCTCTGCGTTGCGGGCGTTTATGGTGCCGAAGGCGGCGGGGCACACGATAAGACGCGCGCAGTGGACGAGGAGCTCTTTGGCGCGGGCTATGGTTTTATCCCCGATCGGCTCGAAGGCGCGCTCGGCCACGCATTCCGTCGCCAGGTCGCGCGCAAGCTCGCAGTCGATGTCCCCTTCGTGCAGAACGCCCGCGTAGAACGCCTTGCCCTGCCGGATTAGCTGGCGAAACACAGCTGACCCCGTACCTGC
>UQUX01000201.1 GCA_900544425.1 uncultured Collinsella sp.
TGTGCATTTGAATGCCGCCAACCGCGAACAGTTGGCGTTTTGGCGCGACGGGGAGGAGGCCACATGAGCGTGGTGCAACTTGTCCGCGACCGTGCAGGCCGCTTTCGTTGGATGGGGCTGCTCGTAGTGTGGGCTGTTTTTATCGTCATGGCCGCCGTGCTACTGATCGAACGCGCCGGCGTGCAGTACAGCGCTGGACAGCACAAGCTGGGCATGCTCGCCGCCAACGACGCGGTGCCGGCCTCCTCGGCAATCTTTGGCCAAAAGCCCACGTGCCTGGTCATTACCGATTCCGATCAAGCTGGCGTCGAGGACGTAAAGGAACAGTTCGACCAGATCCTGCTCGACATGAAGATTGCGCACCGCGACGTGGACCTTGCCCTGGCTGGTGCGGATGCCTTTCCCTCGCTGACCTCCTTCGATCGCGTGATTTTGCTCATGCCGTCGCTCGATGGGCTCGGTACGCACCTGAGCGACATTATGAGTTGGGTGAGTGCCGGCGGTTCGCTTATGCTCGCCATGCCGCCGGATAACTCGAGCTATCTGCAAGTGATTGCCTCCAAGCTTGGCATTGAATCGGCCGGATATGACTATGTAAAAGCCGAAAGCATTGTGCCGAGCGAGGACTTTATGCTGGGCGGGGGAGAGCGCTACGAGCTCTCGGACCCCTTTGATTCGTCGCTTTCGGTATCGCTGCGCGAGACGGCTCGTGTGTGGGCTATGACCGGCGATGCGGGCGCCCCGCTCATTTGGTCGAATGACTGCGGCAGCGGGCGCACCGTGGTATGCAATATCGGTATCTATGACAAGGTCATGCGTGGCTTTTACGCCGCGGCGATCAGTCTGCTGGGTGATGCCACGGCCTATCCGGTCATCAACAGCGCCGTGTTCTATTTGGACGACTTTCCTAGCCCCGTGCCCTCGGGCGATGGTACTTATATCAAGCGTGACTACGGCCTTTCCATTGCCGATTTTTACACCAAGGTCTGGTGGCCCGATCTGCAAAAGCTTGCGCAAAAATACGGCATTCGCTATACCGGCGTGATGATCGAAAACTACGAGGACGCGGTCAACCAGACCGAGCCCGCGCGCCAAGCCGATGCCACACAGTTCCGCTACTTTGGCGGCATGCTGCTGCAGATGGGCGGAGAGCTGGGCTTTCACGGCTACAACCATCAGCCGCTCGCGCTCTGGGACACCGACTACGGCACGTTGTACGACTACAAGACGTGGAAGAACAAAGAGACTCTCGTCGCTTCGCTCAACGAGCTTATAGCCTTCCAGGACGAGGTGCTGCCCAATGCGCACGGCTCGGTCTACGTGCCACCGTCGAATATCCTTTCGGCCCGCGCGCGCAAGCTTATCGGTACCGATGTTCCGCGAATTAAGACCATTGCCAGTACGTATTTTAAGGATGGCACCGACCTGCCGTACGTGCAGGAGTTTGGCGTGGCGAGCGATGGCATTGTGGAGCAGCCGCGCATTGTTTCGGGCGGCATGGTCGACGATTCCTATATGCGTCTGGCCGCGGTGTCCGAGCTCAACATGCACTACGTGAGTACGCATTTTATGCACCCGGACGACCTTTTGGACCCCGATCGCGGAGCCAAGGAGGGCTGGGAGGTCTACAAGGGCGGCCTGGTCGACTACCTGGAGTGGCTTACCAAATCCGCGCCCGACCTGCGGCACCAGACGGCGTCGGAGTGCTCCGGTGCCATCCAGCGCTTTTCGTCCGTGTCGGTGAGCTTGGATACCAGCGCGGATGCCTGGACGCTCAGCCTGGGCAATTTCCACGACGAGGCGTGGCTCATGTTCCGCGCCAATAATGGCGAGCCGGGTGCGGTGACGGGCGGCGAACTGACGCACCTTACGGGCAATCTGTATCTGCTCAAGGCAAATGATAAGACCGTGACGATCGAGCGCAAGGAGGGTGGCGATAAATGAGAATCTGCTTGGTACTCGAGGGTTGCTACCCCTATGTGCACGGCGGCGTATCTACCTGGATGCATGGCTATATCCAGGCCATGCCCGAGCATGAGTTTGTGCTATGGGTGATCGGCGCACATGCTGCCGACCGCGGCAAGTTTGTCTACGAGCTGCCCGGCAACGTGGTCGAGGTGCACGAGGTGTTCCTGGACGATGCCCTGCGGCTTTCGGGCGAGCAACATGAAGCCAGTTTTAACGACCGTGAGCGCGAGG
>UQUX01000202.1 GCA_900544425.1 uncultured Collinsella sp.
CGTTACGGTCGAGGGCGGCACCCAGCGTGCGACCGTCGGTAAAGGCGATAGCGGCAGGACCGTCCCACGGCTCCATGAGCATGGACTGGTAGGCGTCGTAGGCGCGGCGCTCCTCGCTCAGGCTGTCGTTGTGGTCCCACGGCTCGGGCAGCAGCATGGATGCGGCGCGCGTGAGCGGACGGCCGTTCATGACCAAAAACTCGAGCACGTTGTCCAGAATCGCGGAGTCGGAACCCTCACGGTTGATGATGGGCATCACGCGCTCAAGATCGTGCTGCAGCACGGGGCTGTACAGGTTGGGTTCGCGGGCGCGAATCCAGTTGACGTTGCCCTTGAGGGTGTTGATCTCGCCGTTGTGGATGATAAAACGGTTGGGGTGCGCACGCTCCCAGCTGGGCGTGGTGTTGGTGGAGTAGCGCGAGTGAACGAGCGCCACGGCCGTTTTGACGGCGGCGTCGTTGAGGTCGATGAAGAAGCGGCGCATCTGCGTGGCGACCAGCATGCCCTTGTACACGATGGTGCGCGAGCTCATGGAGCACACATAGAAGATCTTGTCGCGCAGGGCAAACTCGACGTCGGCCTTCTTCTCGATGGTGCGGCGGCACACGTACAGACGACGCTCGAAGGCATCGCCGGCGGGCGTGTCGTCCGGACGGCCCAGGAAGGCCTGCAAGATGGTGGGCATGCAGGCGCGGGCCGTCTCGCCCAAATCGTGCGGGTCGACCGGCACCTCGCGCCAAAAAAGCAGCGGCACGCCGGCCTCGGCGCAGCCCTCCTCAAACACGCGACGGGCATCCTCTACGCCCTTGTCGTCCTGCGGGAAGAACAGCATGGCCACGCCATAGTCGCCCTCTGCCGGCAGAATCTGGCCGCACTTTTGAGCCTCTTTGCGGAAAAAGTGATGCGGAACCTGAAACAGGATGCCGGCGCCGTCGCCGGTGTTCTTCTCAAGTCCCGTGCCGCCGCGGTGCTCCAAGTTGACCAGAATGGACAGCGCATCGTCCAGAATCTGGTGATGGCGCTCACCGTTGATATCGGCAAGCGCGCCGATGCCACACGCATCGTGATCGAATTCGGGGCGATAAAGGCCCTGCTGCTGAGCGGAATCTGCCTGCATCGCGATCCTCCCCTAAATATTAGACAATCAGTTGAATAGGCATACTAGGAGCATCACCGGCCCGTTGTGTTTCCCGCCCGTTTCGAAACAATCGCGTAACGCACGCCCTACGAGTGGACACCGCCGACCTCAAGGACGACAACAAGGGCCCCGAGTTCGGCCTGTAAGCTCACCGCTTCAAACATCTCAATCTGTAACAGGAAGACCCAATTTTGGCGCCTAGATGTTACAGATTGAGATGTTTTCGAGAGACAGTTCCGAATGTCTCGATCTGTAACACGAAGGGCCGGTTTTTGCAGCTAACTGTTACAGATCGAGATTTTCCATAGGACCATTTCTTCCTGTCTCGATCTGTAACACCTAGGTCCAATTTCCATCCCTAGTTGTTACAGATCAAGACATTTCGGCAACTCCTTTCCCCATCCTATTCAAATACAACAATTTTGTTAGTCTTGGTTAACTTTTTAGCATAAAACGGGTATCCTTTGCGGCGTCAAACAAACGGCACGCAGGAGCTCACCATGCTCAACCATCTCAAACAACACTTTGGCTCGCACCGCACCGGAGGCCACGGAGGTCTGGATATCGCCCGGCATATCGGCCCCGGGCTGCTCGTGACCGTCGGCTTTATCGATCCGGGCAACTGGGCCTCCAACATGGCCGCCGGCTCGCAGTTTGGCTACGCGCTGCTGTGGATCGTCACGCTGTCCACGATCATGCTCATCGTGCTGCAGCACAACGCGGCGCACTTGGGCATCGCCACGGGCACCTGTCTTGCCGAGGCCACGACACGCTACCTCCTCCGCATCGTGGGACGCGCGGTACTCGCCAGCGCCTATCTCGTGACCATCGCCACCGCCATGGCCGAAGTCCTGGGTGGCGCGATTGCCCTTCAAATGCTCTTTGGGCTGCCCGTGCGCGCGGGCTGCGTCATCGTGGCGGCAGTATCGATGGCGATGCTCATGACAAGCTCCTACAAACGCGCCGAACGCTGGATCATCGCCTTCGTGGGCGTGGTAGGACTCTCGTTTTTGGCCGAGCTTGCACTAGTCAAGGTCGACTGGCC
>UQUX01000203.1 GCA_900544425.1 uncultured Collinsella sp.
TTGCCGTCGGGACGCAGATAGGCGAGGGTACCGTCGTGGCGCACGGCGGCCAAGCGCTCGGCCAGGCGGCTTGCCAGGTAGTGTGGCATCGGCATGAGGGTCTTGGTCTCGTTGGAGGCGTAGCCGAACATCATGCCCTGGTCGCCGGCGCCGATCAGGTCGATCGGGTCGGTGGTGGCGCCGGTCTGGGTCTCGAAGGACTCGTCGACGCCCTGGGCGATATCGGGCGACTGCTCGTGGATGAGGCTCATAACGCCGCAGGTGTCGCAGTCAAAACCGAACTTGGCACGGTTATAGCCAATGCGGCGGATAACGCCGCGGGCGATTTCCTGTACGTCGACATAGGCCTGAGTGCGAATCTCGCCGGCGACGATGACGGTGCCGGTGGTCACGAGGGTCTCGCAGGCGCAGCGAACGTTCTCCACGTTGGCAGGCACGCCGTTGGGGGCGATGTAGCCCTGCTCCTGGAGCTCTATTTCTTTGGCGAGGATTGCGTCGAGGACGGCGTCGCTGATCTGGTCGGCGATCTTATCGGGATGACCTTCGGTCACCGACTCCGACGTAAAAACAAAGGACCCGTGTTGGGGCGGGATGGAACGAAGTTCTTCTGACATGATAGTCCTTTCAAAAACGTGTCCCGGCGACCGTTACCATTCCGCCAGGCTCTCTATGCAAGGGCACATCATAGCGCGTAAATCAAACATTCACACCCTTTCCGCACCTACTCATTGGGGACAGGCTTAAATGACCAGCCTTACTCATTGGGGACAGACATAAATGACCAGCCTTAAACTAAGAACGTCTCCAACGACTGGTCATTTAAGTCTGTCCCCAATGAGTGGGTCGGTGCCCTTTGTGCGGAGGTTGCTCTGATGCTTTATACTGGTGCGGTTAGACATCCATCCTGCAATCGAGGAGATTTCCATGGCATCAGACGTTCGCGTCCGCTTTGCACCCTCACCGACGGGCAAGCTGCACATCGGCGGCGCCCGCACCGCTATCTATAACTGGGCTTTCGCCCGCGCAAACGGCGGCACGTTCATCCTGCGCATCGACGACACCGACCCCACCCGCTCCACCGACGAGAACACGCAGATCATCCTGCGCGCCATGCGTTGGCTAGGCCTGGACTGGGACGAGGGTCCCGAGGTGGGCGGCGATTTTGGCCCCTACGCCCAGACCGAGCGCCTGGACCTGTACAAGCAGGCCGCCCAGAAGCTTTGGGACGAGGGCAAGGCTTATCCCTGCTTCTGCACCAAGGAGCAGCTCGACGCCGACCGCAAGGCCGCGCAGGAGCGCAAGGACCCCTTCCAGGGCTATCAGCGCCGTTGCCGCGATCTTGATCCCGAGGAGGCCCGCCGCCGCATCGAGGCCGGCGAGTCCTACGTCCTGCGCATCAAGGTGCCCGAGGACCGCGGCGACGTCGTTATCCACGACGCCGTCCACGGCGAGGTGACCTTCGACGCCAAGGAGCTCGACGACTTTGTCATCTTCCGCTCCGACGGCACGCCCACGTACAACTTCGCGACCGTCGTCGACGACGCCATGATGAAGATCACCCATGTCATCCGCGGCGACGACCACCTTTCCAACACCCCGCGCCAGGTCATGGTCTATGAGGCTCTCGGCGCGCCCGTGCCCACGTTCGCCCACATCTCCATGATCCTGGGCGCCGACGGCAAGAAGCTCTCCAAGCGCCACGGTGCCACCTCGGTGGAGGAGTACCGCGACGCCGGCTACCTGTCCGACGCCTTCGTCAACTACTTGGCGCTGCTCGGCTGGTCGCTCGACGGCGAGACCACGATCATCCCGCGCGATGTCCTGGCCAGCAAGTTCTCGCTCGACCGCATCTCCAAGAACCCGGCGACCTTCGACCCCAAGAAGCTCGATTGGGTCAACGCCGAATACATCAACGGCATGTCCGATGCCCAGTTTGCCGACGAGATCATGGTCCCCGAGCTGCACGAGGCGGGTCTCATCGAGGGTAATGTCGAGTACGGCGAGGATTGGATCGACGCGCTTGCCGCCATCGTTAAGCCGCGCACCAAGATGCCGGCCGACGCCGTGACCGTCGCCGCTCCCATTTTCGCTACGGCCGAGACGCTCGAGTATGACGAGAAATCCGTCAACAAGGGCCT
>UQUX01000204.1 GCA_900544425.1 uncultured Collinsella sp.
CGCCGTGCGCGCGGCGGGTATTCCCTGCTTTGGCCCGGGTGCCGAGGGCGCCCAGATGGAGGGCTCTAAGCTGTTCTCCAAGCAGCTCATGGAGCGCGCCGGTATCCCGACGGCAGCCTACGGCTCGTTTACCGACGAGGCTTCGGCTCTCGCCTACGTACGCGAGCAAGGCGCCCCGCTGGTCGTGAAGGCTGACGGCCTTGCCGCCGGCAAGGGCGTTATCGTGGCGACCGAACTTGAGCAGGCCGAGGAAGCCGTGCGCGAGTGCTTTGGCGGCACCTTTGGCGATGCCGGCAACACCGTGGTCATCGAGGAGATGCTGACCGGCCCCGAGTGCTCGCTGCTGGCCTTTACCGACGGCAAGACCGTGCGCCCCATGGCTACCTCGCAGGACCACAAACGTGCGCTCGAGGGCGACCTTGGCCCCAACACCGGCGGCATGGGCGTTTACAGCCCGGTGCCCATCGTGACCGACGAGGAGCACGCCACCATGGTGAAGGTCATGGAGCAGACCGTGGCCGAGCTCGCCGCCGAGGGCATCGACTACCGCGGCTGCCTGTACGGCGGCTTTATGCTCACGCCTGCCGGCCCCAAGGTGCTGGAGTTCAATGCCCGCTTTGGTGATCCCGAGACTCAGGTCGTGCTCCCGCGCCTTAAGAACGACCTGGTCGAGGTTATGTTCGCCTGCGCCAACTGCGAGCTTGATCAGATTGAGCTCGATTGGCGTGACGAGTGGGCCGTGGCTGTTGTCCTGACGAGCGCGGGCTACCCCGGCAGCTACGAGAAAGGAAAGGTCATCACCGGTATTGAGGATGCCGAGGCCATGGAGAACGTGACCGTGTACCACGCGGGCACTGCCGTGGTGGACGGCCAGCTCGTGACCAATGGTGGCCGCGTGCTTGCCGTGACCGCTCTGGGCGACACGTTCGAGAACGCTCGCAACCTTGCCTACGAGGCCTGCGAGAAGATTGATTTTGAGGGCAAGACCCTGCGTCACGACATCGGCCTGCGCGCGCTGCGCGGTCGCGACGCCTGGGATGCCTAAAATCCGAGAGGAATGGGACGGATGGACGAGAAGAACGAAGAGCTCGTGGACGCGCAGATTGTCGAAGAGGACAGCCGCATGTATGGGCACGCCGAGGGCGAGCCTGGTGGCGAGGTCGCTGACGAGCCGGCACTGGTGCTGGGCGACGACGACCCGCACGATGCCGGGCTGCACGAGAAGATTCTTTCGGAGGAGTGCGCCTGGAAGGGCAAGATTCTCGACGTCCACCGTCTTGAGGTTGAGCTGCCCAACGGTCACCGCAGCGCCCGTGATATCGTTCGCCATCCGGGTGCGGCGGCCGTTGTGGCACTGACCGAGAGCGGCAAGATCGTACTGGTGCGTCAGTACCGCACCGCCATCGACCGCGTGACGGTCGAGATTCCCGCCGGCAAGCTCGATCCAGGCGAGGACCCGCTCGATTGCGCCAAGCGCGAACTGCATGAGGAGACGGGCTTTAGGGCCGGTCGCATTCGCTTTTTGACGTCGATTGTCACGTCCTGCGGTTTTTGCGATGAGATCATCCACATCTACTTGGCTACCAAGCTCGAGTTTGATGCGCCCAACCCCGATGATGACGAGTTTGTCAACGTGGACCTGGTGCCGCTGCACGAGCTGATCGACGCCGTGCTCGACGGCAAGATCGAAGACGCCAAGACCGTCGTGGGCGCCTTGGCATGCGATAGCATCGCGCACCGACTAGGCGGAGCGGAGCTTTAACGAGCGGGGATGATCCCGCAGGTTTGTGTAAGTCAGCGAAAGTGCTCCATTTGAGACAAGGTGGCCTAAAAGAGGAGGGAAGCGTATGGATATACGCGACCGACGATTGAAGGCCAGATTGTCCAAATGGAGCACTTGCAGCGTCGAGACGAAACGCGGTTTGGTAAAACCGCGTAAGGTGATTATGTTTAAGAGGTTTCTTTCTTACTACGAGCCCCAGATGGGGCTTTTTGTTGCTGATACTGTTTGTGCTCTGGTGCTTGCCGCCATTGACCTGGCGTTCCCCATTATCCTGCGCAATTTGACCGGTGGGCTATTTACTCAGGGTCAGGTTGCCATTATGCAGGCGCTCGGCATGATCGCGGCGGGCTTGG
>UQUX01000205.1 GCA_900544425.1 uncultured Collinsella sp.
AGAATGGATAGCATGACGCTGTTTATCGCATCGCTTGCCGTCTCGTGCATCGGTGCGCTCGCCTCGGTTCTGCTGATCAAAGCCGATAACGCCGCCAAAACCGCCGGCTGCCTTATCGGCGCCGTCGCCGCGGTGCTTTCGTTTGTGGCCGGTATCCAGGCCGTGCTGGGCGATGTCACGTCGGTCGACACCATCGTGTTTTTCCCGTTTGCCCATTTCCAGCTGCTGCTCAATCAGCTGTCCGGCCTGTTCGTGGCGCTCATCTCGGTGCTCGCGTTTGCCGGTTCGATCTACGGTCTCAACTACTTTGATGAGTACCCGGGCAAAAAGGGCCGCGCTGGCTTCTTCTTTAACACCTTCGTGGCGTCCATGATGCTCGTCATCACCGCCGACAACGTGTTTTGGTTCCTGGTCGCCTTTGAGCTCATGTCGCTGACCTCGTACTTCCTGGTCGTGATCGAGGAGAACGAGAATTCCATCCACGGCGGTTGGCTCTACTTTGTGATCGCACACGTGGGCTTTGTGCTCATCATGGCGAGCTTCCTCACCATGACCAACTTCGCCGGTGGCTCCTTTGCCTTTGCGGATTTCCGCGTCACACAGTTTAGCCCCGCGGTCGCATCCGTGTGCTTCGTGCTCGCCTTCTTTGGCTTTGGCGCCAAGGCCGGTATCATCCCGCTGCACGGCTGGCTGCCCAAGGCGCATCCCGAGGCGCCGTCCAACGTGTCGGCCCTCATGTCCGGCGGCATGATCAAGATCGGTATCTTCGGTATCCTCAAGGTTGGTCTCGACCTGCTCTCCGCCTCGGGCGTTCAGGTCTGGTGGGGCCTTATGGTCATGGTCTTCGGTGCGATCTCGTCGGTCCTCGGCGTGGCCTTCGCCCTGCAGGAGCATGACATCAAGCGTCTGCTGGCCTATCACTCCGTCGAGAACATCGGCATCATTCTGCTCGGTGTCGGCGCCTCCATGGCCGCCATGGCGCTCAACTCGGTCGGCATCGCCGTCCTGGCTCTGATGGCCGCCCTCTACCACACGTTTAACCACGCGATGTTTAAGGGCGAGCTGTTCTTGGGCGCCGGTGCGCTGCTGTACTCTACGGGTACGCGCAATATGGAGAAGATGGGCGGCCTGTTCCGTCGTATGCCGGCAACGGCCATCTGCTTCCTTGTTGGCGCGCTTGCCATCTCGGCCATCCCGCCCTTTAACGGCTTTGTTTCCGAGTGGTTTACCTACCAGTCGTTGTTTAATGCCGCCATGCAGGGCGACAAGGCCGTCATGATCGTGGCCGTGTTCGCTGCCGTCGCGCTTGCCATTACCGGCGCGCTGGCTGTCACGTGCTTCGTCAAGGCCTATGGCGTCTCCTTTGCCTCCGCGCCCCGTTCCGAGGCTGCGGCCAATGCCAAGGAGGTTCCCGCCCCCATGGTGTTCGCGCAGGGCCTGCTCGCGGCCATCTGCGTCGTGCTGGGCATTGGCGCTCCCGTGATCGCGCCCGTGCTGGTCGATGTCGCCGCGTCCGTGCTGCA
Source organism: uncultured Collinsella sp. (assembly GCA_900544425.1). Taxonomy (GTDB): domain Bacteria; phylum Actinomycetota; class Coriobacteriia; order Coriobacteriales; family Coriobacteriaceae; genus Collinsella. The sequence continues at coordinate 1,524 of UQUX01000205.1, forward strand.
TCCGTACGGCGGCGTGTTTGCCGCCGAGGGCATGGAGCTCATGAACCAGTACTCCGGCGCTGCCACCTCCACGCCCGCGATCGCTATTGCGCTCGTGGTGCTCGTCGGTCTTGCCTGCGGTTATCGCAAGCTCAAGACCGTCGGCAAGGTGCAGAAGTCCCAGCCGTGGGCATGCGGCTATGCTCCCAACGAGCATATGCCCGTCGTGGCTACGACCTTTGCCTCCGAGGTGTCCTGGTTTATGCAGCCGCTCTACACGCTGCGCGACCGCTGCACGGCCGTCTGCTGGTCTATCGCGCACTTCTTCCAGAAGCTCACCGGTGTGGCCGAGGCTGTGGAGCCCGTACCCGACAAGGTTCTCGTCAATGCCCCGCATAAGGGTGTCGAGAAGCTCGCCGACCTCGCGACTAAGCTCGAGGGTGGCAACTACAGCATCTATATCTGCTACATCGTCGCGGCACTCGTGGTGTTCCTCGTGCTCGCCGTGCAAATGGGTTAAGGAGGGGAGAGCATGAACAACATCGTACTTGCCGTTCTGCAGGGCGTGGTCGTCATGGCCGTCGCGCCGTTCTTCTCCGGTCTCGGCCGCGTGATCCGTGCCAA
>UQUX01000206.1 GCA_900544425.1 uncultured Collinsella sp.
CGCTGTTCTACAACGGCATCGGCATTCCGCTGGCGGCGGGCGTGTTCTTCCCGCTCACCGGGTGGCAGCTCTCGCCGATGTTTGGCGCCGCGGCCATGAGCCTGTCGAGCGTATGTGTCGTAAGCAACGCTCTGCGCCTAAAATCCTTTAAGCCCAAAGTGGCAAAATAGGATCACCATTAAGTCCATTTAGAACGGGTTTTCCAGGTGCCCGAGATTGACCTGAAAGAGGAGCGACGCGTACTTTGGTACGCGAGCGACGGCTTGAAGGTCAAGGTCGGGTGCCTGGGAAAGCCGACACAACAGAGAGGAATACCCATGCGTTTCACAATCAAGACTTCCGGCCTCATGTGCGGCCACTGCGACGCCACCGTCGAGACGGCGCTGCTCAACGTAGCCGGCGTGACCGACGCCGACGCCGATCACGAGACCCAGACCGTCCAAGTGGAGTGCGCCGACACCGTGACCGCCGAGCAGCTCGCCGCCGCTGTCGAGGCCGCGGGCGAGAAGTTCCACGCCCTGTCCGTGGCCGCCGCGTAGCAGCTACCAGAAGCATTCGACCCCATCGACCAGAAACGAGGACCCGCTATGATGGCAGACCATAAATCGGTGACCCGCATGCTCAAGACGGCACGCGGTCAGATCGACGGCATCCTGCGGATGGTCGATGAGGACCGCTACTGCGTCGATATTTCCACGCAGCTCATGGCCACACAGGCGCTCCTCGCGCGCATTAACGCCGACGTGCTCAAGGCGCATATCGAGGGCTGCGTGACTTCGGCAATCGAATCGGGCGACGAAGACCTCAAAGCCGCCAAGCTCGCCGAAATCGAACGCGTCGTCGACAAACTCTCCAAGTAATTGGGGCATTGGGGACAGACTTCTTTGCACCGTCTTGGTATTCCGGGGACAGGTACGTTTGCACCACATTGGTGCAGATTAACCTGTCCCCCTTGCTCTAAATCGGGTATAAAGGCGTGCGGCATATCGAATGAAAGGCAATTTGCATGAATGACTTTATGAAGGGCCGCAATGGCGCTGACGAACTCACCATCGTGATGGGCTTCGCAGGCATTATCATCGCCATGATCGGTTCGATGGCTCGTATCCAGTGGCTCAGCTGGATTGCCATCGCCGTAATCGTGATTGGCGTGCTGCGCGGCCTGTCCAAAAATATCGATGCACGTCGCAAGGAGAACGAGGCCTTTGTCGCCGCGACTGCAAACGTACCCGGCTTGGGCAAGTTTGTAGCTAGCTTGGGCGGCGGAGCTGCAGCGGCCAACGCCTCGCGCGCAGCCGGTACTAGCAAGGAAGACTTTGAACGTGCCAAGCGCACAGCCAAGAAGATGTGGAAGGGCCGCAAGACCACGGCCTATCTCAAGTGCCCCAACTGCGGCCAGATGCTCTCCGTTCCCAAGGGCAAAGGCAAGATCCGCGTCACCTGCCCCAAGTGCCATGCCAAGATGGAGACGCGCTCATAGCCGCCATACCATGGGACAAATAAGAGCCGAGGCCTCGCACTGGGACCTCGGCTTTTTCTGATTATGACAAAAGGATTGTCCCTTTGTCGCATCGCCATATCGCGCGCTTACGCCACGCCATCGCGGGCGAGCTCCTCGGCAAGCGCTTCGGCAGGCATGGCCATAATCGCGTCGAGCTCGGCGTCCACCTCGGGAATGCGCTTCACCTTGAGCTTGCGCACCAGATCGCCGCGACACATCACGTGCGTCGGCTCACGCAGTGCGCACAGGTCATCGAGCGGGTTCTTGCGTGTCACCAGGATATCGGCGGCCTTGTCGCACTCGATTGTGCCGGTCTCGCCGCCCAGCCCCAGCAGCTCGGCATTGACCTGCGTGGCCGTATGCAGCGCGAAGGCGTTACTCACGCCGACATACTTGGCAAAATAGGCCACCTCACGCCACATGTCGTACTGCGTCACGAACGGGCAGCTCGAGTCCGTGCCAAGGCCCACCTTAACGCCAGCTTCCAGTGCGGCACGGGCGCTCTCAATGATGCCCGAGCACACGATGTCGCCGTTCTTCTTTTGCGTATCGGTCGAATGGGTCTTTTCCGGGTCGAGCAATACAAACGGCAGCGCCGGGCTGATAGTGCAGGTAACGCTGGG
>UQUX01000207.1 GCA_900544425.1 uncultured Collinsella sp.
GTCCCTTGCGGCGTAGTTCTTATTTAAGCCGTCCAAGTTTTGGGGTGCAGTTCATTCCATCGGGCGCGTTTCCTATTCGGGCCAGATAAACTGGGTGCGGCCGGCCTCGCCGCCATCGATCAGCAGGCTCTGCCCGGTCATAAACCGGTTGGTCACGCCCACAAAGTAGATCCACTCAGCGATCTCTTGGGCGGTGGCCCAGCGCTTAAGCGGCGTGAGCTCCATAATCTGGTTCCACAGGTGTTCGTCTTCCATCACGCAACGGTTGAGCGGCGTGATAACGCCGCCCGGGTCCACACTGTTGGCGATGGCCTGCGGTGCCAGGCGGTTTGCAAGGTTCTTGGTGTAGGCGATAACGCCGCCCTTGCTGGCGGCATAGGCGGGAAACTCCGATCCCGTATGCCCGCTCGCCGACCCCACATTGACCACGGACTTGATAGCCGGCGCCGGCTTGGCGGCAAGCCCCTCGCCCACAAAGGCGTAGCGCTCGGTCACGTTGATGGTGCCACACAGGTTGGCGGCGATATCGTCGGCCGAATCCTGCGTACCGGCAACGTTCACGATCACCTGGGGTTCAAGGTCGCCTGGAAACGAGTCCGGCTCGCAGACATTAACGATCAGATGGCGGTAGCGCTCGTGTTCGATCGCCGCCGGCAGCAGATCAAAGCCCACGACCTCGTGGCCCTCGTCCAAAAAGCGCTGCACGCACGCGGCTCCGATACCGCCCGAAGCGCCCGTGATCAAAACCCGCATACTTGCTCCTTAGGCGGTTGCGTGGCGCTCGAGGTACTCGGAGCCCACGTTCTCGCGCTCCCAGCCACGCACAACCTTGTAGCCCACGGGGCTCAGGAAGACCTCGCACAGCAGCTCGGCAACAGCGCCGGTCAGCGAGCACATAAGGACCTGCACCCAGGTCCAACCAAAGAACGTGTGGCTCACCACAATGGCAAAGACCAGGTTGTCGATAAACTGGCCAACGCCCGTGGACACATAGGAGCGGAAGGCGAAGCTCGCAAAGTTATTCTTTTTGAGCATACGGCCGAGCGACTGGTTGAGCGTGGAGTTAACCACGGCAGAGACGAGCATTGCCAGCGAAGAGCCCAGCACCACGTACCAGGTGCCGCCGATGGTGGCGTTAAGGGCAGTGTTAACCTCGATCATGCCCGTGTCGTAGTAGGCGCCCCACATACCGGGCGTGAGCGAGCATGCCCAAAAGCACAGGCTCACGGCCAGGTTGACCAGCAGCGCGAGGATAGAGATTTTGATGGATGCCTTGGCGCCAAAGCGCTTGCAAATCATGTCCTGGCACAAAAACGAAACCCAGCTCACCACAAAGCCGCAATCGAGTGCCAGATACGGCAGGCTGATGAGCTCTTTGTTGGCCAGCAGGTTCATCATGATGACACTCACGAAAAACAGCGAAACCGTTGCCGCGGGAATGCTCCGCAACAGGACCTTATAGTCCTCCATGACCTTCTTGATCATTATGTACTCCTTTGGTTTTAGGTTTAACGAGCAGGATATCGGACCCGAACTGCTCGGACGCCCCGGTCTTGAGACGACGGTGGGTATGATAGCCGCTCACACGGCATCAGGCAAGCAAACGGCGCGGCAGCCCCGCCAGGCCACCGCGCCGGCACACTAAAACGCTACGTTGCCAAACTCCGACAGGATAAGATCGGGGTTGTGATCGGTTGCCCAATCCACGTTCCACGGACTCGTAAACAGCAGCAGCTTGCCGCCGCGCATGTCCTCGACGCGCAGCGTGTCGCGCGTGAGCGAAAGGCCCGGGATATCGATGGTGTCGGGGTCGTTCTGGATCCAGCGCAGCTGCTCGAAGGGGAGCTGCTGCATCCGGATCTCGACGTTGTACTCGGTGTTCAGACGGTATTCCAGCACTTCCAGCTGCAGCACGCCGACGACGCCGACCACGACTTCTTCCATGCCGCCGCCCACTTCGCGGAAGATCTGGATAGCGCCCTCCTGAGCGATCTGCTCCATGCCTTTCACGAACTGCTTGCGCTTCATGGTGTCCTTCTGCTCGATGCGGGCAAAGTGCTCGGGGGAGAAGGTGGGGATGCCGGCGAACTCGATCTTCTTCTTGCCAGTACACAGGGTGTC
>UQUX01000208.1 GCA_900544425.1 uncultured Collinsella sp.
GGTCCTGCTTGATGTTGCGGATCGTGGCGCGCGAAAGCTCGATGGCGCGGGCGACGTCCATGAGGTCGCTGCGCATGAGTACCACGTCGGCGCCCTCCTTGGCGATGTCGGCGCCGGTGCCGATAGCAAGGCCCACGTCGGCGCGCGCCAGGGCGGGGGAGTCGTTGATGCCGTCGCCCACCATGGCGACCTTACTGCCCGCATCCTGCAGCTCGCGCACGTGGCGCTCCTTGTCGGCGGGAAGCACGTCGGCGATGACCTGCTTGCTGGTCAGTCCCACGCGGCGGGCGATGGCCTCGGCCGTCACGTGGTTGTCGCCGGTGAGCATGCGCACGTCGACGCCAAGCGAGCGCAGTGCGGCGATGGCCCCGGCGCTCGTCTCCTTGACCTCGTCAGCCACGGCAATGGTGCCGGCAAGCTCGCCGTTCTTGGCAAAGAACAGCGGCGTCTTGCCCTCGGCGGCAAATTGTTCGGCAAGACCCGCGGGCACGGTAACGCCCAGCTCGTCCATCAGACGTACGTTGCCGGCTGCAATGGCGTTTTGCCCCTCGCGCGCCGTAACGCCTCGCCCGGGCACGGCAGTAAAGTCCTCGACCATGCGCGCGACGATCCCGCGTGTCTCACACTCGGCCATAATCGCCTCGGCCAGCGGGTGCTCGCTCGAGCGCTCCAACGCGGCGGCCAACTTGAGCAGCGCCTTTTCGCTCATGGCGGGCGAGCCGTCAGCGCGCGTGGCTACCACGATATCGGTCACGGCAGGCTTGCCGCGGGTGACCGTGCCCGTCTTATCGAGCACCACGGTGCCCACGCTGCGCAGGTTCTCCAGCGCCTCGGCGCTCTTAAACAGAATGCCCATCTCGGCGCCCTTGCCGGTGCCGACCATAATGGCGACGGGCGTGGCCAGGCCCAGCGCGCACGGGCAGCTGATCACCAGCACAGCGACGGCGGAGGTGAGCGCCTCATTCACGTCGCTGGTCAGTGCCATCCACACCACAAAGGTCACGGCCGAGATCACGAATACCACAGGCACGAACACGCCGGCGACCTTGTCGGCCAGTCGAGCAATGGGTGCCTTGGTGGCGTTGGCGTCCTCGACGAGCTGGATAATCTTGGCGAGCGACGTGTCAGCGCCCACACGCGTAGCGCGGAAGGTAAACGATCCGGTGCGGTTGACGGTGGCGGCGTTGACGGTGGCGCCGGCGGTCTTCTCCACGGGGATGGACTCGCCGGTCAGTGCGCTTTCGTCCACGGCCGAAGCGCCCTCGAGTACCACGCCGTCGACAGGGATGGACTCGCCGGGGCGCACACGCAGCACCTGGCCGGGCAGAATGGCATCGACATCGACGGTGGTCTCGGTACCGTCGACGGCCACGACGGTCGCGGTCTTGGGCGCCAGGTCAATGAGCGCCTCGATGGCGCCGCCAGTCTTGGATTTGCTGCGTGTCTCGAGATATTTGCCTACGGTGACGAGCGACAAGATCGTGCCGGCGCTCTCAAAATACAGGTTGTCCATGCTCGTCATCATGGCCTCGTGGACCTGACCCGCGGCTAGCTGGTCGGCCATGATGAACATGGCGTAGAGCGACCAGGCGATGGACGCGGTGGCGCCCACGGCAATAAGGGCGTCCATGGTAGGCGCGCCGTGCGTAAGCGATTTAAACCCGTTGATAAAGTATGCGTCGTTGACGTAGACGATGGGAATGAGCAGGACGAGCTCGGTGAGCGCGAGCGTCATGCTGTGGGTGTGGTCGGTGAAGACGCCGGGCAGTGGCCAACCGAGCATGTGCCCCATGCCTATGTAGAACAGTGGGATGAGGAAGATGATCGAGATGATGAGGCGGGTGCGCATGGCAGAGGCGGCGGCCTCCAACTTTTTGGTCGGCGACTCCATATGGGCGGCGCCGGACCTGGCTTGCGCGTTGCCGTTTGAGTTGGCGGCATCGGTGCCCGTGCTAACGGGCGAGGCCGAATAACCCGCGCGATCGACGGCGGTACAGATGTCGTCGGGGGAGACCTGCGCGGGGTCGTAGTCGACCAGCATGGAGCCGGCGAGCAGGTTGACCGCGACGCTTTGGACGCCGTCGAGCTTGCTCACGGCACGGTCCACGTGCGCCTGGCA
>UQUX01000209.1 GCA_900544425.1 uncultured Collinsella sp.
GATATGGTGCTGATTATGACGGTGGAGCCCGGCTTTGGCGGCCAGAGCTTTATCCCCGGCACCATCGCCAAACTGCACGAGCTCAAGGCCATGTGTGAGCGCCACGGCGTGTCGCCCATGATCGAGGTCGACGGCGGCATCTCTTCCAAAAACATCGCCGAGGTCGTTAAGGCCGGTGCCGATGTTCTGGTGGCCGGCTCCGCCGTATTTAAGTCCGAAGATCCCGCTGCCGAGGTTGCGCTGCTGCAGAAGCTGGGCAACGAGGCCGCACAGGAGGCATAAACCCTTATGACCGCAGGTCAAAACCGCATACCCGTGAATCTTGACTATGCCGCCTCGACGCCCATGCGCGCCGAGGCGCTCCTTGCGCAGCGCGAGTACGACGACAGCGAGATTGCCGGCGTCAACCCCAACTCGCTGCACTCGCTTGGCCGCAAGGCCGCCGCACGCCTAGAAGTCGCTCGTCGCGAGATCGCCCGTAGCTTTGGCGCACGCGTTCGCCCGTCCGAGATCATCCTTACCAACGGCGGCACCGAGGCCAACCAGCTGGCGCTGCTCGGTCTTGCCGAGGGTGCTCGTCAGCGCGATCGCAAGCGCGATCGTGTAATCGTTTCGGCCATCGAGCACGATTCGATTCTGGACAACCTGCCGCTGCTGCGTGCCGCCGGCTTTACCGTCGACTTGGTGCAGCCCTGCCGCATGGGCTACATTGAGCCTGCCACGCTTGTCGAACTGCTCGGCAACGACGTGGCGCTCGTGAGCATCATGGTTGCCAACAACGAGACCGGCGTGGCGCAGCCCATCCGCGAGCTTGCCGCGGCCGCACATGCTGCCGGCGCCCTGTTTCATACCGATGCCATCCAAGGGTACTTGCATATTCCGCTCGATGTCACCGAGCTGGGCGTCGATGCTATGACCGTTGCCGCGCACAAGATCGGCGGCCCCGTGGCATCCGGCGCGCTCTACCTTAAGAGCCGCACGCCGCTGCGCCCGCGCATCTTTGGCGGCGGACAGGAGGCCGGTCGTCGTGCCGGCACGCAGGACCTGCGTACACAGCTTGCTTTTGCCGCTGCCGCTTCCGCGCTGTTGCCGAACGTGGCCCAGGAGCGCGCGACGCTGCAGGTCTTATCCGATAAGCTCTACGCCACGCTTACGGCTCATCCGCGTATTCATGCCACCATGGGCGACTACGCACAGGCCGATCGTCTGCCGGGCATGGTTTCCATCTACGTCGACGGCATGGACTCCGAGGAGCTCATCATCAAGCTAGACGCCGCCGGCTTTGAGGTATCGGCCGGTTCTGCCTGCTCGAGCGGCAGCATGGACCCGAGCCATGTTCTCAGCGCCATGGGTATTGGCCGCGAGCAGGCCCTGGGTGCACTGCGCATCTCCTTCGATGACCGTGTGAATCCGGGCGATCTGGACGAGTTTGCCCAGACGCTGCTCTCGATCGTGGGTGCCGCATGATCGTCGCCGAGCTTGAACGTGCGCTGCTGGCGCGCTACCCCAAGATGGACGCCGAGGGCTGGGATCATGTTGGGCTATCTGTGGGAGATCCCGCTGCTGAGATCACCGGTGTTGCCTGCGCGCTCGATGCGACCGAAGCTAATGTTCTCCGCGCCCAAGAAGCCGGTGCAAACGTGCTGCTGACGCATCATCCTGTCTATATCAAGGCGCCCGAGGCGTTTTGTCCAGCGGATACCACTCGCCCCCAGTGCAGCGCGGCACTCTATGAGGCGGCCCGTTGCGGCGTGAGCATCATATCGCTCCACACCAACCTGGACCGCTCGCACGAAGCCCGTGTCTGCCTGAGCGAGCTGCTGGGTGCCGCACCCGTGAGCTCACTGGAGCACGTGGACGACCCCGAGGCAACCGGCCTGGGCGCGCTTGCAACGCTCAACGACCCGTACACGCTGCGCGATCTTGCCACCCGTGCTGCCACGGCCTTCGGCAGCGACCCGCGTGTGTGGGGCGAAGCCGATCGCCCGTGCCGCACCGTCGCCATTTTGGGCGGCTCCCTGGGCGACT